>QCEM01000041.1 GCA_003280605.1 SAR116 cluster bacterium AG-355-O21 | reverse complement strand
ATTTCGCGGCCGGCCTCAATGCGCTTGGCAATCGCAATCTCGCCTTCTCTCGACAGCAGTTCAACACTGCCCATCTCGCGCAGATACATCCGCACCGGGTCATCGGTGCGGCCAACGTCGTCATCATTAACGTTGCCACTGGTGTAATTTTCTTGTTCCTCGGCGCTATTTTTGGTCTCACTGTCGTCGCTTTCTTCGCCTTCCACGACATTCACGCCCATCTCGTTCAGCGCCGACATGACGTCTTCGATCTGCTCTGAAGACATCTCTTCTTGCGGCAGGGCTGCGTTGACCTCTTCATAGGTCAAATAGCCGCGCTCTTTACCGCGCTTGATCAGGTTTTTGACGGCCTGATCAATATTGTCCATTAATGGGGCGTCTTTGCTTGGCTCTTCCCGTTCCGGGGTATTTTCTGCCACTGCCGCTGCTTTTGTTGCCATTTGAAACTGACCCTCACGCCAAATTTTACCGAGCAGGCCGAGACCTACTGCAGTTGTCTAATCGTCTATCTGGGAGCGCACCTGCATTTCCTGTTGTTTAAACAACAAAAAACGCGCCCAGTCATCTTCATCCAAGGTTTCAGCCAAATTGACACCAACCTCGGTCAGACGATCGTCCAACTCCGACACACGTACGTTACTTAACAGATCTGCAAGCCCCGTCCGCGCCTTATCGAAAGGAGCCGAAGGGTTGGCGAAAGCCACAGCTTTCAGATCATGCCCGCTGCTCAGTATACCAGATATATGGCGGTGGCCGCGTTCGGCAAGACGGGCCTTTAATCCATCTGAGTCCAGATCGGGATCTTGACCTGCTATGTCTAAGATTTCTTGACGAAGTTTGTCAAGATTTTGATCACTTAAAACAGTGTAACCAAGTGCCTCACCAAACTCGTCGATCAAGCCAGGATGATTTAAGATGACCTTCAGCAGCAGGGCTTGTGCCGCCGATGATAGGCGCCGTTCAACGGCCTGCTTGATGCTTGGGTCACCAATGGCTTTCCCAAAGACGCCCTTTTGCCCCCGATCACCACTGCGACGGGGTCCGGAGAACCTGTCATTGCCGCCCCGGCGTTGACCCCGCGCCAGGTCACGTTCGGCCTGAATCCGACCTTCGATCACATCTTGATAAGCCGCCCGCACGCCGCCATCGGCAATACCCTTAATTCGACTGCGCAGACGCATGTGGAAATCGGCCATCCGTTCCGGCGTGTCGACCGGCGCGGAGGCGTATTCTTGCGACCAGAGGAAATCAACAAAGGCTGTTGCATCCCGCAGCCGTGCCTGCATCGCCTCGACACCGTTGCGGCTGATGAAATCGTCAGGGTCTTGGCCCTCAGGAAGCGAGGTGAAACGCAGCGAGTGCCCCGGTTTGAGCATCGGCAACGCCCGCGCCGACGCCCGCACCGCTGCCCGGTTGCCGGCGGTATCGCCATCAAAACAAATCACCGGCTCTGCCGCCAGCCGCCACAAAACCTGAATTTGCTCCTCCGTTAACGCGGTGCCAAGCGGCGCGACGGCCTCTGCAATGCCAGCTTGGTAAAGTGCGATCACATCCATATAGCCTTCACAGACCACGACACGATTGGCTTTGCGCGCCGCATCTCGAGCTTGCGCCAGCCCGTACAGCACACGGCCCTTATGAAACAGCGGATTATCTGGCGAGTTGAGATATTTCGGCTGACCGTCACCCAAGATACGGCCGCCGAAGGCAATCACCCGGCCGGTCCGATCGATAATCGGAAACATAACACGATCACGGAAGTAATCGTATAGCCCGTCGCCGTTTTCGGCCTGCTTAAGCAGGCCGGCATCGACCAGTAATTGCGTCTCGAAGCCTTGCTGCCGCAGGGCTGACAGCAATGCGCCTCGACGCGCCGGTGCATAACCAATGCGAAAATTTGCAATTGTTTTTGATCTTAGGCCGCGCTGCGTCAGATAGGCGCGGGCACCGGCACCATCGGCGGAGGCGAGATTTTGTTGATACCACGCACAGGCCGCCTCAACGACACCGCCGAGTGTTTTTGCCCGTTCCGCGCGTTGACGATCTTCGACAGTCGGTTTCGGGACCTCCAAGCCGGCCTGTGCCGCCAGCCGTTCAACCGCTTCCGGAAATGCCAAGCCTTCGGTTTCCATCACGAAGGTGATCACGTCCCCATGGGCGCCACAACCAAAGCAGTGATAAAAATTTTTATCGTCAACAACGGTGAATGACGGCGATTTTTCGTTATGAAACGGGCATAGGCCCTTGTGTTCACGGCCATGTTTTTGAAGTTGCACGCGCCGACCAACGACCTCGGAAACCGAAATCCGACTGCGCAATTCCTCCAGAAACTCTGGCGTCAAGTTCATCTACCGATGGTCCCCATTGCGGCCGGTTGTCACAGCCAGACCCAATCCACAAGACAGCCGTAGTTTGACCGCTGAAAACGCTATCGGCAAGCGCCACGTTTGCAGTTACAGCCGCCGCCAGGGCCGGCAGTTAAATCACCCGACGGCAATCTTAGGATAGCTTTTCACGCACGATCGCGCTGGCTTGGGAGAAATCAATCCGTCCTGGGTACTGTGCCTTCAGCGCCGCCATCGTCGGGCCCATATCTTTCAGCGATTCGGCGCCATTGGCGGCAATAACCTCATCAATCACGGCCAATAACGCATCACCTTCTAAGGCGGCGGGCAAAAAGCCTTTGATAATGACAATTTCTTCCGCCTCTTGGGCCGCCAGTTCAGGCCGGCCGCCATCCTCGTAAGCTTTGATTGATTCTTGCCGTTGTTTGATCATCGACTGCAACATGGACAGGATTTCGCTGTCCTCAATGCCGTCACTCACACCGTTGGCGCGGGCGGCAATATCCTTATCTTTCAACGCCGCGAGGATCAATCGCAACGTTCCAACGGCGCGCGATTGCTTGTCACGCATGGCCGACTTCAGTGTGTCGTTGAGTGTTTGCCGCAACATTTTCTACCCTTAAGATTGAGCCGAGAGCCAGATCTGCCTGTCGAAAACGCGCATTACAAACTCTAATTATGACAGAAACACAAGGATTTTACTACATTCACAATCTGTTTGAATTTTCGGCAGCTCTGCATCCTTGACGTCGCGCCCGGATTTGCTTACTACCATCGAAATTCTACGAGAGATAACCCGCACATGACATTTGAAGCTCACGAAGCCGCCCGCAACAGCTCTTGCGGGCTATTTTTTGGCGCAAATGCACACTGTTGGGAGGTCAAAAGCCGATGACCGATACCCCCCAAAAAGCGCCGCCAAACGGTGCTACCGCCGTACTTGTCCTGGCCGATGGTCACGTTTTCTGGGGCCAGGGTATCGGTGCCGCCGTCACCCGCGTTGGTGAAGTCTGCTTCAACACCTCGTTGACAGGCTATCAGGAGATTATGACAGATCCCTCATATGCCGGCCAACTGATCACTTTCACGTTTCCGCATATCGGCAATGTCGGCACAAATGACGATGACATCGAATCTCAGAAGCCGGCGGCACTTGGGCTTATCAGCCGCGCCGAGATTACCGAGCCGTCAAATCATCGCGCCCAATCAACACTTGGTAGCTGGCTTGAAAGCCACCAGCTTCCCGGCATAACCGGCGTCGACACCCGTCGCTTAACCCGCCGCATTCGAGATCAGGGGGCGCCAAGCGGGGCGCTGCAATACAGTCCCGATGGGGTCTTTGATATTGCCGCTTTGCAGGCCAAAGCCGCTTCTTGGCCAGGCTTGGCGGGGATGGATTTGGCGATCACCGTCAGCTGCCGGGACAGCTATACCTGGGATGAAGGCATTTGGCAGTTCGGCACTGACAACGATACCGGAAGCTATGCCAGTGGCGACGACCAGCCTTGGCATGTGGTGGCGATCGATTATGGCGCCAAGCGGAATATTTTACGCAATCTGGCCAATCAAGGCTGCCGCATAACGGTGGTACCGGCAGACTGCCCTGCGGAGACGATCTTAGCGCTAAATCCTGACGGTATATTCTTAGCGAATGGCCCAGGTGATCCGCAGGCCACAGGCGAATATGCCGTGCCGACCGTGCAACGCCTGATCGCCAGCGGCAAACCGATTTTCGGCATTTGTCTGGGCCATCAAATGCTGGCCCTGAGCTATGGCGCGACAACGCAGAAAATGGATCTTGGCCATCGTGGCGGCAATCACCCGGTCAAAGACCTGACCACCGGGAAAGTTGAGATTACCAGTCAGAACCACGGTTTTGTTGTCTGTGAAGAAAACTTGCCGGCAACGCTGGAAGTGACCCATCGGTCACTTTTTGATGGATCGATCGAAGGCTTGCAGGTTATCGGCAAGCCGATTTTCTCGGTTCAATACCATCCAGAGGCCTCTCCGGGGCCAAGCGACAGTAACTATCTGTTTGCTCGCTTCACCGATCTTATCAAACAAGCGCGGGGCTGAACCATGCCCAAACGTAGTGATATCCACTCCATCCTGATTATCGGTGCTGGCCCGATTGTGATTGGCCAAGCCTGTGAGTTTGACTACTCCGGAGCACAAGCCTGCAAAGCGCTGCGCGATGAGGGCTTCCGCGTCATCCTTGTCAACTCCAATCCGGCGACCATCATGACCGACCCGGATTTGGCCGACCGCACCTATATCGAGCCGATCACCCCGGAGATTGTTGCCCGGATCATTGAAGCTGAAAAACCGGATGCGCTGCTGCCGACCATGGGCGGGCAAACGGCCTTGAACACGGCCATTGATTTGGCCAAGTCAGGTGTTCTTGAAAGCCATGGGGTGGAATTAATCGGTGCCGATTTAGAGGCCATTGAAAAAGCTGAAGATCGGCTGAAATTCCGCGCCGCCATGGATGCCATTGGGCTGGAAAGTCCGCGCTCGCATCTGGTGTCCTGCCCAAAGCCGGCGGAAGCCGAGAACGAAACCGTCGGTGCCCGCGAGCGGCGAATCCATGAGGGCGTGTTGCAAGCGATGGCGGCGCTCGATCAGGTCGGCCTGCCGGCGATTATTCGTCCCTCCTTCACCCTTGGCGGTCAAGGCGGCGGCATCGCCTATAACCAAGAAGAATTTGAAGCCATCGTTCGCGGTGGCCTGCGACTGTCGCCGGTCGGTGAGATCTTGATTGAAGAATCGGTGCTTGGCTGGAAAGAGTTTGAGATGGAAGTGGTGCGTGATCGCGCCGATAACTGCATCATCATTTGCTCGATTGAAAATCTTGACCCGATGGGTATCCACACCGGCGATTCCATCACTGTCGCCCCTGCCCTGACGCTGACCGATAAAGAATATCAACGACTGCGTGACGCCTCGATCGCGGTGTTGCGGGAAATTGGTGTCGATACCGGCGGCTCTAACGTGCAATTTGCGATTAATCCTGAAAATGGTCGCTTGGTGATCATCGAAATGAACCCTCGGGTCAGCCGTTCATCGGCACTGGCATCGAAAGCAACCGGTTTCCCGATTGCCAAAGTTGCGGCCAAACTGGCCGTTGGTTTCACCTTGGATGAGCTGGATAACGACATTACCGGCGTTACGCCGGCCAGTTTTGAGCCGACGATTGACTATGTGGTGGTTAAAATTCCACGCTTCACCTTTGAAAAATTTCCCGGTGCCGACTCTCGTCTGACAACCTCGATGAAGTCAGTTGGTGAAGCCATGGCCATTGGCCGCACCTTTCAGGAAAGCCTGCAGAAAGCCCTGCGCTCACTGGAAACCGGCCTTGACGGCTTGGACCCGGTTGAACTGCCGGGGATCGAGGCCAACGCCCAAGATGCCGGTGCCATTCAAGCCATGCTGCGAGAGCCTGCACCTGACCGTTTGCTGCGTGTTGCCGAGGCCTTTCGGCGTGGCTTGAGCGTCGATGAAATATATTCAGCAACCGCAATTGATCGGTGGTTTCTGCGCCAGATCGAGACGTTGATTGGCACTGAAAACGCACTGACAGACGCTGGCCTGCCGGACGATTGGGCCACGATGATGGCGGTGAAAAAACGTGGCTTCTCTGATGCCCGTATTGCCAAGCTTGCCGGTCAAACGGAGGCGGAGGTAACCGCCAAACGCCATCAATTAGGGGTGCGCCCGGTATACAAGCGCATTGATACCTGCGGCGCGGAATTTGCCTCCCGCACACCGTATATGTACTCCTGTTATGAAGGTGACGGTTGGAGCCCGGCGGAATGCGAGGCTGAGCCGAGCGACCGCGATAAAGTCATTATTCTTGGTGGTGGTCCAAACCGAATTGGCCAAGGCATTGAATTTGATTATTGCTGTGTCCATGCCGCCTACGCATTGGCTGAGGCAGGCTATGAAACCATCATGGTCAACTGCAATCCGGAAACCGTGTCGACCGATTACGACACCTCGGATCGACTTTATTTCGAGCCGCTCACCGAAGAAGATGTGATTGAGCTGGCCCGGGTCGAGCAGCGTCGCGGTTCTTTGAAAGGTGTGATTGTGCAATTTGGCGGGCAAACACCGCTGAAATTAGCCCATGCCTTGGAACGGGCAGAAATTCCGATTTTAGGAACCGCACCCGATGCCATTGATCTGGCCGAAGACCGTGAACGCTTCCAGCAATTGCTCAACAGGTTGGATTTGAAGCAACCTGCCAACGGCACCGCAACGAGTGCTGCCGCTGCCGAGGAGATTGCCGGTCATATTGGCTTCCCAGTGGTCATCCGACCGTCCTATGTGCTGGGTGGCCGGGCGATGGAAATTGTTCATGAGCTGGAGCAATTACGTCGCTATATGACAACCGCCGTGCAGGTTTCCGGCGCCAACCCTGTGCTGATCGACAGTTTCCTCAGACACGCGATTGAGGTTGACGTAGACGCCATTTGTGACGGCACGGCCGTTCACATCGCCGGCATCATGGAACATATTGAAGAAGCCGGCATCCATTCCGGCGATAGCGCCTGTTCATTGCCGCCGCAATCATTGTCACCTGAGCTGCTGGAGACAATCCGCCATCAAACCGAGTTGTTGGCCAAGGGCTTGAACGTCATCGGGTTAATGAATGTTCAATTTGCCATCAAAGATGGTGTGGTTTTCTTGCTGGAGGTCAATCCTCGGGCCAGCCGAACCGTGCCGTTTGTGGCCAAAGCAACAGGTGTGCCGGTCGCCAAAATCGCCGCCCGCGTGATGGCCGGCGAAAGCTTGTCGCAATTTGACCTCCGGGCGGCAAACAGCGGCCATGTGGCGGTCAAGGAAGCCGTGTTCCCATTTGCCCGCTTCCCTGGCGTTGATCTTATTTTAGGCCCAGAAATGAAATCTACCGGTGAAGTCATGGGCATTGACCATGATTTTGCCACCGCCTTTGCCAAAAGCCAGATTGGTGCCGGCACCAATTTGCCGACCCAAGGACGGGTTTTTATTTCCGTTAAAGACGCCGATAAAGTGGCTTTTATCGAAATTGCACGTGGCCTGATTGCACAAGGCTTCATCGTCGCGGCAACCGCCGGGACGGCGAAACTCCTGCAGGAAAACGACCTGAAAGTTGAAGAAGTGCACAAAGTTCTTGAGGGAACCCGGCCGAATGTTGTGGATTTAATGGTCTCCGGAGAAGTTGACCTAGTGCTGAACACCACTGAGGGAGCGAAGGCGATTGAGGATAGTTTCAGCTTGCGTAGAACGGCTTTGACGCACAATATTCCTTACTATACTACGGTTGAAGGTGCCCGTGCGGCGGTTATGGCAATTAAAACTTTGCGCGCTGGCCGTCTTGAAGTTGAGCCCCTGCAATCCTATCTGGAAAAGTCGTCCTGATTTTTAGGGCGGAACTGCGTTGTGCAGTCGGCAAGAAAAGGATGCAGGTGTTTTGGCCCCATGGTCAGGCACTTAGAACAAGAAAATGACGTCAAAGCGGCATCTCGCGTGACGGCCAAGTAAGGAAAGATAAGAAATGGAAAAGGTGCCATTCACAGCCGACGGACTGACCGTTCTCCAGGTTGAACTGAAACAACTCAAAACAGTTGATCGCCACGAGGTCATCAAAGCCATCGCGGAAGCACGTGAGCATGGCGATTTATCCGAAAACGCCGAATATCATGCCGCCCGCGATCGGCAGAGCTTTATCGAAGGCCGGGTTGGCGAACTGGAAGATATCATTTCCCGCGCCGAAGTGATTGATACCAGCAAGCTTTCCGGTGAAACAGTGACTTTCGGCGCAACCGTGGCATTGGCAGATGAGGATACGGACGAGGAATCCAGCTATACCATTGTTGGCCCCTATGAGGCCGATATTGATCGTCAGATGATCTCAACGGCATCGCCGATCGCCCGCGCCCTCATCGGCAAACGGGTTAGCGACAGCGTTGAAGTGACGACCCCTGGCGGCTCCCGCAGTTACGAGATTTTATCAATTAAAATCAATAGCTAAGCGAAGCCCACTTAACGCTGTGACGTGGCCCAGTTTGGGTGTATCCACACCGCTGCCTCAGCGGCCGGCTGACACGGTAGACCACGCACGCGATCAGCCAGCTTTTCTGCCATCATAATTGTCGGTGCGTTGAGATTACCCGAGACAATTGACGGCATTATTGACGCGTCAATGACGCGCAGGCCATCCAGCCCATGCACCCGCCCGTCACCGTCAACTACCGCATTTGGGTCACTGTTTGGACCCATCTTGCAGGTGCCGGCGGGATGATAAGCACTCTCCCCATGGCTGCGCACAAATGCATCAATATCACCGTCGCTGCTGACATCGGCACCGGGTGCCAGTTCGGCCCCACGAAATGGCGCAAAGGCATCTTGTGCAAAGATCTCCCGGGTTAGCCGCACCGCAGCGCGCATTTCCTGGCGATCATTCTCGGTCGCCATGTAATTGAAAAGTATCCTCGGTGCCTGCTGCGGGTTGTCGTTGGTAATCGTGACGCTCCCCCGTGAGGTCGGCCGCATTGGCCCGACATGCGCTTGAAACCCGTGGGTATCCTGTGGGTTGGAGCCATCATAATTCATCGCCAAGGGCAGGAAGTGATATTGTAAATCGGGATGTTCCACACCGGCCCGGGAGCGAATAAAGCCGCCGGCTTCAAACATGTTTGATGCCCCAATGCCCCCGCCCGTCGCCAACCACTGCAGCCCCACTTTTAATTGCCCCAACCACTTGGTCGCGGGATAAAGCGAAACCGCTTGGGTACATGCCATTTGCACATAGATTTCCAAGTGATCTTGAAGGTTTTGCCCAACCCCCGGCAAATCATGAATAACCTTAACGCCGGCGCGTTGCAGCACCTGCGCCGGGCCGATGCCGGAAAGTTGCAGCAGCTGTGGGCCATTGATTGCGCCGGCGGCAACAATCACCTCACGGCGGGCCCGAAGCTGCCGCCGCTGACCATGCCAGTTATAGTCCACCGCCACTGCCCGCCGCCCCTCAAAAACAATGCGCCGGCACATAACCTGACTTTCCAAGCGCAGATTAGGACGCCCCAGAGCAGGCTTTAAATAGCCGCGATAAGCTGACCATCGGCGGCCGTTATGGACCGTCATATCCATCCGCCCAAAGCCCTCTTGCTGGGCACCATTGGGATCCTGGGTCACCGGATAACCAGCCTCCGCCCCTGCTTGTACCCAGGCTTGGTATAAGGGATTGGCCATTTTACCGACAGTCACATGCAACGGCCCATCAGTGCCGCGGTAGGCATCACCGCCAATATCAAGCTGCTCGGCTTTGCGGAAATACGGCAAACAATGTGCGTAATCCCAACCGGTCAGGCCTGTTTGCGCCCAGCGGTCATAATCCCTTGCATGGCCGCGCACATAACACATGCCATTGATCGACGACGAGCCACCCAGCACTTTACCGCGTGGGCAATACATCCGGCGATTGTCCATATGCGGCTCAGGTGCAGTTTCGTACCACCAGTTAAAACGGCTATCCATCAACGGCATGGCGAAGGCCGCCGGCATTTGAATATGTACACTTTTATCTGAGCCACCGGCCTCAAGAACCGCAACCATGGTATCGGCGGCTTCACTCAACCGCGCCGCCAGCACACAACCGGCCGAACCCGCACCAATGATGATGTAGTCAACCTCGTCTACCGCCGTTGCGCCGTTGGCCGCTGTCATGGTCAGTCTTTCATATGCTATGACTTGTTTCGAGGGCGTATATCACACGCCACCAGGCGTGAACATAAGCTGAGGAGTGATCATGTCGGCGGGCGCGGCAACAATCAAGGGATTGTTATTCGACAAGGACGGCACGCTGATCGATTTCCAAAACACCTGGCCGCCTATGTTAGCAGCCAGTATTGACGCATTGGCAGCGCGTCTTGGCAACGCCGCATTAGCGACCGAGTTGATGCGCGCAGGCGGTCTTGATCCAGGCACCCAAAAAGTGGCCGGCGGCAGCCAACTTGCCGAGGGCACGACCGATGGTTTGGTCAGCCATTGGTTGGCCGCGATCACGGATTTGGAAACTCTGGCGG
The DNA here is from genome assembly GCA_003280605.1 of SAR116 cluster bacterium AG-355-O21. GTDB lineage: Bacteria > Pseudomonadota > Alphaproteobacteria > Thalassobaculales > Thalassobaculaceae > TMED26. Next base: position 11,272 of record QCEM01000041.1, on the reverse strand, counting down.
AACAGCATTTTGGTGCTGATCCACAAGGAGCGATGATCGCCTTTCTTGATCTATTTTGGCGTCGCGCCATCCAGCAACGGATGGTCGCCGCCGTGGCCCTGGCACCGTTATTTGAACGCTTGTATTTGGGCGGTTATCGCCTTGGCTTGGCGACCAATGACAGTGAAGAAATGGCCTATGCAACCAGCGCCCATTTTAACATCGCCCAATGGCTTGATTTTCACGCCGGCTACGACAGCGGCCACGGCGCCAAGCCTGATCCTGGGATGATCCACGCATTCGCCGCCAAAACCGCACTTGCGCCGCCTGAAATCGCCATGATCGGAGATTCCCCCGCCGATATGCAAGCGGGTCGCCGCGCCGGCGTTGGCTTAACCATTGCTGTTCTAACAGGTGCGTGCACGCGCGATCAGTTAGCGCCGGTGGCCGATGTTGTGCTGAATGATATCGCTGAAGTCCCGGCTTTTCTGCAAGCCCGGTTCTAACGCTGCAAGCTTTGAATCAACGCCGGTAAAACCTGGTTAAAATTCTCCGGGTCTTCAAACTGCACCCAATGGCCAGCATCCGCCAACACTTCCACCCGCGCATCGGGACGGTGTTCATGAATCATCGTCACATAGGGAGCGATGCCACCAAAGGCAGTGATATCGTTTTCTCCCCAAATATAGCCAATGGGGGCGGGAATCTTCGGGATTGACCGCAGCATGGCATCGGTAAGCGAAATAGGCCTGCTTTGAATCCGGTTTTTACCGGCGTTCTGCATTTGAATGGTGGTTGCAAGACCGTCAATCTTGGCTTTATCGGCCATCATTAAGACACCAACGTTATGGCGATGCGCGGCGAAGGCCTCGGCGAGGGAAAAATTGCGGCGGGCCGGGCGTAACGCATCGGCAACCGTTGGCCGCGGGCCATAGCCGGCGGAACCAACACCGACATAATAGTCCAATCGCTTTGATTGCAGCGCTGCTAAGACGGCACCAATCACCGAGCCAAAGGAAAAGCCAACGATGCCGAATTGCCGGTCGGCAGGTATCACCTGCTGCAAGCTTTCATGCAGCAGCAGCGCTAAACTATCTGCGTCATAAGGTTGCGGGGCCATGTCGCTGTCACCCTGACCGGCCATATCCGCCACATATAGCTCGAAGTGTTGCGCCAGCGGGGTGATGTTATGGAACCAGTGGCGCCAACTGCCGTGGCCACCATGGAGCAGGACCATCGCCGGTCCCTGCCCCCAAATCCGCCAGACAATTTCGCCGCTACCGCGATCAAATGCGCCGCGACGCACCTCGGCTGTCTCCGCGACCGCATCTATTCTTAAACTTGCGTCGGCGATGGCACCGGCGACGGCGTTTTCACTCTCAAACATTTGGTCCATGATTTTCCTCAGACTAGACCGCTTCTGGATAACAAGACCAGTGCTGCTGTCAACGGCGAATCCCCGGCAGCCGCAGCGCAATGACAAAAATCAGCGCCATACCTGTTATCGAAAACGTCAAAACAGCGCTACTGGCAGAGGAATATTCAGCCAGCCAGCCAAGGTGCAAAACCCCCAGTGGCCCAGCACCGATACAGGCCGCAACCACGCCCATGACCCGTGACCGATAGGCAGGCGGACAGGCATTTAAAACGATGGTTGACTGCATCGCCCCAAATCCTGAAATGCCAACGCCTCCAAGGAACAGGATTGCCAGGGCGGCACCGTAAACCGGCAATTTAGCGACAATTAAAACCCCGCCGACAAACACCACAGCCCCAAAAAAGAAGATTTGTTGAAACCGTGCCGGACGCGCCAAATAGGCAACAACGATGGCCCCACAAAAAGCCCCGCCACCTTCGGCGGCGACTAAGAAACTGATCCGAATGGGATCGACATCAAAATTTTCCACCGCCCAAACAGGCACTAAGCCGGCAAATGAAAAGGCAAAGAAATTCAAAATCGCCGTAAGCAGTAGAACCCCTAAGATCTGCTCGTTGCGGCGGGCATAACTGAAACCATCGATCAAGCGAAACAGAAGGCCCTCAGCAGTTTTATCCAGGCGTTTTGCGCTTTTCGGTAATCCCAGGACACAGACTAAAATCAGCACATAGACAGCAGTCGAAATTGCAAAGGCACTGCTTAAGCCAAGCCATTGGTAAACCACGCCACCGATGAGCGGGCCAAGCATGCGTGTTAGACTGTTGGTGGCGGAATCAAAAGCCATCGCCGTGCCAAGGCGATCGGCATCAACCGCATCACTGATCAAGGTCCGCCGCACCGGAAAATCTGTTGACCAGCCAAGCCCGTTGAAAAAAGCCACCAGCGCCAGCACCCAAAGCGCGACCTCGCCGTCAAGACCACTGATGGCGATGAACGCCGAACCAAGCGCCATTGATGAAAATGCCACGATCAGCGTCAACCGCCGATCCAAGCGATCGACCACAGCCCCGATTAAAGTGCCAAAAAGCACCATCGGCGCCATCCGCGCGACAACCATCAGCGAGACCACCAGCGCCGATCCTGAAACGTCAAACGCATAGATACCAAGGACCAGGATTTCCAGCCAACGCATGGCCCCACCCAGGCCACCGACAGTCCATAAGCGCAGAAACTGATTATTTTTGAACAACCTGCCAGGATTGCCCAAAGTGCTGAGGGATGACTCTGCGCTCATCAGAGGTTTTGCCTGACTATCCGGCCGCCGCCTGCCGGTTGCGCGGTGGCTGACGCAACATCGTCATGTGCTGGCTTAACCGCGGCGCAATCTGCTCTGCAATGCAGCTGAAAGATTGCTGCCATAACGGCCATTGGCCAGCAACATCATGGCCGGTGATCACCAAATGGCCAAAGTCGCCAATCTGTTCCCGGAAAGCGATCAATTGGTCAAGAACCTGCGCGCGGGTGCCGGCAATAACCAAATCCCGCGCTTTCAAAACCGCCTCGGCACGTTCGACGGCCGGGTCATGCGGTTGCGCCAATTGCCCGCTGGCCAGTTTCATATGCGTGTTGAGGTAATAATAATAATCGGCAAATACGCCGTTTGGATCGGCCAGCATATCCTCGGCTTGAGCCGCCGTTTCGGTGACCAGAACCGATCGTGCAACCCGCCAAATCGCCGGATCTGCATGCCGGTCAGCCTGCGCCGCCCCCTCAAGGTAGCGCGGCCAATGGCCGGCGATATCCGCAGCGGGGATAAAATTACCGGAGATCGGTATCCAGCCGCGTTCGCCCGCTAAAACCGCCAATCCTGATTGTGCCCCACGGATTGACACGGCGATCGGCGGGTGCGGCTGTTGCAGCGGCTTGATCAAATGACCAACCCCTAAGTCATCGATGACATGATCTGTTAATTTAAACTGCCAGCTTTCGCCCTGATGGTGAAACGGCGGTCCTTCCGACCATAGGCGCAGGATGACATCAATGCTTTCCAGCATCGCCCGCCCGCGTTTGCCATGATCAAGATTGTCAAAAATTTCCCAGTCGCTGGACAGCCCACCGGAACCAATACCGAAAATCACCCGGCCACCTGATAATTGATCGAGCAAGGCAACATGCCCTGCCACAACTGCAGGGTGTTGCTGGGGTAAACTGATAACACCACTGCCAAGGCGGATATTTGGCGCCCGTGACAGCACGCTGGCATTGAAAATCAATGGTGATGTGACAGGCTCACCTGTGGACGCGAAATGCTCGCCCATCCAGGCTTCTTCAAACCCAAGCCGGTCAGCGAGTACAACCAGCTCCTGATCTTCGCTCAACGCCTCGGCAAGATTTCTGGTGGGCATATGAAGCGGCATCATAAACAAACCAAGCTTAAGCATTGGCGAACTCCAGCACGGAAAAAATGTAGATCGGTAAGGACGTGACTCCCCAAATACGCGAAGGGAACCCAATCGCAACATGGCTGGCGCTGCTTTTACTTGCAAATTAAATCTGCTTAGCAGGCTGTCATGGCGCGGTTTTGGTGTATGCTGTATCGGTCACCTGACCTTGCAAAAAGCTTTCAAGCCACCGGCTTCGGCAGCTTTGCTTAATTCTGATAATTCCCGGTTACATGCCGAGAAAAGGATATCTTGCCCGATCGCCTCATCCGCCGCTGGAATAGCCTGACCGCCAATGTGCGCGGCTCGATCCTGATCATCATCGGCACCTTTGTGGGCACCTTAATGGTCAGCTGCATTAAGGTCTTGGGCCAGCGCATCCCAGTGGTTGAGATTCTGTTTATGCGGCAAGTCGTTCTCTTGCTGGTGATCGCGCCGATGATGGTCCGCAATTTCCCCGGTGTTTTTGTCAGCAGGCATCGGAAATTACATTTTATCCGTGTCGGCGTCTCGTCGATTGCAATGATCACCGGGTTTACCGCCTTTGTGCATCTGCCCCTGGCCGAGGCAACGACAATTGGCTTCGCCCGAACCTTATTCACCACCGTATTGGCGGTTTTGATTCTGCATGAAACGGTCGGCTTACGGCGCTGGAGTGCCACAGCTCTTGGCTTTATCGGCGTTATCGTGGTGGTTCAACCAGGCTCAGATAGTTTCAGCTTATATGCCCTGGCGGCAATCCTATCGGCGTTTCTGGTGGCGTTATTGATGATTTTCTTACGTACCTTGTCACAGGTCGACAAACCGATCACCATTATGTCCTATCAGGCGGTGTTCTTAACTTTGATACTGGCCACGCCGGCGCTTTATTTCTGGGTCACCCCAACATGGACCGAGCTGGTTTTGGTGATCGTCGCCGGCACCCTCATGTCAGTTATGCAATGGCTCAACATCCAAGCCTATAAAGTCGGCGAAGCCGCCGCTATCGCACCGATGGATTATTTTCGGTTGTTTTTCGCAACCCTGATCGGGATTTGGTTCTTCAGTGAAATCCCCACAATCTGGACCTTTGTCGGTGCCGGGATCATTTTGCTATCGACCGCTGACACCATGCATCGCAACAGCATTCGTAAATCAGCGGCACCGGCGACACCTGAGGCACATTGAAGCTGTTGCCGTCGCCGTATTGATCGCCATATCATAGGGCAACAAAACGACGTTCAGGAGGCGATGATGGCCAAGGCAATGTTTGGGGCAGGATGTTTTTGGGGGATTGAGGAGCGCTTTCGCAGCGTGGCCGGGGTCACCGACGTTGCCGTCGGCTATGCCGGCGGCAGTACCGAGGCGCCAAGCTACGAAGAAGTATGCACCGGCGCAACAGGCCATGCCGAAGTGGTCGAGATTGATTATGACCCAACGAAAGTTGCGTATGATGAGCTGTTAGAGGTGTTTTGGGATGTTCATGACCCAACCACCCTTAATCGCCAAGGCCCGGATGTCGGCACGCAATATCGATCAGCGATTTTCACCTATGATGCCGGCCAAGAAGAAGCTGCCCGCAGCAGCAAACAAAGTGCCGACAGCTCCGGTGATTTTGGTGCCCCGATCGTGACGGAAATCAGCCCTGCCGGCACATTTTGGCGTGCCGAGGACTACCATCAGCAATTCATTGCGAAGCGCCGACAAAAATTTGGCGGTCTGTTTCGCTAAAACCTTGCAGCGGGCGTTATTTCTGCTTACTGTCGTCAGCTTCAATCTCAGCTAAGGCCTCAATCATAAAGTGATCAAGCTGGCCGATCAGCTGACCTTCCGTGAGCTGTTCGGCCTCGGCATTCACCCGCTCAAGAATAGCCGCGATGAGGTTCACATCACCTTTCGCTTCAAGATTAAGGGCCAGCAACGACTGCCCATAGGCACCTGTGGCAGCTTCATCAAGATTGAGAAATTTTTGCCCAATCCACGCCCCAAGCTTGCGATCACGGCGGGCGCGGGCGCGAAATAATCTCTCCGCATCATGGGCAAACTTATTTTCTTCGCCGCGTTCACGATCTCCAAACATCGACATCATACCACCTCATATCGACCATTTTATACCCGTCTTAGTTGTATATGCTTTGCCGGCAGCGGGATTACAAGCGGTTCAATGCCTGCCGGCACAACGGTAATTGCGCCAATGTCATGGCGGAAGTTGTCTCGGCAGCGAAAAATTGCTACATCCATCGATGCTGGCGTGATGTTGAGCTGAATCGCTAAGAGGCGCGCCTCCTCCCGAAATGGAAGTCATTATGGCCCGACGTAGAAAACTTTATGAAGGCAAGGCAAAGGTTCTTTTCGAAGGCCCCGAGCCAGGTACCATCATCCAATATTTTAAGGATGACGCGACTGCTTTTAACAATAAAAAAACCGGCACCATTACCGGTAAAGGAGTGCTTAATAATCGCATCAGCGAGTATTTGATGGTGCGTTTGGCAGAGATCGGCATCCCCACACATTTCGTGCGCCGCCTAAACATGCGCGAGCAGTTGGTCCGACAGGTTGAAATCATTCCGATTGAGGTGGTTGTTCGCAATGTCGCCGCCGGTTCGATCGCTAAACGTTTTGACCTGCCTGAAGGTGACGCGCTGCCGCGATCGATCATTGAATTTTATTACAAGTCGGACGCCCTTGATGACCCAATGATCGCTGAAGAACATATCACCGCCTTCGGCTGGGCGGCGCCGCAAGAAATCGACGAAATGATGACCTTGTCCCTGCGGGTAAATGATTTTCTATGCGGCATCTTTTCGGTTATTGGCTTGCGGCTGGTTGACTTCAAACTTGAATTTGGTCGGCTGTACAATGATGACGAGGTGCGGCTTGTGCTGGCCGATGAAATCAGCCCGGACAATTGCCGCCTTTGGGATATCAACACCAATGAAAAAATGGACAAGGACCGGTTTCGCCGCGACCTCGGCGGCGTCGAAGAAGCGTATCAGGAAGTCGCTCGTCGTCTCGGCGTCTTGCCCGAAGCCGGCGCAATGGATATCAAAGGCCCAACAGCGGTCCAGTGAACACAACAACGCGGGAGTTCGACGGCAATGAAGGCCACGGTCCATATCACTCTTAAAAACGGCGTTCTTGATCCACAAGGCAAGGCCATCGAGCATGCCCTCAAAACCCTTGGTTTCGACAGTGTTGCCGGGGCAAGGCAGGGCAAGTATATCGAGCTTGACCTGGACGAGAGCGATCCGGCGCGTGCGGCCGCGCAAGTCAACGCGATGTGCGAAAAACTGCTGGCGAATACCGTCATCGAAAACTACCAGGTCGAGATTGCAGGGTGACGCCATCGACCGATCGGGCGGTCCTGCATGCTTTAGCCGATAACCCTGCATGGCTCACCACCTGCGCCGATTGGGCGCTTTCAACCTGGGGCGCATCCTGGGGGCATTCACCCGCGCGTGCCAAAGCGTGGTTGACCAACTTACTGGCCAATGAAGCTGAAACGATGTTTGTGGCGGCGATTGCCGAGCAAGCCGTCGGCATGGCCGGGATTGAAACCTACGATCTTGCCGCGCGCCGCGATTTATCACCCTGGCTTGCCAATGTTTTTGTGGCCCCGGCGTTTCGCCGTCGCGGCATCGCCACTGCCTTAGTGGCTGCGGTTGAAAACTGGGCCTGGGATCGCGGCCACAACCGCCTATACCTATTCACGCCGGATCAAGTGGCCTTTTATGAAAGCCGTGGATGGCATTTAACAGGCCAAACCGACCGGCATAATGGTGCGTTGGTGTCGATCATGCAGAAAGCTGCACCGGCGCTCTGATCGGATGGTTTGCGGGATACGGCCGGTTATTTGCGCTTCGCGATATCGTGACGTTTTGCCGGAACGGTGCGGATATAGCTGATCAGGGCCGCCTGATCCGCCGCTGTCAAGGCGCTGGTACCATGAATCACATGGCCCATTGAACCACCAACAAAATCACCATCCGGCAGCATGCCGATCGACAGCAGCATGGTTAAATCATCCGTCGACCATTCACCGATGCCGTGTTCATTGTCGGCAGTGATATTGGGGACGTCATCGCCCTCAACCACGCCACCGGCCCAGTAGCGATCCAGATCACGGCCGCCCAAGATCGTCCGTGGTGTATGACATTCTCCGCAATGGGCCAGATGATCGGCGATATATTGACCGCGCTCAACCGCTGTCGCAGTCATATCTGCACCCGGATGCTCCACTGCTGCCGGAAGGTACAGCCAGTTCCAAAATCGCATGCTCCCACGCCAGCCAAAGGGCCACCTGATTTGATGCGCCGTGCTTGGCTTGTTCACCGCTGGCAGGGTCTGCAAATAGCGCCACAGATGATCCAGGTCTTGATCGCTCATGGCGCTGTAGGAAGTATATGGGAAAACCGGAAAATACAGACTACCGTCGGGCCGCTGACCCCGGCGCATCGCGCGCTTGAAATCGGCAAGCGACCAAGTGCCGATGCCGGTCGCAGGATCGGGCGTAATATTGGGGCCATAAAATGTCCCAAAAGGGGTTTTCAAAGCGTCACCGCCGGCCACCGTCGCGGCAGCGTCCTTGGCACTGGTGTGGCAGTTGGTGCAGCCAGCAATCGTGAACAGGTATTGGCCACGGTTAACAGCATCAGCTAGCGCCGCTGTCGGGAAAATCAAAATCACAACCAACCACCGTAACGCTGCCACGGCCATCACCCCCCCCCCCCTTAAGTCCACTCTGCTTTGAATAGATCGCCCTATTTAGATCGGAATGCTGAATGACATCCCTTGCAACCAACTTTGCCGACAACCCCAAGCTGCTTGCCAAAGGCACGCAAATCACCTGTCTTAGCCGCCGCAGCTAACGCCGCCGTTTCGCTGATAAAGGCATCGGTAGCACGCTTAAAATCTTGGGGTTTTTCCCAAATCCGCGCGGCCGCATCAGTTTTGCCGGCCGCGGCGTCGCTGCCAAGCGGAAAAGCATCCTGGGTGATCACCGCCAAGGCGGCCAAACTTTCGGCATGCGCCAGCAGGTGCACTTTGTCACCGCCCTGCCCTTTTAAGATTCCGACAATGGCTTTGAGATGTCCACCAACACTGGACATGACAGCTTTACGATAGGCAATGGCCCCGGCACCATCGGCTTGAGCAGGCATGGTTAATGCCGTTAATGTGAGGGTTAAAATCAACAACAAGCCCGCATAATGGGCCTTTTGACCCGCATAATGGGCCTTTTGATAAGTCCACACGGCTTTTCTCCGACAATGGATTAGGCGTTACATTATGTCGCCTTGTTAATGTAGCGATGAACTGCGACGTTACCATGGTAATTCATTTTTTTGTTGGGATTTTCTGTATTATGACACCGGTTCCGGACACTGTAGCAAGCAGCATTGACCTGCCACGAAGTGTCGATGTGGTGATCATTGGCGGCGGCATTATCGGCGCCAGCAGCGCCTATGAACTGGCCAAGAAGGGATTGCGAGTTGCCCTTTGCGAAAAAGGCCGGATTGCCGGTGAACAATCAAGCCGTAATTGGGGATTTTGCCGGCAACAAGGTCGTGACCCTGCGGAAATTCCGCTGATTATTGATAGCCTTCGGCGTTGGCGGCGAATGTCAGAGGAACTTGGTGAGGATATTGGTTATCGGCCAACCGGCTGCCTGTATTTTGCCGACTCACCGGCCCAAGAAGCCGATTTTGAAGCCTGGTTAGAGCATGCCAAGCTGCATCAGCTGGATTCCCGCATGATCAACGCGGCAGAAGTCGACAAGATGATCCCCGATGCAGCCGGGCGCTTCCGGGCAGCACTTTATACCGCCAGTGATGGCCGTGCCGAGCCAACCCGTGCAACCCCTGCCATCGCCCGAGCGGCAAAGCAACGCGGTGTCCATATCTTAACCAATTGCGCTGTCCGCGGGCTTGAATTTGAAGCAGGTCGCGTGTCCGGCGTGGTCACCGAGCGGGGCCGAATCGCCGCATCGGCGGTTGTTGGTGCCGGTGGTGTCTGGTCGGAGATGTTCTGTAGCCGCCACGGCCTTGAGTTGCCGCAGTTGGAAACCGAATCATCGGTGATGCGAACCGGCCCGGCACCGGAAATTTTTGAAGGCGCGTTGTGGAATCGTGGATTTGCCATGCGCCGACGCCTCGACGGTGGTTACACCATTGCTAATGGTGCCGCCAGCATGTGCGATATCACCCCACGAACCTTTCGCCACATGAGTAAATTCTGGGCCAATTTCAAAAAAGAACGGCGGCGCTTAAGACTGCGCTTCGGCAAACGGTTTTTAGAAGATTTCAGCACGCCGCGAAATTGGTCACTGCATCGCCCAGGTCCGTTTGAGGCAACGCGGGTGCTGGATCCGGAACCAAACCGGCAAATCCTCGATGAGGCTTTGGAAAACCTGTGCAATATGTTCCCGGCCTTTCAGGAGGTTGATATCGTTGAACGCTGGGCAGGTCGGATTGATGTGACCCCGGACGCTGTTCCGGTCATCAGCCCGACCGCCGATGTGCCAGGGTTTTTCATCGCCTCCGGTTTCAGCGGTCATGGCTTTGGCATCGGCCCTGGGGCCGGTCGTTTGGTTGCCGATTTGGTCAATGGCGACCATCCGATTGTGGACCCAACACCGTTTCGTCTGGACCGTTTTTAACAGCCGCCGAGAGCCCTTGCTTGCGGCCGGTTAGGTAGCGCCCGCAGCAGCCTTGATCGCTGCCGCCAGTCGGCTCACCAGGGCCGGGATGTCGGTTTCATGGGCCGCTGCAAAACCAATCAGTAATCCCTGTCGCGCCGGTTGCCGGCGGTACAGCGGAGAGATCGCAATCAGCGATAAGCCAAGCTGTTCGGCGGCGGCGGCGACGGCAACATCACGCAAGCCCGTGCTTGGCGGAAGAAAAGCCACCAAATGCATTCCTGCCTGTACGGACGCAACTTCTAAATAGTCCGGCAAATCAGCTTTTAAGGCCATGACCATAGCCTGCCGACGCAGGCTGTATGCGCGCCGCATCTGCCGCAGATGGGCCGCAAAATGCCCTTCAACAAAAAAATCATGGAGCGCTTGCTGCGCCAGCATGGAAGGGTGATCATCAAGCGCTCCGCGCAGCGATCGGAACGCAGCCACAAGATTCGACGGCAAAACCAAATAACCTAGTCGAAGCGATGCAAACATCACTTTTGAAAAGCTGCCGATATACAGAATACGGCGGGCATTATCTAAGCCCTGCAGGGCCGCTAAAGGCCGGCCGTCATAGCGGAATTCGCTATCGTAATCATCCTCAATAATCCAGGCCTGCTGAGCTTGCGCCCAATCCAACAATGCCAGGCGGCGCGGCAAGCTCATGGTGACACCGAGCGGATATTGATTTGAGGGCGCGACACAAACCAATTTGGCACCGTCATGGGCCGCCGCATAGCTGGTGATATCAAGCCCTTGGTCGTCAATAGGAACGCTTACGAGCTGCAGCCCGGCACCAAGTAAAGCCCCGCGCACACC
>QCEM01000040.1 GCA_003280605.1 SAR116 cluster bacterium AG-355-O21 | reverse complement strand
ACAGTACCAAACGCTGGTTCGAGAAACAGCCTCGCAACAGGCGACTTTGATGATCATTGGTCATAACCCGACGATCGAGACCTATGCCCGAATGTTGGCCCGCGACGGCACCCCTCAGGCATTGCAGAGGTTGGCGGAAAAATACCCAACCTGTGCACTGGCCGTGCTTGAGGCGGCCACCGGCCAATGGTCAAGCTTTAACGCCGCACGGCTGAGTTTATTTCAGTTGCCGCGCGAGCTTGAGATTGCCGATGCAGGCCGCCGTCACTGACCTATGTGGTTGATCGGGCAGCTTGATATTCAGCGTCAAACCGTGACACTAAATCGGCAATCGGCGGGGTGTCCGTGATATTGGCCACACCTTGACCTGCGGACCAAATATTTTTCCACGCTTTGCGATCCTCACTGCCCTCACTGCGTTCATGGCCGGCGCGATATTGGCCGCCACCTGGCGGCAAATTATTCGGATCAAGCCCAGCTTGTTCAATCGACGGTTTTAAGAAATTACCATGCACCCCGGAAATCGCATCGGTGTAAACGATATCGGTTGAGCCACTGTCTAAAATCATCTGTTTGAATTCATCCGGTGCAGCTGCTTCCTGGGTATTGATGAAACGCGTCCCGATATATCCCATATCAACGCCCAAGGTCAGTGCCGCGGCCAGGCCACGGCCGTCACCGATGCAGCCGCCCAACAGGATGGTGCCGTCAAACATCGATCTAATTTCAGGAACAAATGCGAACGGATTGATGCGCCCGGCGTGGCCGCCGGCTCCGGCCGAGACCAAAATCAGTCCATCAACACCTGCCGCGATGGCTTTTTCGGCATGTCGCCGGGTAGTGACATCATGAAACACCAGGCCACCCCAATTATGAACCTCATCAACCAATTCAGAGATCGCCCCAAGTGAGGTGATGATCAGCGGCACCTTATGCTTTTTGCAAACCATCAGATCTTCATCGACGCGGGGATTATTGCGGTTGACGATAAGGTTAACCCCATAGGGGGCATCTTTGGCCGGATCGATACCGGCATTGATTTCAAATAACCAATCATCAAAGCCTTCACTGCTGCGCTGGTTAAGTGAGGGAAGTGTGCCCACCACCCCCGCCTTACATGTCGCAATCACCATTTCCGGATACGAGACCAGAAACATTGGTGCCGCCACCATCGGCAAACTTAAGCGCCCCTGCCATTGCTGCGGAACTGCCATGATACCCTCCGTTTATATGCGGTCCGTGTTTATCGCGCTTGCATGCGAATGGCACCGTCAAGTCGCACTGTTTCGCCGTTGAGCATGACATTTTCAACCATGGTCATTGCCAGGTTTGCATATTCTTCGGCAGTCCCAAGACGGCTTGGAAACGGCACCGCCGCGGCGAGAGCCGTTTGCACCTCATCGGGTAAGGTTTCCATCAGAGGGGTAGAAAACATGCCCGGCGCGATGGTGTTAAAGCGCACGCCGTTGCGGGCAAACTCTCGGGCGCAAACAATCGTTAGGGCATGCACGCCGCCTTTCGAGGCAGCATAGGCGGCTTGCCCAATTTGGCCCTCGAAAGCTGCCACAGACGCTGTTGAAACAACGCATCCCCGCTCGTTATCGGCCATCGGTTCAAGTTCCGCCATATCAGCGGCAGCCAACCGGATCATATTGAACGAGCCAATCAAATTAATCTCGATCACGCGGGCAAAGTTTTCCAAGGGCATTGGTCCGTTCTTGCCAACAATCCGTTGCGGCGGTGCAATACCAGCACAATTGACCAGTACGCGCGCGCTGCCATGGGCATCACGGGCAGCCGCAACTGCAGCCACGGCCATATCGGCGCTTGAAACATCACATTCCACGGCCAGGCCGCCAATGTCTTCAGCAACGGTCCGGGCGCGGTCCATATTTAAATCCAAAATTGCAACTTGTGCACCACGTGCCGCTAAAGACCGCGCCGTTCCCTCACCTAATCCGCTGGCCCCACCCGTGACCAACGCTGCTTGTCCGTGTACATTCATTTTCTTTTTCTCCCTGAGCGGCGCGAGAACGCCATCGAAACTGTTCGCTTGGGGTGATATCAAAACCCCATGCGCGATGCGACTTCTTTTGACGTTTAGCGGTGAATTCGCAACCAGGAGAATGAAACGATGGCCAGCAAAGATCAATATGATGTCGCCATCATCGGTGGCGGCCATAATGGTTTGGTGACGGCAGGCTACCTTGCCCGCAGTGGCTTATCGGTCATTGTCCTGGAACGCCGGTCCGTGGTTGGCGGTGCTGCGGTCACCGAAGAATTCCACCCCGGGTTTCGCAACTCCCTGGCCTCGTACACTGTCAGTCTGCTCAATCCAAAGGTGATCCACGAGCTTGATCTCCTTGGCCATGGGCTGCAGCTGGTGGAACGGCGTTTGACAAATTTCTTGCCGCTGCCGGACGGTCGTTCGCTGTCACTTGGCAGTGATAATGCTGCCAATCGGCAGGAATTTGAGAAGTTTTCGGCGACGGATGGGGCGCAATATACGGCCTATCAAAACATGCTTGACGGCGTCGTTACCGAGTTGCGGCAACTGGTGGATAAAACGCCACCTAATCTTGGCAGTGGCTGGGGTGAATTGCTGAAGGCAGCCCGTCTTGGCAACCGATTTCGTCACCTTGGACTTTCGCGGCAGCGGGACCTGTTGGATCTGTTTGCAAAAAGCGCCGGCGACATGTTGGATAACTGGTTTGAAGGTGATGCTTTGAAAGCCTTGCTGGGCTTCGATGGTATTGTCGGCAGCTATGCCAGCCCATACACGCCCGGCACGGCCTATGTCTTGCTGCATCACGTCTTTGGCGAGGTAAACGGTAAGCAAGGGGCCTGGGGACATGCGATTGGCGGCATGGGCGCAATCACTCAGGCAATGGCCAAATCGGCACTGGCCGCCGGCGCCGTGATCGAGACCGATGCCGAGGTTAGCAGCGTTGATACCAACAAAGGCAAGGCCCAAGGCGTGGTCCTTGCCGATGGTCGAAAAATCACTACCAGAATCGTGGCCGCGAATGTGCATCCCAAATTATTGTTGCAGAATATGCTTGATCCAGGCTTGCTTAATCGCGATGTCAAACATCGCATTGCTGGTTATCGGTCCGGCTCCGGGGTGGTGCGGATGAATGTGGCGCTATCAGAATTGCCGCGCTTTACCGCCAAACCGGCGATTGGCGACCATCACACTTCCGGCATCGTCTTTGCCCCCAGCCTGGATTACATGGACCGTGCCTATAGTGATGCGCGTCGCCATGGTTGGGCCCGGGAGCCGATTATCGAGATGCTGATCCCCTCAACCCTTGATCAAAGTTTAGCGCCGCCGGGTCAGCATGTCGCCAGCCTATTCACACAAGCATTCGATCCTGAATTGAAAGCCCTTGGTGCAACCGCCAGCTGGCATGATCACCGCCAGACTGTGGCCGATCTGATCATTGATACGGTTAATCAATACGCACCTAACTTTAAAGCCAGCGTGATCGCCCGGCGGGTACTGACGCCGTTGGATCTGGAGACCGAACTTGGCTTGGTTGGCGGTGATATTTTCCATGGTCAACTGACCCCTGACCAATTGTTTTCGGCGCGCCCGATCCTGGGTCATGGTAATTATCGGATGCCGGTGAAAAACCTATACCTATGTGGATCGGGGGCTCATCCCGGTGGTGGTGTTAGCGGCCTTCCCGGGCACAATGCGGCGCGGGAAATCCTGCGTGACATGCGCTGGCGGCGCGCATAAGCCTATGATCCTATATCGGTTCAAAAAAAAGAGGTGAGAATGCGGACAATCATGACCAAAGGGCCGATGCTGCCTGTTGTCACCATTGACGATGCGGCAATTGCCGGTGATCTTGCCGCTGCCTTGTTAGAGGGCGGGATCACGGTCATTGAGGTGACGTTGCGGACACCGCAAGCACTGGCGGCGGTCGCACAGATAGCCCGTGATCAGCCGGCGATGACAGTTGGTGTCGGGACCGTTATCCAACAGCGCGACCTTGATGCCGCGCACGATGCAGGGGCGCATTTTGCCGTCTCGCCCGGCTTTATTCCGGCGCTGGTTGACCATGCCCAAAGCCTCAACCTGCCGTATTTGCCGGGCATTCAAACAGCCAGCGAAGCCTTGCAAGCTGTCCGCATGGGCTTAACCGAGCTAAAGTTTTTCCCGGCCCTCAGCAGCGGTGGACCGGCGCATCTCGCACAATTACAGCCGCTTTTCCCGGAACTGTTATTTTGCCCAACAGGCGGTCTTGACTTTGACAATGCGGCGGCGTTTTTAGCGCTGTCAAATGTCGCCTGTGTTGGCGGCAGTTTTGCGACCCCAAAAGCCATTATCACTGCCCGCGATTGGCCGGCCATTACGTCCCTTGCCGCCCGCGCCAGCCAATTATAACCCGGTAGTCCATTTCTGACCTCAGGAGCCTTCAATGTTGTTAATCGGCCGAAATTTATCGCCTTTCGTGCGGCGCACCGCGATCGTCATGAAAACCCTTGGATTGAATTTTGACAGCAAACATATGCTTGCCGATCCGACATCGGCGGAACTTGTTGCCATTAACCCACTTGGGCGCGTGCCGGCATTGGTCATTGACGGTGGTCCGACATTGGTCGATAGCACCTTAATCATCGATTATGCACTTGAAATCGGCGACCCGGATAATTAATTGCTGGCTGCCAGCGGCCCAGATCGGCATGCTGTTTTGGCCTTGATGGGGCTTGCCGACGGCATGATTGAGAAAGTCGTCGCCGCCATTTACGAAACTAAACGGCGGCCGGAAGATAAACGTCACCAACCATGGTTGGATCGTTTGCTGCTGCAAGCAGGTAACGGCTTGAGCCAGCTCAATACAGCGGCTGAGGGCCGCCAATGGCTGCATGGAACACAGCTTTCCTTGGCAGATATCTACACCGCTGTCGGCTATGACTTCACCACCAAAGGCTATCCCGAATTGGTCGCCGATGACCGCTACCCGGCACTCGCCGGTTTAACGGCACGCTGTGCTGAACTACCGGCCTTTGCCGAAACTGTCTGGCAACATTAGAGCCCGTCGCCAGTCGGCCGCCGGCATTTAGCCTGCGGCCTGCACCGGATTGGTCACCGGATGCTCTAAGCGACTTAACATTTCCTTTGGCACCACTTGCCAGAAATGCCCCACCTCTTGGCTCCAATCGATCAGCAAACGTTCAACTAAGCTTGAATGGGTTTCAGCGGCATGCTCGCGCAGCATTTGCTTGACGTACTCTTCCCAATACGGCGTTTCAATCCGCTGATGGATAACGGTCTCGCCGTTCACCCGCGCTGCAAAACTGCCTGTTGGATCATAGATAAAGGCCATGCCACCCGTCATCCCGGCGCCGAAGTTGCTGCCGACCTCGCCGAGAATAGCAACCGTACCGCCGGTCATATATTCACAGCCATTGGAGCCACAACCTTCGACAACCGCATCGGCACCACTGTTGCGAACCGCAAACCGTTCACCGGCTTGCCCGGATGCAAATAGTTTACCCTTGGTCGCACCATATAAGACCGTGTTACCGATAATGGTGTTGTCTTCGCTGGCAAAGGTCACTACCGTTGACGGACGGACCACAATGGTGCCACCAGACAGGCCCTTGCCGACATAGTCATTGGCATCGCCAAAAACCTTCAGTTTTAGTCCTTGGACGGCAAACGCACCAAAGGATTGACCGGCCGAGCCGCGCAAGCGCACGGTCAAATGGTCGGGCTGCAGCCCCTGCATACCGTATCGGCGCACAATATGTGACGACAGCCGGGCACCGATGGTTCGCTGGGTATTACTAATGTTATAGGTCAGCTGCATTTTCTCGCCTTCATCCAGGAAGGCGCTCGCATCGACCAGCATTTGTGCATCCAGCGTGTCCGGTACTTCGTTCCGACCCTCGAGGGTGTTGTGAATTGGCAGCCCACCGGAGTCTGGCTGCACCAACAAGGGGTTGAGATCCAGGTCATCCAGCGACGGATCACCACGGCTAACCTGCGCCAGAAGGTCGGTCCGGCCAATAATTTCCTCGATCGATCCGACCCCCAATTCGGCCAAAATCTCGCGGACTTCTTCGGCGACGAAAGAGAATAGGTTCATCACCTTTTCGGGGGTGCCGTCGAATTTTGCGCGCAGATCTTCATCCTGCGTGCAAACCCCGACCGGGCAGGTATTGGAATGACATTGGCGCACCATGATGCAGCCCATGGCCACCAGCGCGGCGGTGCCCAAGCCAAATTCTTCAGCACCCAGCATGGCGGCGATGACCACATCACGGCCGGTTTTAATGCCGCCGTCGGTGCGCAGCGTCACGCGGTGCCGCAGGCGGTTGAGCGTCAGCACTTGATGCACTTCCGACAGGCCCATTTCCCACGGGATCCCAACATATTTAATGCTTGATTGTGGGCTTGCGCCGGTACCGCCACCATGACCGGAGATCAAAATCGTGTCGGCCATGGCCTTAGCGACGCCTGCGGCAATGGTGCCAATCCCGGAGGACGCCACAAGCTTCACACATACTCGCGCCTTCGGATTGATCTGCTTCAGATCATAAATCAGCTGCGCCAGATCCTCGATCGAGTAAATGTCATGATGCGGCGGCGGTGAAATCAACGTCACCCCGGGGGTGGAGTGGCGCAACCGAGCAATCATCTCATTGACTTTGATCCCGGGTAATTGGCCGCCCTCACCGGGCTTGGCCCCTTGGGCAACTTTAATCTCAATTTCCCGGCAATTGTTCAGATATTCTGCGGTGACACCGAACCGACCGGAAGCAATTTGTTTGATCGCTGAGCTGGCGTTGTCGCCATTGGGGCGCGGTTTAAAGCGGGCCGGATCCTCACCACCCTCACCGGAGTCAGATTTTGCACCAATCCGATTCATAGCAATTGATAAGGTTTCATGCGCTTCCGGGCTGAGCGCACCAAGCGAAATGCCGGGGGCAACCAGGCGCTTACGAATCGCCGTGATGCTCTCGACTTCTTCAATCGGTTTCGGCAACCCATGAGGTTTGAAGGACATCAAGTCGCGCAGATTGATCGGTCCCTGGCGGCCAATGGTGTCACTGTACTGGCGGTACATGTGATAGCTGTCGGTGGCACAAGCACTTTGCAACGTGTGGATCATGCTGCCTTCGAAGGCATGGCGTTCGCCGCCGTGGCGCAAGCGGTAATGCCCGCCCACGGGCAAGGTCACCACGTCACCGTCAAAAGCCCGCGTGTGCATGCCGATGATCCGCTGCTGCAGACCTTGCAACCCAAGCCCGGAAATGCGCGAGGTCATGCCGGGGAAATGCCTGGCGACCAAGGCCCGCGACAGTCCCACGGCCTCAAAATTATAACCCCCACGATATGACGACAGCACCGAGATGCCCATCTTCGACATGATCTTCAGCAGGCCATCTTCAATGGCCTTTTTGAACGACGATACGCAGTCTGTGAGTGAGCGGTTCCCCAACAACCCACGGCCATGGCGATCGGCAATCGCTTCTTGGGCGATATAGGCGTTGATGGTGGTCGCCCCAACGCCGATCAAAACCGCAAAATATTGCACATCCAAACATTCACCACAGCGCACATTTAATGAGGTGAAGGTCCGCAATTGCTGGCGCACCAAATGGGCGTGGACAGCGCCTGTTGCCAGGATCATCGGCACGGCCGCCCGTTCCGCAGAGACAGCCTCATCGGTTAATATCACATGGGTATGCCCGCCGCGCACCGCATCCTCGGCATCTTGGCAGATCCGCTCCAATGCGTCCGCTAAAGCGGAAGCTTCGGCATTCACCGGGAAGGTGCAATCAACAACCGCCGCCGTTGTGCCCATGTAATCGCGCATGGCTTCAAATTCAGCATTGGTCAAAACCGGCGATTCCAGGCGCAGATGCTCGCATTGTTCCTGGCTTTCATCGAGGATATTGCCAAGATTGCCAAGCCGCGTCCGCAACGTCATCACATGCCGCTCACGCAGCGAGTCAATCGGTGGATTGGTGACCTGGCTAAAGTTCTGCCGGAAGAAATGATGGAGGCCGCGATATTGATCCGATAACACCGCCAACGGCGTATCGTCTCCCATCGAGCCGACAGCTTCCTTGGCGCCGTCGGCCATCGGATGCAGGATCAATTCCATGTCTTCCATGGTCCAGCCGGAGAGCACTTGCCGGCGACGTAACTCAGGCCGGCTCAGGCGAGCCGTTTCTTCGTGATCCGGGCGGATCAGGTCATCGATCTTGGTCGAGGTCTTGATCCACGCACCGTAATTTTCACGGCCGGCCAAGTAATCCTTAATTTCATGATCATGATATAGTTTGCCGTCCTTCAGATTGACGACAATCATTTGTCCCGGATCAAGCCGGCCTTTTTCCAGGACATTGGCTTGATCGACACGGACCATGCCTGTTTCTGAGCCGACAATGATTAAATTATCGCGGGTAATGGTGTATCGCATTGGCCGCAGACCGTTGCGATCCATGCCGCCAAGGACCCATTTGCCGCCATAAGCAGCAATCGCTGCCGGACCGTCCCAAGGCTCCATCACGGCGTTACAATAGGCATAGAGATCACGCAGATCATCCGGCATATCGGTGTTTTCGTCCCAAGCTTCCGGGATCAACATGGTTTTTGCCATCGGCAGTTGCCGGCTGGTCCGCACCAGCAGTTCCAAAACCGCGTCAAGCGCCGCTGAATCCGAGCTATGGGCCTGGACAATCGGTTTAATTTCTTCAATCCGGTCACCAAAAGAGGGATGCGCCATACGCGGCTCATGACAGGCCATCCAATTGATATTGCCTTTGACGGTATTGATCTCACCGTTGTGGGCCAGAACCCGGAAGGGCTGCGCAAGCTGCCATGTGGGGAAGGTATTTGTCGAGTAGCGCTGATGGTAGATGGCGAAGTTGGAAATGAAACGCTCATCCATCAAGTCAGGATAAAAAGAGGTCACCTGCTCGGCCAGGAACATGCCTTTGTAGATAATTGAGCGGCACGACAGCGAGCAGATATAAAAATCGTTAATATGCTCGGCCAGAACAGCTTTTTCGATCCGCCGGCGGATCACGTAAAGATCGCGCTCAAAGTCACTTTCGTCATGTTCAGGCGGCGAGGAAATCATGATCTGCTCGATCTCCGGCCGGCTGGCATTGCCTTTTTCGCCGATCACCGAAATATCCACCGGCACCTGTCGCCAGCCATAGATGGTGAAGCCGTAATTGAGAATTTCCTGCTCGACGATTGTCCGGCAGCGCTCTTGCGCCATGAAATCGGTGCGTGGCAAAAATACCTGACCAACCGCCATATAGGCATTGTCCGCCATTGAATGGCCGGTGCGTTCCACATGCTCGCGGAAGAAATCTTGTGGGATTTGCAAATGAATGCCGGCACCGTCGCCTGTTTTGCCGTCCGCATCAACAGCCCCGCGATGCCAAATTGATTGCAATGCTTGCACCCCTGCAAGGACCACTTCGCGGCGCGGGACACCATCAATTGCGGCAACAAAGCCGACACCGCAGGCAGCATGCTCGTCATCCGGATTGTACGCATGTGCCGCTTCAAGAAGCGCTGCATTTGCCTGCCACGCAGCGTTTTCAGCCGCACCTTTGGTTTGATCGGTCATCTTTGGTTCCCTTACGATGCAGCGGCCAGCGGCGCATTCGCGGCGACCTGCTGTTGGATATATTTGTGGATATGCTCGGCGGCGTTGCGGCCATCTTGGATAGCCCAGACCACCAATGAGGCACCGCGCACGATATCGCCGGCGGCAAAGACCCCATCGAGATTGGACATCGAGGTCCGCGGGTCAACCAATACGGTCCCCCAGCGCGACACCGCGAGCTCAGGCGCAGCAAACAGTACCGGCAGTTCTTCGGGATCAAAGCCAAGCGCCATGATTACCATATCGGCGTCAATATCACGTTCTGAGCCAGCCACTTTACGCGGCGTTTGACGGCCGGTGGCATCGGCCACACCCAAGTGTATGGCACTGCATTTAACCGCCCGCACCTGGCCATCATCACCGTCAATAAAGGCTTCCGGCGCAGTCAGCCAAACAAACTCCACGCCTTCTTCTTCGGCATTTGCAACCTCACGCAGGGAGCCTGGCATGTTGGCGCGATCGCGGCGATACAAGCATTTGACCGATTTTGCACCCTGCCGAACGGCGGTCCGCACGCAATCCATGGCAGTGTCGCCGCCGCCAATCACCACAACCCGTTTACCGGCCGCATTAAGGGTGCCGTCATCATAAGCCGGGACAGCATCACCAAGCCCTTGCCGATTACTGGTGATCAGATAGTCCAGGGCCGGATAAATGCCGCCTTGGGTAATCCCCGGGGCCTTGATTTCCCGCGCTTTGTAAACCCCTGTTGCTATCAATACGGCATCATGGCGCTGGCGCAGTTCCTCAAGGCTGGCATCACGGCCGACCTCGAAATTACTGCGCATCTCAATGCCGGCCTCTTGCAAACGGGCAATCCGCCGCTCAACCACCTCTTTTTCCAACTTAAAACCGGGGATGCCATAGATCAGCAAGCCGCCCATACGGTCATAGCGGTCATAAACCGTGACCGTGTAGCCGGCCCGCCGCAATTGTTCTGCTGCCGCCAGGCCACCTGGACCGCCGCCGATGATCCCGACCGATTGATCGCGCGCCGGACCGACCGGAATCGGCCGCACCCAACCATTCTCAAAGGCGGTCTCGGTAACAAACCGTTCAACCGCGCCGATGGTCACGGATTGAAAGCCTTTCTCGATCACGCAATTACCTTCACAAAGGCGGTCTTGAGGACAAATCCGGCCACAAATTTCCGGGAAATTATTGGTCGCACTGGACACTTCATAGGCTTCTTCCAAGCGGCCTTCGGCGGCCAGCATCAGCCAGTCGGGGATATTGTTGTGCAGGGGGCAGTGAATTTGGCAAAACGGCACCCCGCATTGGGAGCATCGACTGGCTTGCGCGCGGGCTCTGTCAATCGAAAACTCGTCATAAATCTCGCGGAAGTCTTCCACCCGTTGGCCGATGTCGCGTTTCCCCGGCGTCTGTTGCGCCTTGTCCACGAACTGCAGCATGCGATCCGTTGTCATTTTTGCATTCTCCCCTGTACTACGGTCTGCGAATCTCGCAAAGCGCACATTGGACCGGTTCTATAATCGGTAATGTATCGGTAATCCAGTGAAATCGCACAATTGGGTCAGCTTTGATTACCTTTTTTCAATTCCAACTATATTAACGTCTACGAAACAAGCGCGAAAAAAGACCATTAAATTTTTTTATGGCCGATTTGGGACTATTTCTCTCGCAGTATCACATAGGTTAAAATGATAAAGTCGACGCTGACGTGTCGGTCGCCCCGCACGCTCGAGACAATCGACGAAGGAACGCTGACGTGTCGTTTTTGCATCTCTTAGTCCTCGCCATGGTCCAAGGCGTGACCGAATTCCTGCCGATCAGCTCATCAGGGCACCTGGTTTTGATTCCCCACCTCAGCGGTTGGCCCGATCAGGGACGAAGCATGGATGTCGCCGTCCATGTGGGTACCTTGGCGGCGGTTTTAATCTATTGTTGGCGGCCACTTTGGCGGATGGCACATGGATTGTTGTTTGCTGTCCGCGGACGGCCAAGTGATGGTTTACGGCAATGCGGCTTGCTGGTCATTGCCACCATCCCTGTGATGATCGCAGGTTATGTGCTGGCAAAATACATCGATAGCCCGCTGCGCGGCGCTGAAGTTGTGGCCTGGGCAACCCTGGGATTTGGGATTTTGTTGTGGCTCGTCGATCGCACCGCGATGACCGTTCGGCAGATTGAACATCTAGAGATTCGCGATGCGATTGTCATCGGCATGGCACAAGTTCTCGCGTTGATTCCCGGGACCAGCCGGGCCGGCATTACCATGACGGCGGGCCGCTTGCTTGGCATGGAACGGGCCGCGGCGGCGGAATTCTCGCTGCTTATGGCGATCCCGGCGATCTTCGGCGCAGGTCTGCTGGAAGGACACACGCTTTACACCAGTGGCGATGCGATGTTGACGGCTGACGCGGCCCTTGCTGCCGGCTTAGCTTTCATCGCCGCCCTGATCGCCATCACCTTGATGATGGCGTGGTTACGGCGGGCCAGCTTTACCCCCTTCGTGATTTACCGAGTGCTGCTTGGCTTTGGCTTGCTGGGCTGGCTGTACTGGCCATAATCTGCTTCATCAATCTGCGGTGTCGGCAAACCTTTCGGCACACCTCTCCCACTGCCATCTTGCGTCGCTTGGCAGGTACTCAGGTGCGGGCGGCGTTATACATGCCACCGGGCCGATAGCGCCGCAAATAGGTTGGCAAGATCGACCAAAACGAGGTTGCCTCAATGCCCAAATCCGCCAGCGTCAGCGCATCCTCGGCAACCACATTATCTGATTGCAGCAAAGTGACTTGATCACGCGTCAAAGGCGGGTTCGGCAAGAGTTCAAAAAACCGCGCCTGAAACCGCGCCAACCAGAACGGCAAATGCACCAGTGGCCGCTGACGTTGGGTTTGATCCATAACAATGGTCATCACCTGCCGCAGGGAGACCACATCAGGGCCACCAAGTTCATAGGTTTTGCCGGCCGCATCCGAATTACCCAAAACCGCCATCACGGCGGCGGCCACATCGCTGACATAAACAGGCTGGAAGCGGGTCCGGGCGCCGCCGATGAGCGGCAGCGCCGGGGCCATCGCAGCCAGTTCTGCAAAGCGATTGAAAAACCCGTCATCGGGGCCAAAAACCACGCTTGGACGCAGGATTACCGCATTTGGGAACGCTGCCTGCAGGTTGGCTTCACCGGCAGCTTTGGTCCGCGCATAGGCGGCTTTCGACTGTGCATCGGCGCCAATTGCCGATACCTGCACCATCGAGCGTACACCGGCAGCGGTGGCAGCAGTGGCAATCATCCCGGGTGCATCACCGTGAACTTTCTCAAAGCTATGCCGCCCGTGCGGTGCCAGCAGACCGACCAAGTTGACCACGTGATCGGCGCCTGTTAACGCCCGCGTGACCGCGTCCTTGTTTAAAATATCGGCTTTTACAATCGTGACTTGGCCCGGCAAACCCATGGTTTTCAGGGATTTTGCAGCTTCGACATCGGTACAGCCGACCGTCACCATGGCACCTTTTTGGGTCAAGGCGCGCACAATTGCACGACCGATAAATCCTGACCCACCAAAAACCGTGACTCGCTCACCCCGCATCGACCTGCTCCGTCTGAACATTCCTGGGATTGCTTATATACCAGCGACGACGAAGCTGAAATTGAAATTCACACTGTCGCGGCACTTCGCCTCAAAGTGGCATTGGCCGCCCACAGGCGCCGCCGAGGGTCGGCGAAATGCCCTCAAGCAATGAAATGCGTTGACAGACTACGCTGAGCGCCTTTATCTAGCGCCAACTCATCGGCATTCGTGCAATGCATCGCTTATGTGCCCAGATGGCGGAATTGGTAGACGCGCTGGCTTCAGGTGCCAGTGGCCGCAAGGCCGTGGAGGTTCGAGTCCTCTTCTGGGCACCAACAAATCAATCCAAATTGATCTAAGTCATTAATACACAAGCTTTCTATTGGCTTGAGGTTCTTTGGTGATGTCCAAACTGATGTACAAATCTGGCCAGCCTCATCTCAGTGTGCGGTCAGGTGTTTTCTATTTTGTTCGTAGAATCCCAACGGATATCCGACAGCATTATCGCGCAGATCGGGTGAGCCTTAGTTTGCGCACCAAATCCATGCCGATTGCAGCGAGGTCAGCTGCGTCAATTAATCAGAGGCTAGAGGACTATTGGTTGGGACTCAGGCTTCAACAGATAGCTATTCCGGCTATCAATCTTGTCCGGGAACCAAAAACCGCTGAGGCGCCAGATTGCCTGACCCTATCGGAAGCGAAGGATCTGTATCTGCGTCTTAAAAGTGCTGGCAAAGACCAGGCATTTGTCAGGTCAGCCCTTCGCAATGTTGAGTATGTGATCAAGGTCTTGGGCGATCATCCATTGTCAGCTTATTCGTCAGTCGATGCGGCCAAGTTCCGGGATTGGCTTATCTATCAGGGGATGGCTCGGGATACGGTTAAGAGGATCTTTGGCAGCATCAGGTCCATCATCAACCTGGCGATGAGTGAACGTGGATTAATGTGCCAAAACGCTTTTGCAGGCACCTTCATGCCGGAGGGATTGCCGGTAACTAAGCGGCGGCCCATTCCAATTGCGGATATCCACAAGATCCAACAGAAGTGCCGCGACCAGGATGATGAGCGGCGTTGGATTATCGACTAACTGAGCGATACCGGCATGAGGCTTGGCGAGGCAATAGGTCTTCTTAAGGCCGATATAAATCTCGAAGCTCAGATACCTCACATCAACCTCAAGCCACATCCTTGGCGACGGCTAAAGACCGAAGGCAGTGAGCGACAAATCCCTCTTGTGGGGGCATCGCTATGGGCAGCCAAGAGGGTATTTGAGCAGAGCCCTGATAACCTCTTTGCTTTCCCAAAATACTGCTCCGAAGATGGTCACAAAACCAACTCGGCGAGTGCCGCCTTGAACAAATGGCTTAAGGCACATGCCCAGAGGGATGCGTGGTGTACTCATTTAGGCACAGCATGCGAGACCGGCTGAGGGCCATCGAATGCCCGTTCGATATCGTCAATCAAATCGGTGGGTGGACCACATCTGGCATTGGAAGCAGCTACGGAGATGGCTATTCGCTTGAGGTGTTGGGCAGTTGGATGCAACGGATTGAGTGACTTGGACATCACCAGAGAACTCCAAGCAACCATAATGCCTAGAAACCAATGGGTTAGATCTGAATTGATTAGGTGGTGCCCAGAAGATGGGTTAGATGCCCTGGCCCGGCGCCATCTGCACTGCCTTACCGCGCAAACCCTAGGGTAACGGCTGCCCCATCACCGTCAACAGGCATGTAAGTTACTACCCTTCTTACTACCCTACGTGATTAAGCGCCACCACCAGGGCCACCCCGCCCCGTACCGTATTATATAGACGCGGCCTGCAGCAGATTGGGTGCTGTAAGCGTCAACCAGCGCGGTGGACGTATTTGGTGGAACAGGGTTTGAAGATGCGCGCTTAAGTTCGGCGGCCTCATCCGATTTCGCAGTTGATGGGTACCGTTGGTGGGTCCTTAGCAGGACAAAGTGCTATAAGTATATTATAGGAACGTGTCCCCGTAACGGCCTCACTACTTGCGAAAATCAGGCGTTTTTAGAGGCCTCATAAACATAACGGATCTTCAAGACGCTGATCGCACCGGCACCCCAACCCTTATCCTCAAGGTGTGCGGCGGCGTCGGCTGGGGCCCAAGGAGTAAAGAAGGCGGCTGAATTGGGGGCACCCGAGTAGTTCTTCGGAAGAAAAAGATGGGAGTGCGCGCTTTTCCTTTTTTCACCCGCCTTAAAGGTTGCGATTTGAGTAGTCGGCTTAAGCGGGTCTGGCAAGCTTCGAAGAATTCTTTGCGGCTCTGAAGCGCCAGCTCTATGCAACACCTTTTTCGCTGCCGCTTTAGAAAGGCCCAAGTAGGGACACATTTTAAGAAGCCCAAGCCCGGACAGTGGCACGCTACCTTTCTTCATAAGTTCCAGTGCGAGTGTATTTGGCAATAGCTCGTTAAACTCAACAAGATGATCAATTGGCATTTCAATTGGCAGGTTAGAGAGCAGAAAAACCCTCTTTTGATACTTCGACCAAGCAAGCCTAAGGCGCGCTATAGCTTGAACAGTTTCGGCCTCTCTACTTTGCCTTTGAACGGCAGCAACGCGTTGGTCAGCAAAGCTGGGGAGCGAGATTGCGGATGGCAGGTGGTCGTTTCTTGGCGAAAGCCAGTAGTCAAATTGCTCGGTCGGAAGATTGTCTAATCGTTCGCTTAAGAGAGCTGTACCGTCATTTCCGAAAATCGACCTTGCCTGTCGGTAGATACCGGCGTGCGGCGGCTGGTTTCGTCCAGTAATGAAAACAACAGAACATTGCTCATAGGCATTAGACCCGCGTAAGGCTTAAAAATGCGCAACTTTTACAATCTTTGTCAGTCTAGGGTGCTGACGAACAAAATCGCAGAGCGCTTTATGTCCAACCAATAATGGCAGTTCTCCGGCTTGAGCCCAATTGTTTAGGACGGCAATTAATTTGCTGAGGTCATTGTTACTTGGATCATATTCGACAGCCAGGAGGTTTTCACGCTCTTCTTTGAGCCTCTCGGTCCAAAACGCCTTGCTCCCGCTGCGGTCAGTCACTTGAGTAACAACCGCCCTCTGCATTACGTCTAAGCGATGAAAAGTTAGCCGGGGCAGATAGGGTTCTGTCAGCAATTCGTCAGCCGTCGCGTCGAGATAAAGAACCGATGCCGTATTTGGAATTCTGGTTGGGCGATGTGCACAAATCACAACCATCTGACGTTCAACATCGAATGAAAGCTGAGAAAACTGCTGCCCTTCTTCATTCGAAAGCTCACGTGCAGCAAGCTCAATAATCTCGATCAAAGATTTATCCCTGACCAAGGGGTGGCCTAACCCAAATAACCGCCGCCTAGCCTAAACGAGGGATGCGCCAGCTCTCGCTTTGTCCTCGCGATGTTTTCTCTTGGCGCACCCTTCCGGTAAATTGCACAGCCGTGGTTCAAGTTACTTCGGGCGTAGCCGAAAGATGGGTTGCGCGGAATGATGCGCAAATTTGGACGCGGCAGATCCGCCTGCCGACGGTGAGCTTGTGCTCCGGTCACGCACGCTCTCTCTGCCATCAACCTGTAAGATATTTATCAAGAAACGTTAACGGAGTTCGCATCTGTTCGTCATGCCGCTCCTGCATCTTTTGGTATGACTAGAAAAGTACACTGGCTTGGTAAAATAACGAGAGATCGGCTGCGGCGCTTGCCTATTATGAGGGCGTGCGTGGCACCCTATCTGTTATTGCTGCCAGCGCTAATTTTTCTGGCGACGTTCACCTACTGGCCGATGGCGCAGGTCGTGTTTGCGTCAGCCTTTGAGGGCCGCACGATCGGCAGTGCCACGACCTATGTGGCCTTTGGCAACTATTTACGCCTGCTGGATGACGAGGATTTTCTCGGCGCACTTTGGAACACAATTCTTTTCATCACCTGGACGGTTATCCCGTCGATGGCTCTGGGGTTCCTGTTTGCCTTAGCGCTGCGCCGGTCCGGTTGGCTGTCGAACATCCACCGGGCGTTGTTATTCTTTCCGACGCTGCTGCCGCTGGTCGCTGCGGCATCGCTGTTTATTTTCATCTTTCTGCCGGGCGTGGGGTTGTTAGACTACTATCTGGCGAAAATCGGTGTGCACGGCATCAATTGGCTCGGCGACCCGGACCTTGCACTGTGGTCGATCATGCTGCTGACTATCTGGAAGAACGCCGGCTATTATATGCTATTCTTTCTGGCCGGGCTGCAGAGCCTGCCCGAAGATGCTGAGGACGCGGCCCTGATCGAGGGCGCCTCTTGGTGGCAGCGTCAGTATTTTGTCGTCATCCCGATGCTGGGCCCGACCTTCGCCTTTGTCAGTGTGATTGCAATCATCACGGCGGTGGTTCAGGTCGACCACGTCATCGTCATGACCAAGGGTGGGCCGAACAACGCGACCAACTTGTTGCTGTTCTATGTCTATCAGCAGGCGCACGAGTTCTATGACATCGGCAAAGCGACGGCAGCCACGGTTGTGACCCTTGCGTTTTTGCTGGCGCTGTCCGCGCTCAGCCTGCGCACCATGGAACGGCGCGTGCACTATGAAAGCTGAAGTCGCCGCCACTGAGGCAGCCGCTGCCCCTGTCAGCACAGCCAAGGCGACGCTGCGGCCTTGGCCCGCGCTGGCTGCGGCGTTGTTTGCTGCCGTGGTGTTTCTCTGGTCAGCACCGATCCTTTGGATGTTATTGGCGTCTACGCGGCCCGAAAGCTTCGGCTCGCTAGACATGGCACGCCTGCTACCAGATACGATCCCGACAACGGACCAGTTCAACTATGCCATTCAGGATGGAGACTGGATCATCTGGTTCCTGAATTCGTTCATTCTGGTCACCGGCACTCTGATCGTCCAATTGGTGACCATCAGCCTGGCCGGATATGCGTTCGCGCGGATGGAGTTCCGCGGTAAGGAGATTTTGTTCTACGTCTTTTTGTTCCAGCTGATGCTGGCGCCGCCTGTCCTGATTGTGCCGAACCTGACCACGCTGGTACATCTAGGCTTGTATGACACGCTGATCGGGGTGATGGCGCCCTATTGGGGCTCGGCTTTCGGGACGTTCCTAATGCGCCAGACCTTCCGCTCGATCCCGCGCGATTTCGAGGAAGCGGCCGTCATCGATGGCGCGTCGTGGCGCCAGATTCTGTGGCTGGTGCTGCTGCCGCTTGCGCGCCCCGGCATTATCGCATTTTCCATCGTCTCGGTGGTGTTCCACTGGAACGAATATCTTTGGCCGCTGATGGTCCTGAACTCGCCAGAGAATATGGTCCTGACCGTCGGCCTTGTGAGCTTCGCGCTGGGCGCGGAGGGGGCGTCGGACTGGGGGCTGATCGCCGCCGGGACGCTCTTGGTTGTGGCGCCTCTGGCGGTGGCGTTCGTTGCCTTCCAACGCCAGTTCGTCAACAGCTTCATGTCCACCGGCATCAAATAGGAGACAGCTGATGTCCTTCATAAAAACCTTCGTTGGCGCCGTTGCGCTGACAGCGTTCGCAGGCGGTGCCACCGCTGCCGAGCGCATCGAGTTCATGTTCCCAGCCCCCGTCCAGGGCAAGCTGAGCCGAGAAATGCAGCGCATCGTTAAAGAATACAACGCCAGCCAGGACACGGTCGAAGTGATCGGCGTCTTTACTGGCTCGTACGATGACACCAAGATCAAAGCGCAAGCCGCGACCGAGGCAGGCAAGCCCCCGGCGGTAGTGCTGATGGGGGCCAACTTCGCCGCCGAGCTGGCGATGAGCGACCTGATCGAGCCGATCTCGGCCGTTGCGCCTGAAGGCACCAATCTGGACGCGTTCCTGAACGAGTTCTGGCCCGCCGTTCGCGCCAACGCCAAGTTCGACGGCCAGCTTTACTCAATCCCGTTTCAGAACTCGACGCCGATCCTCTACTACAACAAAGAGCACTTCGCCGAGGCAGGCATCAGCAAGGCACCCGAGACCTGGGCCGAGTGGATCAAGGCCGCCAAGAAGCTGACCAAAGCCGATGGCGAGCGCTGGGGCTTAATGATGCCCTCGAACTACGACTACAATGGCTGGCTGGTCCAGGCGCTGGCCATGTCGTCGGGCGGCTCGTTCTATAACACCTCCTATCCGGGGGAGATCTACTATGATCACGCCTCGACCAAGGCCGCGCTGAAATTCTGGCGCGACATGGCGCACACCCACAAGGCAATGCCTACAGGCGTGACAGATTCGAAAGCGGTCTCGACCGCGTTCTTCTCGGGCAAGTCCTCGATGATTGTGCTATCGACCGGTGCGCTTAGCTTTGTGCGCAACAACGCCAAATTCGACTATGATGTTGCCTTTATTCCGCGCAACGTTCGTAACTCGGTGCCGATCGGCGGCGCGTCGCTGGTCTCGTTCAAAGGCACCACGCCTGAACAGAAGGCTGCAGCTTGGGACTTCATGTCCTATCTAGTCTCGAAGGAAGTGATTGGTGGCTGGTCGCGTTTCACCGGCTACTTCTCGCCGCGTAAGACGGCCTACGACCTGCCGGTCATGCAAGAGTTCGTCAAAAATAACCCTGACGCCCTGACCGCAGTCGAGCAGCTGAAATATGCAGGGCCGTGGATTGCGACCTATAACACCGTCGCCGTCCGCAAAGCTGTAGAAGACGAGATGCAGGCGCTGTTGTCAGACGAAAAGCTAACGATCGACGAAGCCGCAGCCCGAGCACAAAAGAACGCCAACGAAGTGTTGAAACCCTACGTCGAAAGCACTGCGCTGAGGTTCTGATCGGACAGTACCCCACGTAAAAATAACCAGGGTGGGCGACGCGCCCACCCTGCCGCTGATGGAGACAGAAATGCTGCTCGCCCAGATCACAGATTTGCACATGCGCCGTGACGATACGCCAATGTCGGGCGAGGTCGTGACCAGGCCGTACATCGCTGCGGCGATCGACGCCGTGAACGATTGGGCGCCCGATGCGGTCTTTGTGAGCGGAGACCTCACGGACATTGGTTAGGAAGACGAGTATGCACTGCTGCAGGCAGAGTTCGACCGGTTGGCCGCGCCCTACTTTGTGATCCCCGGCAACCATGACAGGCATGCGCGGCTTCGGGCCGCATTTGACGATCACGCTTATCTGCCCGCAGAAGGCCCGATCAACTGGGTGATCGACGACTTCGCCCTGCGGATCATCGGTCTGGACACCGTCGTGCCCGGCAAAAGCCATGGCGAACTGGCGCCCGAAACGCTAGCTTGGCTCGATGAGACCCTGGCGGGATCGGACAAGCCAACGCTGATCGGGCTACACCACCCACCGTTCCCTACAGGCATTTTGGGGATGGACCGAATCAAGTGTCTAAACGATGCAGACCTGCAGCCGATTTCAGCCCGTCATCCGCATGTAGTGCGTCTGGTCGCAGGCCACCACCATCGCCCGGTGCAGACCACCTGGGGTGGCACGCTCTGCCAAATCGCGCCCGGCGTCGCGCATCAGGTTGTGCTGAATTTCACTGATCGCGAGATGGCGGAATGGGTGCTTGAGCCGCCGGCGATGCTCATTCATCGATGGTCACCGGAAACCGAGTTGATCACGCATAATACCTATATCAGAGACTATGGCGGGGCAAAACCGTTCCGACTAGATCCGGACTATCCCGGCAAGGATTAACGCCTTACACCACGGTCTGGCCTGCGGCGTCGAAAAGATGCGCCGCGGACGGTTCAAATCCCACCCGCACGCGTTGGCCGATACCGAGCCGAGCACCACCTTCATGGCGGAGGCGAACCGCGCCGGCGCCCGATGAAAGGTGTACCAGCGTCTCGCCACCAAGCGGTTCAACCAACGCAACCTCAGCCTCCCACGAAATCAGCCCGGCCGCGTGATCAGCAAACTGTAACGCCTGGGGCCGGACACCGATTTCGGCGGCGTCGGCTAGTCGGTCCGGCAACGCGACGCCGGCTACGCGGCGCGCGCCATCCTCGGCCACCACCGGCAGAAAGTTCATCATCGGGGTTCCGATGAAGCCTGCCACAAAACGGTTGGCGGGCCGTTGATAGAGATCCTCGGGCGCGCCGACCTGCTGGATCTCGCCATGGTTCAGAACAACGATACGGTCAGCCATGGTCATCGCCTCAACCTGATCGTGGGTGACATAGACCATGGTCGCACACAGACGGCGCTGTAGGGCGCTGATCTCCGAGCGCATCTGCCCGCGAAGTTGTGCGTCGAGATTCGAGAGAGGCTCGTCCATCAAGAACACATCCGGTTCGCGCACGATTGCGCGGCCCATGGCGACCCGCTGACGCTGGCCGCCTGACAACTCACGCGGTTTGCGCTGCAAGAAATCGCCGAGACCAAGAGTGTCGGCGGCCTCCTTAGCCTTAGCCATGCGTGCAGCGCGGTCCATACCGCGCACGCGCAGACCGAAGGCGATGTTCTCGGCCACGGACATGTGGGGGTAGAGGGCATAATTCTGGAAGACCATCGCAACATTGCGTTCTTTCGGAGAGGCATATGTCACGTCGCTCCCACCGATATGGATTTTGCCCCCACTGACAGCTTCAAGCCCAGATAGTAGACGCAGAAGGGTGGTTTTGCCGCAGCCCGATGGTCCGACATAAGCAACAAACTCGCCATCCGCGACCTCGAGCGTCAACCGGCGGATTACCTCGACCGGACCGAAGCTCTTCGTAACATCTCTATAGCGGATTAGCGCCATTCCCAACTCCTCACGGTTTAACTTAATTGGTAGCATATTAAGATGACAGTTTTGGGACTGCCTGCCGTCAGAGAACACCGAATGATCTAAGGCGAACTCTTACCCATGTCAGGCTCACGGGACGACTTGCTGACATAATTTACAGCATGGAAGCTACAAATACCGATTTCTATGCTTACCAATTTAAACCTGTATTGACGCTGCTTCAGACACCAACGAATGGAATTTTGATTGCCGATGTGGTTGGCCTCGGTAAAACCATCGAAGCGGGTCTAATTTGGACTGAGCTTCGTAGCCGTTTCAATCTGAACCGCCTTGTTATCCTCTGCCCTACCGCTTTGAGGGAGAAGTGGCACGACGAGCTTACCAATAAAATGGGGCTCTCACCGCAGATCTGCAATGCCAAAGAAATGTTACTCATTCTTAAAGACGAAAAAGCCCATGCTAAAGGCTTTTCTATCATCGCCAGCACCCAAGGCCTGCGTCCACCGAGAGGATGGTAAGATGATAAAACATCGAATGCGGCCGAG
>QCEM01000039.1 GCA_003280605.1 SAR116 cluster bacterium AG-355-O21 | reverse complement strand
GATCGGCATGGAGCAGAGCTTTGACCTATCGCCCTATGCAGAGGCGGCCACCCAACTTCTGATCTCCTATGGCCTAGACTTGGTTGGCGCGATTGTCACTTTGGTGGTGGCTTGGATGCTGGCCCGCTGGGCCCGGCGCATGACCCTTGCGGCGGTTAACCGGGTTCCTTGGGTTGACCAAACTTTGCGGCCACTCCTGGCGTCGATTGCGCATTATGCGGTTTTGGTCGTCACAATCATTGCCATCCTAAATCAATTTGGGGTGCAAACAGCATCAATCATCACGGTGATTGGTGCCGCCGGTTTGGCAATTGGTTTGGCCTTACAAGGCACCCTTAGCAATGTCGCCGCCGGCATGATGATTCTGATTTTGCGGCCGTTCCAGGTTGGCGACTATGTGGAAGCCGGTGATGCCGCCGGCACGGTCAAAGAGGTTGGGCTTTTCGGTACCGAAATGGCGACCGCAGATAATGTTTATATCAACGTTCCTAATGCGGCCATTATCGCACGTAAAATCACCAATTATTCGCGCTATCCTGAACGCCGATTAGATATTCCGGTAGCGATCGCTTATGGCAGTGATGTGGATCAGGCAATCGCAATTTTGATGCAGTTGGCGGCCGATGATGCGCGGGTTTTAAGCGACCCACCGGCCCAAGCGCAGGTGGTGGAACTGGCCGATAACGCGGTCAACTTAATTTTGCGGTTTTGGGTCAAATCAGCGGACCATTGGCCTGTAAAGTTTGACTTTACCCGGGCCGTGAAAATCCGTCTTGATCAGGAAGGAATTGAAATTCCATTCCCACAGCGGGTGGTACACATTGTTAATAATCAAAATTCTTAAGGCGGCGGCGAGGGATCATGATAGCCTGTGAGGCGGGTTATTT
Organism: SAR116 cluster bacterium AG-355-O21; assembly: GCA_003280605.1. Lineage (GTDB taxonomy): Bacteria > Pseudomonadota > Alphaproteobacteria > Thalassobaculales > Thalassobaculaceae > TMED26. The sequence goes on along the minus strand of QCEM01000039.1, from coordinate 21,896 downwards.
TGGAGGGGGCGATGAGCCAGGATTATGTCACTCAAAAAACCACTGAGGCCTTAGATGCGTGTGGCGGTAATGCCCGCGATGCAGCACTGTTGCTGCAGACATGGTGCGATAGCGATGAGGTCCTGCGGTCGCGGTTGGTGGCACCTGTTTTGAAAAACCTTTGCTTGTTGGCGGTGCAACGCGTGGCCGCCAAGACTCGCGCCGTTGCGCAACCAAATACGGCCCTGCCGGCGTCCGAAAAAGCTTTGTTGCAGGCGATTGGCAATAAGAATGCGCCAACCATGTCCAGCACGCGGCGAAGTGCGGTACCGCCGCCACGTGGCAGTGCGCGGCACCATCAAGCCGTCTCAACCTTAGCGATGGCTTTTAAGGCACGGCGTCCTTAGCCTCAATCGGCGTCGGTGTCGTTATCGCGTTTTAAGCGGGCCAAAAACACCAATGGGCAAGCGGCAAATGCCACCCAAGCGAAAAGGTAGAAGGCGTTGATATAGCCGATCATAGAGGCTTGGCGACCAATTTCACCTGACATAGCGGCCATCGCGCCGGTGCTGTCGATCGACCAGAATGTGTAAATTGAATCTTGCAGATTCATGCCAACTTTATTGGGTGATAGCTGTTCCGACATGCCGGCGTAACTGACTTTCGCCGACCGTAAGACAACGGCGACAGAGATTGAAATGAAAAGACTGGAGCCGAAATTTCGGATCAAGTGAAAAAATGCGGCGGCCTCGGCAGCATATTTTGGTTCCAGTGAGTAAAAAGCAACAACGGTCAGTGGGACCCAAATTAGGCCGACACCAAAGCCTTGAAGAGCACTGGTCCATAAGACGTCAAAAGTCGTCAAATTAAGACTGAACTGCGCCATATACCAGCCGGCAAGACCCTGCACGAAAAAGCCGATGAACAAGGTATATCGGGGGTCGATTTTGTTGGCTTTGACCATCAACATGAATGCCAACAGCGTACCGAAACCGCGCGCGCCAAGTAAAATGCCAATAATGGCATCGGGATAACCACGCAGGGTTTGCAATAATGGCGGCAGCAAAACCATGGGTGTGAAATTCAACATGCCAAACACGAACACCACCACCAGGGCCAGGACATAGTTGCGGTCACGCATCAAAACAGGGTTGAGAAACGGCTGCTCATGGGTCAGTGAATGGCAAATGAAAACATAAAATGCGAGTGCGCCGATGATCGCTAAAATGACGATTTGGTCGCTCTCGAACCAGTCGTTACGCTCGCCGCGATCCAGCATGTACTGAAAACTAGCAATCGCGATTGCCAGGGTAATAAAGCCTGTCCAATCAAGCGGTGTTTTTGCGGGCTGGGTGCGGTCTTTGATGAAAATCATCACCCCGATCAAAGATAGAATCCCCATCGGCACAATCATGAAGAAAACCCAACGCCAGCTCAGGAATTCGGTCAGATAGCCGCCAATCACAGGGGCAATGACGGGGCCGATCACAACCCCGGTGCCAAAAATCGCCATCGCCATGCCATGCTGCGCCCGTGGATAGGTGGTGTACAGGAATGACTGGCTGATGGGGGCTAAGGGTGCGGCGAAAATGCCCTGTAAAATCCGGAAAAAAACAAGCGCCTCAAGACTTGTCGCCAGACCGCATAGGAGTGTCGAAATTGTGAAAAAGATGATCGCTGCGATCAAAATGTTACGGCGGGAGTAACGTGACGCAAGCCAGCCGGTCACAGGGGTTGCGACCGCCGTGGCGATAATATTCAGGGTAACCACCAATGCAATTTCATCGGTGGTTGCTGATAATGCACCTTGGATCCGCGGCAAAGCCACATTGGCAATGGTCACCGTCATCGCGTACAGGGTCGTGACAACCGTACAGGTGATCAGGATCAGTAACCGTTCACGCGGCGTAAAGGGGATCGTTTTTGAGGATTGATCAGGCTCCGACATGGTGACAGAAGTAGACTGCTTCGAGGCCAATGTCATCAACGCTTATGTGTTGTTCGGAGCAGGAAATTTTGCGGCAAAAAAAATGCGGCCAATCGTTTGCGATTTGCCGCATTCTAATGGCCGTTTTTCGATCAGATTACTGACCGTTGCCAAGGAGACTTAAGTTATCAAAGCTGCACATCTTTTTGCCTTTTTGGCAGACAATTTTAATGCTCACCTCACACCTGCTGTTGTTCCTGTTGGTCGGTCGTTTTCAGCGTGTGTCCATGAAAGGTAACGGCCGGAATCGATGTCGCCAATCCGAGCAAATGGATTAATTTTCTCTCTTTGGTATACACTCGTCTCTTTGGCTTATTTTTTGGGTGGTCACGGCGGCTTTCCAAAACGAATGTACTATGGGCACAATAGTACGTGATTCGACCTTGTAACGGGATCGGCATGATGACCCCTTCAATCCGGCGATTTGATAAGCAGATGATTGACCTCAACGGCAAAACCGTTCTGGTCACAGGCGGCACTGGCTCTTTTGGTAAGCAATTCATCGCCCAGGCCTTGCAGCATTTTGATATGCGCCGCTGCATCGTCTTTTCCCGAGATGAGCAAAAACATTATGATATGAGCTTGGAATTCCCAACCGAGCGTTATCCCTGTATGCGGTACTTCATTGGCGACGTGCGCGATGTGGATCGGTTGGAATTGGCAATGCGTGACGTTGACTATGTGGTCCACGCCGCCGCTATGAAGCATGTGCCGTTGGCTGAATATAATCCTTTCGAATGTGTGATGACGAATATTCATGGTGCCGAGAATGTGGTGAAGGCGGCCTTGCGGAAGGGCGTCAAACGGGTGATCGCGCTGTCGACGGATAAAGCCGCTAACCCGATAAACCTTTACGGCGCGACCAAACTTGCCGCCGATAAAATCTTTGTTGCCGCCAATAATTTAGCAGGTGCCGACGGCTGTCAGTTTGCTGTGGTACGCTATGGCAATGTCATTGGCTCGCGGGGTAGCGTGATCCCCGTCTTCCGTCAGCTCCTTGACGGTAAAGCCGATCATATTCCGATCACCGATGAACGGATGACGCGGTTTTGGATCACCCTTGACCAAGGTGTACAATTTGTTTTCTCCTGTTTGTCGATGATGCGTGGCGGCGAGGTGTTTGTGCCGAAAATTCCATCGATGCGGATTGTTGACGTGGCCCGCTGTTTGGCGCCCGACATGGCCGTCAAAATTGTCGGTATACGTCCAGGAGAAAAATTGCATGAAGTGATGGTGCCAAGCGATGACGCTCGGAGCACGCTTGATTGCGGTGATCGCTACGTGATTCTGCCGGCCTTTATGCAAAGCCCGGAACCACATTATCGCGCTGCTGGCGCGGTCCCGGTGGGTGCTGATTTCAGTTATGCCAGTTATAATAACGATGAATGGCTGGATGGTGCGCAATTAACTGAAATGGTTGCCGGCTTGTGAGACCTGCGGCGCTGATCGTGCAAGCGCGGATGACCTCGCGCCGGTTGCCGGGAAAGGTGTTAAAAACAGTTTGCGGCCGACCGCTTTTAGACCTGCAACTGGCGCGCTTAAAGCGCGTTAAGCGTGCCGATCAGGTGATCCTAGCAACAACCGATTTGCCGACCGATGATGCTGTTGCCGCCCTTGGCGGGGCTTTGGGTGTGACTGTTTTTCGCGGCCAGGAAGATGATGTTCTGGGGCGTTTTGCATCTGCCGCGCAGCTGACGGAGGCGACAACACTGGTGCGATTGACAGGGGATTGCCCGCTGCTTGACCCGGAAATTGTTGATGCCCATTTAGCGTTATTTGACGGCGCTGATTATGACTATGTTTGGTGCGGCGATCGCCCCAGTTTGCCAAACGGATTTATCTGCGAGGTGTTTGGCCGCGATCGGTTGCTGCAGGCCGCGAATGCCGCAACCGATCACTATGACCGCGAGCATGTCACGCCGTGGATTCGCGCCCAGCTGGCCGCAGAGCGGATTGGCGCATATCATTTGCCGAACGATCTTTCGCGCTATCGCTTGTGTGTCGATACAGAAGAAGATTTCAAACTAATCGAGCGGCTGTTGCAAAATCTCATCCCGCAGGGTGATGATTTTAATTTGGAGACGGTGATTAAGTGTCTTCAAGCACATCCGGATTGGTTGGCACTCAACCAAGATATACAACAAGAAACAGGACCGTTTGTTGGTCTTTAACGATGCCCGCAGGTGGGTTTTTGAGGTGCCATGACAGGCCTGGAATTAATGCCTGTCTGTGCCGTGATCGTCTTGCGAAAGGCGACATGAAATAAGGGAGAGATAAGATGCGTAATGTGCAGGGTCTGGTGGCATGGGTAACAGGTGCCGGCACCGGCATCGGTGAAGCAACAGCACTGATGCTGGCGGTGGCAGGTGTGAAAGTTGCCTTAAGTGGCCGCCGGGAGGCGTTGCTGAGTGATGTGGCGACGCGGATCAGCGCCGCCGGCGGGACCGCAATGGTGGTGCCGTTGGATGTCACGGACCGCGCCGGGGTGACCGCTGCGGCCGCTGAAATTACCGCTGAGCTTGGCCAAATTGATATTTTATTCAACAATCATGGCCTGAACGTACAAGACCGCGATTGGGCAGGCAGTGCCGTGGATGGTTGGGATGATGTGATCGATGTGAATGTGAAAGGTGTCTACAATTGCACGGCGACCGTCTTACCGGCCATGCGGCAACGTGGTGATGGCTTGATCATCAATACGGCATCGATGGCAGGCAAACGCTTCTCGCAACGGGCAGGGATTGCTTATGGGGCCTCAAAACATGCGGTGATGGCCCTCAACGAGTTGCTGAATTTGGAAGAAGGCAATAACGGCATCCGGGCTTGTGCAATTTGCCCAGGCGAGGTCAATACAGCAATTCTGGACTATCGCCCGGTGCCGGTCCCGGCAGGCGACCGTGACCGCCTGATCCAACCGGAGGATGTGGCTGAGACGGTGCTTTTCGTGGCGCGCCTCAACCCGCGAAGCTGTCCAAACGAAATTCTGCTGACGCCGACGCACAAACGGCGCTTGCAACCTGGCGAGCCTGGATAGCGTTTAGCGGTGAGCCGGGGCTGGTGGATAGGCGTCGCTAATGCGACCGCTTACAGCCGCGCTGCCGGCTGATTGATGGCGTAGGCAAGGCCGCACACGATCAAAACCCGAACCACTGTCACAAATGTCATTATATCTTTCATATGATAGATACGCGGCAGGGCCCAAGATTGGATCACAGGCAGGGTATTTTTTCGTCTGACAACCTGCCGGTTTCCGCCGCCGCCCTAGGCAACCCGCCGTGATCTTGCCTCATTGCCGGTCGGTCGGCCGCGATGTTTTTTGCCGCGCCCTTCTTGGCCGCTCGCTGGGCTATTGGATGTATTCGCGCGGTGTGGTTTTTGGGTCGTTTTGCGCTTTACCGGCCGATCACCTGAATTGCCACCGGCTTCGGCGGCAGAATTGCGCTGTTCCGTTGCGGTCTGGTTATTTCGCGCTTTACCGTTTTTAGCGTTCGCGGTTTTTGCATGGCCCGTCTTTGCATGGCCCGTCTTTGCATGGCCCGTCTTTGCATGGCCCGTCTTTGCATGACCCGTCTTTGGCGTGCCACCCTGCGCCGGCCCGGAGCGTGCATCCTGGCTGTGCTGCTCGCGGCTGTCACCATGGCCCTTGTTTGTTTTTGTATGCCCAGGCTTACCGGCCCGGTGAGCATTATGTTTGGGTTTATCCGGGCGCCGCGCTTGGGTGCCGTGCTTGTGTTGATCCGGCGCTGCGGCAACAGCATCGTCCGTGTTCTGGTGTTTGCGGTGCGGGCCTTTGCGGCGCTGCTCGGGACGTGCCGTGGGGTTGTCTTTTTGTCTGCTTGGCTGGCCGGCAGATGCGGTTTGCTCGGGCCCGCGCGGCTCACTCACTGTGTGGTTTGGTTTGCTGCCGCGGCGATTTGCCGGCCGTGCGGAGGCCCCGCTGTTGCCGGCGCGTTGCGTTGTTGGTTTACCAGCAGGCCGCCTTTGGCCGCCGGGCTTGCGAGTACGTGCTTGGCGCAGATCATCGTCCTCATCAATGCTTTGCCGAGCAGATGTACTGAGCGGCGGTAGTTTTGGCAGATTCGGGATGTTTTCGACAATCGGGATTTTGGCGCGGATGACACGCTCAATTTCGCCAAGATAGGATCGTTCACTGCGGTCACAAAACGACCACGCGATGCCACCGGCACCGGCGCGGGCGGTTCGGCCAATTCGGTGAACATAGCTCTCCGGCTCGTTCGGCAGGTCATAGTTGATCACATGACTAATTGCGTTGATGTCGATGCCACGGGCGGCAATGTCGGTTGCAACCAATACCCGGCAGGCACCGGAGGTGAAACGGCCAAGGGCTTGTTGGCGGGCATTCTGCGATTTATTGCCGTGGAAGGCATCGGTCAGGATACCGACGTTATTGAGCTGCATCGCTACCTTATTGGCACGGTGCTTTGTGCGGGTGAAGACAATGACACGGGAAAGCGACGGATCTTCCAGAATATTGACCAGTAAGGGCGTTTTCGCATCGTTGTTGATCCGGAAAACTTTTTGATCAATACGATCAATCGGGGTCGCCTGCGGGGCGACTTCAACCCGCACCGGGTCATGCAAAATTTCGCGCGCAATCTTGACGGCCGGTGGCTGCATGGTTGCGGAAAACAGCAGTGACTGGCGGGCTTTTGGAAGGGCCGCAGTGATTTTCTTGATGTCGTGGATGAACCCCATATCAAGCATTCGGTCAGCTTCATCAAGAACATAGAACGTGACCATATCCAGGCGGACTTTGCGTTGCTGATAAAGGTCCAGCAGCCGCCCTGGGGTTGCGATCACGATGTCAACACCACGGGCCAAAGCCGTCACTTGTGGCTGTTGGCTAACGCCGCCGTAAATGACGGTTAGTTTTAACCCCAGGCCCTGGCCATAGGCGCGCATTTCAGCGCCGATTTGAATGGCTAATTCGCGAGTCGGGGCGAGGATAAGCGTTCGTGGTCCGCGCTGGCCGCGTGGACCATCATCCTGTTTCCACTGATGCAGATGATGCAGAATGGGCAGGCTGAAAGCCCCCGTCTTGCCTGTTCCGGTCTGTGCGATACCAAGCAAATCGCGGCGGTTTAACAACTCTGGGATGGCCTGTGCCTGAATCGGTGTCGGTTGGTGATGGCCGCGTGCCTCAAGGGTATGCAGCAGAGGGTCGGCCAAACCAAGAGCCGGGAAAGTTATGTCGGTCAAATGTAGTTCCTTTTAAGCCCTCGCGCGCGTGCGCGCATTCGTCTGCGGCTGCGCGGGGCGGCCATGCTTGCTTCCATAAACGGCAAGATGACATTAATGTGGTTAGTTACCGAAATAAGCGTGTATCGCTTAAAAACGCTCGGAATGCAGGCTGTGTGTGCACTTACACTGATAAATTGTCAAGTTTTTAGCGTTGCCGCGGTTGCTGTGTGTCGTACCCCGATCGACGCCATCTGCGGCAACGTCACTGAGGATGTTTAACACCAGGAGAAAAGCTATGGCTGATCTACATCACGGCGGCTGTCTATGTGGCAAGGTTCGCTACCAAACCGAGGGAATGCCGGTTCGATCCGGGGTATGCCATTGTCGGTATTGCCAGCTTCGCGCCGGCAGCGCCTTTGGGGTTTTGGTTTATTTCCCGGCGGATAGATTTAGCCTCACCGCCGGTCGTTGCCACGAATACAGCTTTATCAGCGAAAGTAATAAAACTTGGGTCAACAGTTTTTGCGCAAGCTGTGGCACCACCGTGTTCTCAAAATTGGAAGTCTGGCCAGGGGATATTGGGGTGGCCGGCGGCACCTTTGACCCGCCAAGCTTTTGGTATGATATTTCCGGTGAAGTGTTTAACCGTTCAAAGGCGCATTTTGTCGGTGAGATTGCCACCAAACATCATTTGGAAACATTCCATTCCTATGACCCGCAGCGGCTTGAGCAGGGGCGACTTGGCGGCGACAATTAGGTTTTAAGGCAGGGGCTTACTCGGTCTTCCCCAACATTGCTGCAGTGAATTCATCTTCGGTGACCTCCACGCCGGTAAACAAAAACCGCTTGCCTTTGAGACCAAACGCCATATTCACGCTGTTATCGGCATTTTTCTTAATGCCAAGTAAGCCAATATCTGGTGCCTCCCAGGCCAAGGCTGCGGCAATTGATGCAGCTGCTTGCATAACCGTCATTTCAGGCCCGGTCGCCGGCTGCGATGTGGCCTCATGCAGGAAGATTATTTTACCATCACCGTCGGTATCGTTTGCCATGAGGCGCACTCGCTGCAAGGAAAGATAGTTTGAATATAGTGGCGGTTTTTAAAAAAATCTCCCCTTCGGCTAAGGCGGCGGTAATTTATTGACGGCCGGTCGGTCGATGCCTTGTCAGGGCCTGCTGAGTGCTGGTAGATTTTCCGAAAGTTCTTCGAGGCGTGAGGTTAAGAAATGATCAAAGTTGCAGAGAGTTTTGATCCGCAACAGGTTGAATGGCGGCAGGTGACGGATCCGAGTTGTTCCGATTTTAAGGTTGATTTCGAATTTAGTTTGCTTGGCTATGACATGGACAGCGGTCGATTGGACATGCTGTTGCGCTACGGCCCAGGCGGCCATTGCCGGCGTCATCGCCATGTTGCGTCAACGGTCACATTGGTTTTGCAAGGCGAGCAGCATTTAACCGAAATGCAGCCGGACGGCAGCAGCAAGTCAATCGTCCGCCGACAAGGTGACTATGCCATGGCCGGCGCTGATGCGCTGCCACATGATGAATGGGGCGGCCCCGAAGGCGGCATGGTGATGCTATCGATGCTTGCCGAGGACGGCGTCCTGTTTGAATATTTCGATGCAAACATGGAAAAAAGCTGGCCCCTAACGATTACCCAATATGTCGACAGTTGGCATAAAAACACGGTTTATGGCGGGGCTCCCGTCGCGGCCGAATAATTTGCGGAAATGAGATATTAACATGCCTGATACAACCGCGATGCGATATTCTGCGCTGGTTCCGCCGGACATGCAGGATGAGATTTTTTGTGCCGATGGACAAGATCCGGAGGATGAACGGCTGTGGGTACCGAATGGCCCTGGCCGATGGTCGCGGCCACTGTGCTTTAATGTCAGCCAAGGCTACTGGGTACATTTGACGAAGGTGACACAAGCGGGCGTGGTCTCCCGCCACCGCCACCCGGCGCCTGTGCATGGCTTTGTGTTAGATGGCCGCTGGCGCTACCTTGAGCGCGATTGGGTTGCAACGGCCGGCAGCTATCTTTATGAGCCACCTGGGGATGTTCACACCTTGGTGGTCGACGATGGCGATCATATGCTGACCTTGTTCCACAACACCGGTGCACTGTTGTATTGTGACGAAGACGGCAAGGTCACCGGCACCACCGATGTTTTTGACCGTGTTGCCGCCGCTCGCGCGCATTTTGAAGCTGTTGGTTTAGGCAGCGATTATGTGAAGCGGTTTATTCGCTAGGCAGGCGATTAGCGTGCTGGTCCGCGCTTTGCTTACGGCATCACCGCTAACACGACGACGATGACCATCGCTAAGGCCATAGATTTATTGATCATGGCTTGGCTGCGGGCGGACGGCTCTAAGCGTTTGAGGGATACCCCTGCCCACAGCCAAGCCAAATGGACGGGAATCCAAATCAGGTTAATGATCACGAACTTGATGGCAATCTCGCTGAGTGGGGCGGCCGCCATAAAATGAAAGCCGCCAAACAGCGTGGTGTGCACAACATAAGCTTTTGGATTGATAAACTGCAGGCCAATGCCATTGGCGAGGCCAGGTGCTTTGGATTGTTCAATAAAGGCAATCCGTGAGCCGGCCCAACCAATTCGGAAGGCGAGATACAGCAAATAACTGATCGAGGCGTATAACAGGATTGGGCCGATTAACGGCTGCGCCAGAACCACGGCGGCTAGGCCGCTGACCACCAGCAGGGCGTTGATATTGGTGCCGACGCATAAGCCGATCAAGAATCGCAGGCCTGGGCGGGCGCCAAAACCAGCGCCAATGCCGGCAGTGGTCAGCACCCCGACACCAGGTGTGACGATCAGAAAAAACAAGGCCGTGGTAAAACTGATCATCGCGGTCCGGGTTCTTTGCCGAATGCTGCCGGCAAAACTGAGAGGTGACGCCGCCGACAGCGGCGGGCCGGCAAGGGTCGCAGCAGCCAGATATGGGCCAGATATGGTCCAGACATGGTCAGCCGATCGGCGCGTTAGCGGGTGTTTTGAGACGCTATTTGAGTCAACCGCCGCCCGGCCGTCGCCATAGGGCAACGACCGGGACGAAGGGCAGGTCAGTTAGCCTTCAGGGTTTAATTTATCCTCGGTGCGCAGATCAAAGTCACTGGCATCATGGCGTTCGTGCAATTGATCGGATGGTTTGCCGGCCAACCGGTTAACCTTGCGGCCCCTTTTGACCGCTGGACGTTGCCAGATTTCTTGCTGCCAGCGCACCACATGGGTATAGCTTTGGGTGTCCAAAAAGGTTGCGGAATCGCCATAGAGATTGCCGGCGATCAGATTGCCATACCAGGGCCAGATCGCCATGTCGGCAATGCTATAGTCGTCGCCGGCCATATACTGATTTTCGGCCAAATGGCGATCCAGCACGTCAAGCTGCCGCTTGACTTCCATCGAGAACCGGTCGATCGGGTATTCCATCTTAAACGGTGCGTAGGCGTAGAAATGACCAAAGCCGCCACCGAGATAAGGCGCACTGCCCATCTGCCAGAACAACCAGTTTAAGCACTCGGTGCGTTTTGCATGGTCGGCGGGTAAGAAAGCGGCAAATTTTTCGGCCAGATATAACAGGATCGCCCCGGATTCGAAAACCCGGGTTGGGCTGGCGGTACCATGATCGACCAGGGCAGGGATTTTAGAATTTGGATTGGCCGCAACAAAACCACTGCCAAACTGATTGCCGTCACCGATCCTGATCAACCAGGCATCATATTCAGCGCCGCTATGGCCAAGGGCCAAAAGCTCCTCCAGCATGATTGTTACTTTTACGCCATTTGGCGTCGCCAGCGAATAAAGCTGCAAGGGATGTTTGCCAACAGGCAAGTCCTGCTCATGGGTTGGGCCCGCGATGGGACGGTTAATGCTGGCAAATTTACCACCATTTTGCTTATCCCACTTCCACACGGCAGGCGGGGTATAAGCAGCGGTGTCATCGGATTGTTGGGTCATTTGCGTGCCTCCGGGATGAAAAAACAACAGGTGACGGGCAGTCTATCTATTTGCAGGATTGTTTGAAACTGTGATTATCGGAAGTGCCGTTCACTCTGCCAGTAAAGCGGCATGCTTTGGCGTGATGGCGGCTTGGCGGCGGTGCGCAATTGTCATCCCGGCCGAAATGAAGGGCGCTAGCTGTAGGCGGAGAAGGACGGGTTGGCAACGTTTTCGGTGCGGGTCTGCCGGCGAAGATGCGGTGGGCCAAAAAGCCGAGCCGTGAGCCGCATGATCATCGATAGGCCCGACAGCAGCAGCAGTGCCGGACCGATAAAAATGAACGATTTAATAAACCAGCGATTACCGATGCCGTTGGATTCGCCGGCTGCCTCGTCATGGATCCAGGCGTAAGAGAAAAAGATCCCGGCTTCATACATAAAAATCAAGATGAACGGTAACAACAACAGCAAGCCGCCGATCAGCTCGATCCATAGCCGGGTGTGTTCGCTCAAGCGGGTGCGCAAGATATCTAGGCGAATATGCGCATTACGCACACCGGCATAGCCGATTGCGCAGAAAAAAATGATTGTGTGCAGATGCCATTCGCCATCTTGAATGGCCGGTGAGTTGAAAAAGAAGTGCAGGTTATTCTCGACGACAATGCTGAGCGAACGGATATAGCGGCGGAAGATGGCGTCGGCAATGATCAGTGCTACCAGCAGCAATTGCAGCCATGATGTTGCCTCGCCGACCCAAATAACCGGCCGCTCCAGGATATTTGCAGCTTCGATTAAGCGCTGCCAAAAGCCATTTTTATCTGCCCGAGAGGCGGGTTCTTGCATCGCTTTGGCCTCAACCAAAAATCTGTTGCGGCAAGGCTGTCACCAAACCCGGCCATGCTAAGACAACGCCGACACAGGCCATTTGCAACAGCACAAACGGGATAATGCCAACATAAATTTGTGTCATGGTAACAGCGGCCGGCGCGACACCTTTGATATAAAACAAGGACAGCCCCATGGGCGGCGTTAAAAATGAGGTTTGCAGCGTGATCGCCACCAGAATGGCAAACCAATAGGGCACCAAGTCTTGGGCGATATGGCTACCGAAATCTAGAGGTGCGATTAACGGGCCAAAAATGGGAATCGCAATCAGCAGGATTTCCAAGACATCAAAAAAGAACCCCATGATGAAAATGGCGGCGATGATCATCAACAGGACACCCCAGGAGTCTAGGGCCGCCGCATTGATTAAGCTATGGAAAATCTCCTCACCGCCAAGGGCACGGAAAACATAGGCGAAACTGGTCGCACCAATGAACAGGATTGCGACCATACCAATGGTCATTGAGCTTCGATGCAGGCTTTCACGGAGGGTTTTGAAATTCAGGTTGCCGCGCAGCCAGGCCAGTAGGATGGTGCCACCGGCACCGACGGCGGCTGATTCCGTGATGGTAAAAAGGCCGCCCAGAACAGATCCCATGACCAGAGCAATTAGAATAGCGGTTGGTAAAACACCAATGGCAAAGGCCCGCCACAGAACGGCCATCGACAGCGGCGGGTCTGGGCGCGCTATGCGCGGTGCCGCTGTTGGATCGATGGCGGCAGTAACGGCAATGTACAGCACATATAAAAGCGCCAGGGTTAAGCCGGGATAGATTGCGGCCGCGAACAGGTAGCCATAGGAGATTTGTAAAAGCTCGCACAGGAAGACCAATAGAATGCTTGGTGGGATGAGGATCCCCAAGGTTGATGAGGCCGCAATTGTGCCAAGTGCCAGCGATGGCCGGTAACCGGCCTTCAACATGGTTGGTAAGGCGATTAACGTCAGCACAATGACTGAAGCCCCGACGACGCCGGTGATGGCCGCAAAAAGGACCCCCATAACGGTTACTGAGATTGCCGTGCCACCGGGGATCGCGCGTAAAATGAGATGCAGTGCTTCGAGCAGATCTTTGGCAAGCTGGGAGCGTTCCAGCATGACGCCCATGAAAATCAGTAACGGCACTGCGATCAGCTGCAGGTTCTCGGCAATAATCCAGACCCGCGGCACAAAAATAAAGAACTCGGCGAAGGAAAAAACCTTGAAAGCGATGCCAAGACACCCAAAACCAATCGCGACCCCGCCCAGCACCAACCCAATGGGATAACCGGTGAACATCAGCGCCATCAGCGTCAAAAACATCAATAGCGGCAGAAAATCTACAATCTCAAAACCCTTTCATCAATCCAAGGCGGGTGACGTATTGAGCGGTTATGGGCCGCCGGATTGATGTCCGATGACACCCGTCCCTATGGTCATGGCGGGTTACGTGGTTTACCTGGCTTCATCCATCGGCGCGGTGGATAAGATTGGATCGGCATTGTCGATAAGATTTTGCAACGTATCCTCTTGGTAGACAATGCGTTGGTGCTCGGTGCACCAGGGTGGCTGATCACCCCACTGAACATCCCACATGCGGGTAAATTCATCGGTGCTGGGCAGAACCGTATCACCTTGGAAAATCAAAAACCGTGAGCCATGGCGGAACAGATTATACATGGTCGGACCGCCATGCTTTGAAATCGTCATGAAGGCGCGTTCAAAAAGCGCGGCGCGAAGCTCAAAGTCCAAAGCACCTTGAAAAAAGATCGACACCCCAGGCTTTATACGCGGGATAACACCACGGGTGACAAGATAGGTGTCTGGAATGACAGCAACAGCAAATCCCCGATCAAGTAGGTACTGCTGAAATTCCTCAAAGGTTGCTTGGTCGGCATTTTTCCATTGATGAACTTGGTCATAGCGTATCGATAAAACCACCAACGGGCGGTCAATCTTGGCAATTTTACACCATTCATCGATCTTTCGTTTGGCGATCGCCGGTGCACTAAAGACTTTTACGTCTTGATTGTGTTTGTGAAGATGCACCAGTTGACGCACGGTGAAGGCGACTTTGGGCTGATCCGGCGCATAATCGATTGGGAAAATATTATCGTTGGCAAGCAGGCTATGAAAGCGGATCATTTCCGCACGATCGACACAAATCCAGGTCCCCACGCAGGATGGCAATGACCAGCAGGGCGGCTCAATCACATGGCGCACCCGCCACATTTTTTCGTCTTGATCAAGCACGTGGTCTTTTTCGGTGTGCTTACGAAAGGTGCCGCCATCGCCAAAACCGATGATGACCATGAGTTTGGGGAAACCGCGATGTTTTCGCACAATTTCAGCGAAGACCAGAAACTGCAGGGAATCGAATGTGATCGGCGAGTGTAAAAGGTCATAAAAGCAATATAACGTGTCGTTTTTAACGACGGGTTGCAAATCACTCATAATATCGTCCCTGACATCCTCAAAGCGGCGCAAGAAGCTGCCAGTTTATGGCCACTGAAATTACCGTGCACATCGCCGATGCGCAGGCTAAATTATATAATGAAAAATGAACTCTCTTTGCGCACCACAGCCTTTGCATAACTACGTGATTTCTCATTTCCCGGCTGGGGCGTCAAGGCTTATCTCCGCCAGCGGTTGCGGTTGATATCTCCATTTTAACGGTCTTTTTGAGCGATCTTTCGGTGAACCTAGTCACTACCAAGTCATGTGATGCGAGCGCTAAACCGTCAAAATATTGATTTAAGATATGGCCGATATCGGCCGGCAACACCTGGCGGCAATGCTAGGTTTCGTCGGTGCGGCGCGGGATCTCAAGATCGCGGTGGATATAGGCGTTGATCACAAAACCTAGACCGATCATGACCGTCAACATAACGGTGCCGCCGTAAGAAATGAGTGGCAAGGGGACACCGACAACCGGCAGCAATCCCATGACCATGGCAATGTTGATGAAAACATACAGAAACAATGACGTGGTCATACCGCAGGCGTTTAATCGGCCAAAACGATTGCGGCAGCGCAGGGTGATGATAAAGCCATAGGCGATGACCAGCATATACAGTCCGATCAGGGCCAAGCCGCCGATCATACCAAGCTCTTCGGCCAGCATGGTGAAGATGAAGTCAGTTTGTTTTTCGGGCAGGAAATTCAGATGGCTTTGACTGCCTTGCAAAAACCCTTTGCCCCATGTGCCGCCGGACCCAAGGGCGATTTTCGACTGTAAAATATGATAGCCGGCGCCAAGGGGATCGCTCTCGGGGTCGAGGAAGGTTAGCACACGTTTTTTCTGATAATCGCGCAGGAATTGCCAGGCAATCGGAACGCTGGCGAGGCTTAGCACGCCGACGATGCCAAATTTCCACAGCCTGACACCGGCAAGAAAAAAGATTGTTGCGCCGCCCATGACCAACATTAAAGCTGTCCCCAGGTCAGGTTGCCGGAGGACCAAAATGACAGGTGCGGTGATTGCCAAAAAGGGCATCAACAGGAATCTTATTTGGCCAATTTCGTCATATGTACGGCCGTGAAAATAGCGCGCCAGGGCCAGCACCAGCGAAATTTTCATGAGCTCCGACGGTTGCAGGCGAATCAATCCCAAGTCAATCCATCGCTGGGCACCCATGCCGATCTCGCCCATCACCTCCACCCCAATCAGCAATGTCATGGAGATGGCGTAACTTAAATAGGCCCAGCGCAGCCAAAACCGAATGTCGACGATAGCGACGGCGATACACAGCGCGAGCGCCATGGCAAAGCGGATGGCTTGGCGAACCGCCCAAGGTGACCAACTCCCATTGGCGGCGGAATATAGCATCGCCAGGCCAATCAAGGCGATTAAGCTGACCAGGATCAAGAGCAGCCAATTGATTTGTAGAATCCGCTGTGCCAGCGTTAATTCGGGCGGATTGAGGCTATTATCTTGCCAAATATTGCGCGCCATGACGGTCAGCCTTTTCGGCCGGTCGGCAGGCCGGCCCGGCCGGCTTGGTCGCGGTTACCGAGTGGATTGAGACGATGCAGCTCAGCAATCACATCGCGGGCAATCGGCGCTGCGACGGAAGACCCGCTGCCGCCATGCTCAACCACAACAGCGATCGCATACCGTGGTGCATCATAGGGTGCAAAGGCAACGAACAGGGCATGGTCACGATCACGCCAGCGGCGGTCAGCATTTTTGGTAATTCCGGCTTTTCGTTCGGCAAGGCTAATCCGTCTGACCTGGACTGTGCCTGTTTTACCCGCCATTTCCCAATCCGGAATCTTCAGTGCCGCCTTGCGAGCGGTGCCCCTTGCACCCATGGTGACGGCCCGCATTGATTTCCGAATGACGGCCAAATTAGCTGCATTTAATCCCATATTGGGGATGTCGTTGATAACCCCATGGGCGGCGATAATATGCGGATTGATCGCCAAGCCGCCGTTTGCCAACCGTGCCGTCATTGTCGCCAGCTGCAGGGGGGTGGCAAGGACAAAGCCTTGTCCAATGCCGGTATTCATTGTCTCGCCAACTTGCCAGCGGGTGCCAAGTGTCGCCAGCTTCCATTCTCGACTGGGAATAAGCCCGCGTCGCTCACCACTTAAATCAATGCCGGAAATTTCGCCCAGACCGAAGCGATGTGCCATGGCATTGATGCGGTCAATGCCAACTTTTTTGGCGATTTCATACAGGTAGACGTCACAGCTTTGCTCAATGGCGCCGATCATATCGAGTTCGCCATGGCCAATGCGATGCCAGCAGTGAAAGCGGGTGTCCCCAACATCAACATGACCGGTGCAGGAAATGCGTGTATTCGCCGTCGCAAGGCCAGCTTCCATCGCGGCCAAACAGACGATCATTTTGAAGGTCGAGCCCGGGGAATATTGCCCGGCAATTGATTTATTATTTAGCGGTGTGCGGGGGTTGGAAAGGAGGCCTTCCCAATCATTGGCCGACAGCCCATTGCTGAATTTATTCGGATCAAACCCGGGCGCGGAAACAAGCGATAAAACAGCACCTGTATGAATATCCATCACCACCACGCCACCACTTTCCGGTGCCACCGCTTGGCCTTTCTGGTTAATGAGGATTTTTGGCCGGTTTTGTAATTGATTGCGGATCGACGGGCTGGCTTTTTCTAAGGCTTCCTGGGCTTGCCTGTTGTCGCGTGAGAGCCATCGGCCTTCCCCGCGTTCAAGCCGATTATGGGCAAATTTCTGCAACCGCATATCGATTGTTAAGGTGATGTCGGCCCCTGGTTCACCTTGATTTCCGGGCATTTTGCGAATGATCCGACCAAGGGCGTTGACCTCAACCTGGCGCTGTCCTGCATTACCGCGCATCGGCAAATCATAGGTCTTCTCGATGCCGCTTTTACCAATCCTGAAATCAGGCAGCTCTAAGATTGGATCACCTGTTAACTCTGATTCGGAAACTGCTGCGACATAGCCGGTAACATGCACCGCTTCGGTACCAAAACTATATCGGCGGCTGCGCCCAACTTCGATTTTTATCCCCGGCAGATAAGGTGTGTTGGCAGCAACACGGGAGATCTCTTCGCGGCCAAGATTTTCGATGACCGTGACAGGCACAAAGCTTCGTTTACGTTTTACGTCACGTAACACCCGGCGAATTTCATGCTCCGGGATATCAATAATCGACTGAAGTTTGTTGAGGGTTGTCATCACGTTGCCGGTCTGTTCGGAAACGATTTCAACCCGGAAGTTATCTTGATTATCGGCCAGCGGCATCCCATGGCGATCGAGGATGCGGCCCCTGATTGGCGGTAACAGCTCTAAGTTGAACTGATTATCTTCGGACAACAATTGGTATTTATCGGCCTCGATCACCTGCAAATAATAAAGCCTACTTGCCAACGCCCCAAACAACATCAACTGGCCGCCGCCAAGCAGCAAGGTGCGGCGGGTCACCATCCGGTGATTGTCATGGTCGGCAGATCTGTTCATCATTGCCTAGGTCACAATATAACGATGGATGCGCACCAGCAGCCATACGAGAAATGGGAAAGCTGCAATTGTGATCAATAATTGCATCGCGATACCGATTAACGGGATCGGCTGTGTCGCCAATATTGATGCCAGCAGCCAAGCCAGCGCGATGGCGCCGGCAGCAATGGCAATAAAGCCGAGCCAAAGCAGGTAGAAAAGGCGACCGATCATCGCCCGCCGTTGACTTAAGGTGACGCCATAAACAGCCAACAGCACAACCGCGCTAAGACCAATTGGCGTGCCCACCAAAATATCCTGAAGCAGACCAATCAGAAACACCATTGAAGCCGGTAATAGATCCGAGCGGAAAGTGGTCCAATAAAATATGCCAATCAGCGCGTAGCTTGGATTGGTGGCCGTGAAACCCGGCAGGCCGGATGGTATTGCGCTCAATAAAACCAAGGCGATGAGGCTTAAACTTGGTATTAAACTTCGTGACCAAGTATCGAGGCGGCTGGCAAGTGTCGGTCTCATTGTTGCCGCTCGCTCAGGGCTTTTGGCAGCCAGAAAGGCTGCGTTTCACCGCTGCCGCGCGGGATTGAAAAGATCGGCCGTTCACCAGGTGCCGCTGCAACCACGCCGTCAAGTTGGTAGTCCAGAATCCGAACATATTCCAAGCTGTCCCAATCGACCGCAGGGGTGATGCGAATTCCCGATTTAGTAATCGCCGTGACCGTGCCAATGGCGATGCCGGCGGGCAAAACCCCGCCATGGCCGGAAGTCACAATCCGATCGCCTGTTTGGACATTGGCATTTTGCGGCAAAAACAACAGTTTCAACTGTGGGCTGTTGTCGCCGGCGACAACGGCAGGCGCACGGGATCGTTCGACCACGGCAGGAATTTGGGAATTGAGGTCGGTGATTAGCAGCACCCGACTGTGCCGGTCACCAAAGTTGACGACCGTGCCGACCAAGCCGCTGCTGGAAACCGCAGCAAGCCCGCGGCGGACACCTGCTTTCTTGCCGGCATTGATCATAACGCTATGCACAAACGGCCCGCCGCCATCAGCAATCACCCGACTGCTGATGAAATTGGCGCGGGGCGCAGGTTGAAATTGCGTTAATGCGCGCAGCGCCAGATTTTCCGCTTCCAATTCCAAGGCAACGCCGCGCCACCGTTGTAAGCGGGCATTTTCTTCCTGCAGTCGCAGATTCATTGCCTTTAAGTCGCGCCATTCGCGGGTCGCTAAAATGGCGTGGTTAATGCTTTGGGTAGGCTTTGATAAAACCTCTAAAATTGGTGCTGCGGTGTCGGCAATCTCGACCTTGAGCCGGTTTACGATCAGGATATCCGCTTTGCCCACCAACATCACGGTGAAGGCAATAAAGAGCAGTAAAACAAATGCAAACCGATGCCACAATCCACCGAGCGGCTGAACCATGCCGGTAAATGATATTGGGCGGCGTTGAGACATCGTGCGGACCTCTCAGCGGAACTCACTGGGCCTTAATAGGCACCGATCAAAACATTACGTAACACTTTCATTTCTTCCAAACAACGGCCTGTTCCCAGGGCCACGCAGGAGAGCGGATCATCGGCAATCGAGACCGGCAACCCTGTTGAATGTCTGAGAACAAAGTCTAAGTTGCCCAATAATGCGCCGCCGCCGGTGAGCACAATGCCTTTGTCAACAATATCGGCCGCCAGCTCCGGCGGTGTTTGTTCCAAGGCAACTTTGACGGCTTCAACAATCTGACTGACCGGCTCGGCCAAGCTATCGGCGATTTGCGCTTGATCAATAATGACCTCTTTCGGCACGCCATTCATCAGGTCGCGGCCTTTGATTTCCATATCTAAACCGCCGCCATCTTCCGGCGGAAATGCCGAGCCAATTTCTTTTTTGATCCGCTCGGCGCTGCCCTCACCAACCAACAGGTTATGGTTACGGCGAATGTACCCGATAATGGCTTCATCCATTTTATCGCCGCCGACCCGCACCGAGCGGGAATACACGATCCCGCCAAGTGACAGCACCGCGACCTCGGTGGTGCCGCCGCCGATATCAACGACCATCGAGCCTGTTGGTTCGGTCACAGGCAAGCTGGCACCAATCGCCGCCGCCATCGGCTCTTCAATCAAAAACACCCGGCGAGCGCCGGCACTTTCAGCAGATTCTTGGATCGCCCGACGTTCAACCGCAGTTGATCCCGAGGGTACACAAACGATGACTTGCGGTGATGCAAAGCTGCGCCGGTTATGAACCTTGCGGATGAAATGCTTGATCATTTCTTCGGCAACTTCAAAATCGGCAATAACACCATCGCGCAAGGGCCGAATGGCCTGGATGTTTCCAGGGGTTCGGCCAAGCATCATTTTGGCTTCGTCGCCGACCGCTAAAACTTGCTTTTTGCCGCGGACAGTCGCGATTGCAACCACCGAGGGCTCGTTCAAAACAATCCCTCTGCCTTTGACGTAGACAAGGGTGTTTGCGGTGCCTAGATCGATGGCCATATCCGCTGACAGCATTCCGAGAAGATTTGCGAAAACCATGATGTAACTTGAGCCTCGATATTTGCGCACCTATTGGTGCCCATGCGGACATTTGCCAATCGTTCAATTCGCAGCGGACAGGCAATGCGAACCGAACCCCACCTATCTAAATAAACTAACAAAGAATTCCGGTTGGCGGAACGCGTATTTTAAGTTTGCTTGCAGATGATTGGCCGTTTAGCTGCGTGCCGGCAGACAAGAGGCGGCGCTAACCCCTTGAATTTTGTGGGTTAGGTTAACTCATCCAGTCATGCAAAGCGGCGCAGTAAGTCTTACCGCGCCGCCCAATAATACTTAGTTTTTGGCTTTATCAACCAATGCATTCTCTTGAATCCACGGCATCATTGCCCGCAGCTTGCTGCCGACTTCTTCGATCTCATGGCTGGCCACACGCCGGCGCATGGCTTTGAAGCTGGTTTGGTTGACTTTGTTTTCAAGCATCCAATCGCGTGAGAATTTACCGGTTTGGATGTCCGCCAAAACCCGTTTCATTTCAGCTTTGGTTTCATCGGTGACAATGCGTGGCCCGGTCACATACTCGCCATATTCAGCGGTATTGGAGATCGAGTAGTTCATGTTGGCAATGCCGCCTTCATAGATCAAATCAACAATCAATTTGACCTCGTGCAAGCACTCGAAATAAGCCATTTCAGGTGCGTAACCAGCTTCCACCAAGGTTTCATAGCCAGCTTTGATCAATTCGCACAGGCCGCCACAAAGCACCACTTGTTCGCCGAACAGATCTGTTTCGCACTCTTCTTTAAACGTGGTTTCGATGACCCCGGCGCGGCCACCGCCAATTGCCGAGGAGTAAGAAAGGCCGATCTCTTTTGCGTTGCCGGAGGAGTCTTGCTCAACCGCGATCAAGCAGGGCACGCCGCCGCCGCGAACATATTCGGACCGCACCGTATGGCCAGGGCCTTTGGGAGCAACCATGAAGACATCAATGTCTTTGCGTGGCTGGATCAGGTTGAAATGCACATTCAAGCCATGGGCAAAGGCAATGGCGGCACCTTCACGAATATTTGGTGCAATATCATCGACATAGATATCACCTTGTAATTCGTCCGGCGTTAACATCATCCACACGTCGCCCCAAGCGGCAGCTTCGGCGACGGTCATGACCTTCAAGCCAGCAGCCTCGGCTTTGGCGCGGCTTGAACTATCGGCGCGCAAGGCGACGGCAACATCGGCGACGCCACTGTCTTTAAGGTTGTTGGCATGGGCGTGGCCCTGGCTTCCATAACCGACGATCACAACTTTTTTGGTCTTGATCAAGTTAACGTCGGCATCGCGATCGTAATAAACCCTCATGATGATGTCTTTCCTTTTTTGGTTAACTGCGAGCTTGCATAGCGTTCAAAAATTGCCCTGGACACTGATCGAGCGTGACAACCAAAGCCTGGCCGCC
>QCEM01000038.1 GCA_003280605.1 SAR116 cluster bacterium AG-355-O21 | reverse complement strand
CTTGGCGGTCATATCGTATCGGGGCATGTTGACGGGTTAGCGCGGGTGGTCAGCATAACCGCCGAGGGTGACAGCCATCGGGTGGTTTTAGAAACACCGCCGGAATTGGCGAAGTTTATCGCCCCGAAAGGCTCGGTGGCACTCAATGGTGTGTCTCTGACTGTCAATGAAGTTGATGATATCCAGTTTGGCGTTAACATCATCAGCCATACCTGGGCGCAGACAACGTTTGATACAATCGCAGTTGATGATCATATGAACATGGAAATTGATATGCTCGCGCGCTATGTCGCCCGTATGCTTGAGGCGCAGCAATGAGCGAAGGGAACATCGTGGCCGATACCAATCTGAACGATCTTTACACCGGTGCTTTATCGTCAATCGAAGATGTCATCGCCGAGGCGCAAGCCGGCCGGATTTTCATTCTTGTTGATGACGAGGATCGCGAGAATGAGGGGGACTTATGTATCCCTGCCGAACTGGCAACGCCGGAAGTGATCAATTTCATGGCGATGCATGGCCGCGGCTTGATCTGTTTGGCATTGATGCCCGACAGGGTGCGGCAATTGGGCATCCAACTGATGCCTAAACGTCACGAAAGCCGCCATTCAACGGCGTTCACAGTTTCCATTGAAGCCCGTGACGGGGTCACAACGGGGATTTCTGCCCATGACCGGGCCCGCACCATTGAGGCGGCCATCGACCCGCAAAAGGGTGCCGCGGATATTGTCACACCTGGCCATGTCTTTCCGTTGGTGGCCCGTGAAGGCGGCACGCTGGTGCGCGCCGGTCATACCGAAGCCGTGGTCGACATTGCTCGCTTGGCAGGGTTTAACCCCTCAGGTGTCATTTGTGAGATCATGAAAGATGACGGCACCATGGCGCGGTTGCCGGATTTGATCAAATTTGCCCAATTTCATGGTTTGAAAGTTGCGTCAATTGCTGACTTGATCAGCTATCGGCGGCGCACGGAAAGTATTGTCAAGCGAGCTGTTGAGACGGACTTAAACAGCGAGTTTGGCGGCGATTGGCGGATGATTGTGTATGTCAATAAAGCCTCCTACGCCGAGCATTTGGCATTGGTTAAAGGCAATATCGGTACCGGTGACCCGGTGTTGGTGCGGATGCATGCCGTAAATGTGCTTGATGACGTCTTGGGCGAGAGTTCGGGCGGCGGCATCAGCGGCAATGTGCAAGCGGCAATGCGCGAGATCGGCGAGGCCGGTCGCGGTGTTGTGGTGTTAATCCGTGAGCCGACGCCAACAGCTCTCTCCGACATGGTCCGGGATCGTCTTGGCGCCGGTAACGGTCGTGACGGGGACGATGTCCCAGGCAATGAATTACGCGATTATGGGGTTGGGGCGCAGATTCTGTTAGACCTCGGGGTTCGTGATATGACGTTATTGACCAATTCAAGCCGCAATGTCGTGGGCCTTGAAGGCTATGGATTGCGGGTTGTTGAGCGCCGACGTTTCTCGACCGACGCAGAAAACTGAGCTGGGGCATAAAACAGCCATGAGCCATATTTTAATTATTGAGGCGCGGTTTTACGCCGATCTCGCTGATGAAATGGTCACTGGTGCGAGCGCAGCACTTAACGCTGCAGGTGCCAGCTTTGAGCGGCTGTCGGTGCCGGGTGCGTTTGAGATTCCAGGGGCTATTGCCATGGCCGCCGAAAGTGGAAATTACGACGGTTATATCGCCCTTGGCTGCGTGATTCGCGGTGAAACCACTCACTATGACTATGTCTGCGGTGAAAGTGCTCGTGGATTGATGACCTTGTCAGTTGATCGCAGACTGGCCATTGGTTATGGCATTTTAACGGTCGAAAATGCCGATCAAGCCTGGGCGCGGGCGCGTGTTACCGAGAAAAATAAGGGCCGCGATGCGGCCGAGGCGTGCTTGGCGATGTTGGCCTTGCGGCAAAAGTTCGGCTGCGGTTCATGAGCGCAGGCCAGCAGCCCAAAGACTCCGCCAAGACCAGCCCCGCCGGCCCGCGTGGGCGGGCACGGTTAGCCGCTGTGCAAGCGCTCTACCAGATCGACATGGTCGCCGCCGACGTCAGCACGGTCATTGATGAGTTTTTGCGGCATCGGTTGCCGGCGGATAGCGATGATCCGATGATTGCCGGCGCTGACGGTGCTTTTTTTGAGCATCTAACACGTGGTGCGATGACGGCGGGAACGGCCATGGATGCAGCCATTACAAGCTGTTTGTCGCCTGGCTGGCCGTTTCAGCGACTTGAGCGAATCGTCGTCGCAATCCTGCGGGTTGGGGGGTTCGAGATCCGAGGCATTGACAATATCCCAACTGCCGTGTCGATTAATGAATATGTTGATATCGCGCATGCTTTCTTTGCCGGTAAAGAGCCAGCCTTTGTGAATGGCGTTCTTGACCGTTTGGCAGAAATGCCGGCGATCGAGCTTTATCCACAGACGTTGCAATCTGCCGAACATGCTGAGACGTTATCGGCGGGTGAGACCGAGATAGGGGCCGATGGCGCTGGATGAATTTGACCGAATTGCGACATATTTCGCCCCGCTGAGCGCCGGTCACGCAGGGGCCTTTGGGCTACGTGACGATGCAGCGGTCGTGGATGTGAGTGCCGGCCAGCAGCTGGTTGTGACAACTGATGCGCTGGTGGAAAATGTGCATTATTTGCCCGATGATCCGCCGCTCGATATTGCCTGTAAGGCATTGCGCTGCAATCTATCTGATCTTGCTGCCATGGGGGCAACACCGCGCGGATTTACCTTCGCGATGGCCCTATCGTCAATCCGCGACATCACTGAAAATGACGGTAGAATATCATCTTTTTCCAATGGCTTGAGACGTGATATTGAGAAATGGGATTGCCCGTTAATCGGCGGCGATAGTGTCACCAGTCCCGGCCCTGAAATGTTGTCCGTTACAGCTTTTGGTGAGCTGCCCATAGGGACTGCTCTGCGCCGCAATGGGGCGCAACCAGGGGACCGAATTTTTGTTTCCGGCAGCATCGGTGATGCCGCCTTAGGTTTGCGCTTGCGGCGTGATGATGTCGGCCACGGATTATCCCAGCAGGCGGCGGCATTTTTAATCAAACGTTTTCATTTGCCCCAGCCGCGTGTGGCCTTGGGCGGAGGCCTGCGCGGGGTTGCATCGGCCTGCCTCGATATCTCCGACGGGCTGCTCCAAGACTTGCGGCATATCTGTGCTGCCAGCGGTGTCGGTGCGAATATTCATATGGCGGCGCTGCCGGTGTCAGCTGCGGCCCGGTCGGCGTTGAAAGATGCGATGATGACCGAGATTGGGTTGTTGTCTGGCGGTGATGATTACGAGCTTTTATTTACCGCGCCGGCATCGGCGGTGGGTGCGGTGACGGCCGCAGGGGCGGCGGCCAATACCAAGATCACCGACATTGGAGAGATTACCGAGGAGCCGACGGTTCAGGTTCTGGATCAAAACCACAAGGCGGTTGAGATCACCTCATGGGGTTACCGCCATGCGTAATGCGCCGGTATTTTCGCCAGATAACAAAGGTGGGCGCTGACAATGGTGCGGATGATTATCATTGTTGTGGTTTTTGCGGTCGCTGTGGCCGCCGGCTTGGTCGGTGTATCGATGTTTGCACCCAGCCTGTTGCCAGCATTTTTGCAGTCGGCGCTGGGCGTTGCGCCGGCGGAAGAAGTTGTCGAGGAAAAGCCGGCAGGGCCACTGCCGCTGAAAGAGAGAACAACCATCGAACTTGTGCCGCTAACCCTGCCGATTTTCAAAAATGATCAGCTTAAGACCTTTTTAACCTTAGATATTTTGATCATCACCGATAAGGGGAAGGGCATGGAAACGGTTATTCAGCGCTTGCCCTATATTCGTGACGGCGTGATTTCCTACGTCCATGCATTGTCGGCACTTGAAATAAAACCCGGCATCGAGGACCGGCAGTTTTTAAAGGACCGATTGCTGCGCAAAGTAAGGGAAATTGCCGGCGAAGAATATGTAATCGATATTTTATTCCGGAATATATTTGAAGTAAAACCGGGCTAATTTCCGGCGTATTTTAAAAAATTATCATCCCCTTAATTTAACTGCTATTGATGGGTTGAGATTTTTTTCAGCGAGTCATTTATGCCCGATCCCACAGTCAGAAATGTTCGCCTCTTGGCCGGTTGCCAGGCGTTTGCAAATATTGCGATGACTTTGAACATGACGGTCACGGCCCTGGCGGCGATGACCATGCTTGAGGACAAAGGCTGGGCGACGGCGCCGCTGGGTTTGCAATTCACGGCGACGATGTTGACAACTTTTCCGGCATCACTGCTGATGCGACGGGTTGGACGGCGGGCTGGTTTTGCGATTGGTACCGGGATTGGCGTCAGCGGTGCCGGTTTGGCGATTGCCGCCTTGTTTCTTGGTAATTTTGTGCTGTTTTGCCTCGCAGCGGTGCTGATTGGCAGCTTCATGGGCTTCGTTTCGTTCTTCCGTTACGCAGCTGCAGATACCGCCAGTGAGGCGTTTAAAAGTAAGGCTATTTCGTTGGTGTTGGCAGGTGGGGTGATCTCTGCCGTGGTCGCGCCAACTTTAGCCGATCGATCTTTTGAATTGCTGGCACCTGTGACCTTCGCGGGCACCTATGTGGTGATGGTGATGTTTGTGGCCGCCATTTGGGCGCTGCTGTTGTTCGTGCAGATCCCGGCGCCAAGCATTGCCAAGAGCAAAGATACCGGTCGGCCATTGAAACAGATCGTCTCAAACCGGGTGTTTTTTGTGGCTGCTGCCGGTGCCATGATCGGCTATGGGGCAATGACCTATGTGATGACGGCAACTCCCATTGCGATGCTGGCCTGTGGTTATCTTTTCACAAACACCACCTCGGTTATCCAGTGGCATGTCCTCGGCATGTTTGTGCCGTCGTTCTTTACCGGCCATCTGATCGCCCGATTCGGTGTTTTGCAGATCATGATGGTCGGCGCCGGGATGTTGGTGGCGGCTGTATTGGTTAACCAATCCGGCATTGAGTTGATGCATTTTTATGCCGGCTTGGTGTTGTTAGGGCTTGGTTGGAATTTTCTCTATATCGGCGGCAGCACATTATTGACACAAAGCTACCATCCGCTCGAAAAAGCCAAGGTTCAAGGGGTTTTTGATACCTTGATCTTCGCCACAGCAGCGTCCGGCTCGATTTTGGCAGGCATGATCCAAGAAATTTCAGGCTGGCAAACCGTCAATCAAGGGGTGTTACCACTGATTGCGATTGCCATCGGATTGATCGTCTGGATGATGTTTTTACAGCGCCGGCCGGCAAGCTAAAATCGCGCTTCACGGTCTAAATATCGAAAAACCGTGTTGAATTATTGCTTCTGGTTTAATTTTAGCTATATTCGCCGCGGTTTTACGGTCCGCAATTTGCCACTGCCGATGCCGAAAGGCATCTGACATCCAGTGCACATATTGCCGGGCCTGGTGCGATCATTGCTGGCGTGGCTGGCAGTGGAACCTGGGTTTTTAGCGAGAAGGTCTCAATTATAATGGCTGATACGTACATCTTCGTCATCGTATGCGGTGTGGTGGCGCTGCTTTACGGTGTTTTTGCATCACGTTCGATTTTATCGGCAGACGCCGGCAATGAACGCATGCGCGAAATCGCCAGCGCTATCCAAGAAGGCGCGCAAGCTTATTTAAACCGTCAATACATGACCATTGGCATCGTCGGCATCGTCGTTGCCGGGATTTTGTTTGCCTCATTGGGGACGCATGTTGCCGGTGGCTTTGTGCTTGGGGCGGTTTTGTCGGGCATTGCCGGTTACATCGGAATGCATGTATCGGTGCGCGCCAATGTACGGACAACCCAAGCGGCAACAAAAGGCTTGGTGCCGGCTTTGGACATCGCTTTCAAATCAGGTGCCGTCACCGGCATGCTGGTGGTCGGCCTCGGACTGCTGGGGGTTGCAGGTTACTATCTGCTGCTGCTGGACATTTTTGGCTCAGCTGATGAGAAAAGCTTGCGCCATGTTCTGGAGGCCTTGGTCGCCCTAAGCTTTGGTGCTTCATTGATTTCCATCTTTGCGCGCCTGGGCGGCGGTATCTTTACCAAAGGTGCTGATGTTGGCGGTGATTTGGTGGGTAAGGTTGAGGCCGGTATCCCCGAGGATGACCCGCGGAACCCGGCGACCATCGCTGATAACGTCGGTGATAACGTCGGTGACTGTGCGGGCATGGCCGCCGACTTGTTTGAAACCTATGCGGTGACCGTGGTCGCAACAATGCTATTGGCGGCGATCTTCTTTACCGGTGCCGATGTTGAAGTCTTGATGGGCTTGCCGTTGCTGATCTGCGGTGTGTGCATCATTGCCTCGGTGATCGGGACGTTTTTTGTCCGCCTTGGCAGCAGCCAGAAGATCATGACAGCCTTGTACAAAGGCTTCATCGTGTCAGCTGTGCTTTCGGCCGTCTTCATCGGCATTGCCATTGAATACAGCTTTGGATTTGACGCCGAATTCAAGATCTCCGAAGGCAGCTCGATCAGCGGCATGATGATCTTCTACTGTGCGCTGGTTGGCTTGGTTGTAACCGGTCTGATGGTGTGGGTGACCGAATATTACACCTCGACAGAGTTTCGGCCGGTTAAATCAGTTGCCAAGTCATCGGAAACCGGCCACGGCACGAACGTTATTCAAGGGCTGGCGGTTTCCATGGAAGCATGTGCCCTGCCGGCGTTGATTATCGCTGCCGGGATTATCGTTGCCTATCTGTGCGCAGGTGTTTTCGGGATTGGTATTGCGGCAACAACAATGCTGGCCTTGGCTGGAATGGTTGTGGCACTTGATGCTTACGGTCCGGTCACCGATAACGCCGGTGGGATCGCTGAAATGGCTGACCTGCCGTCTGAGGTGCGCAAGACAACCGATGCTTTGGATGCGGTTGGTAACACCACCAAAGCTGTCACCAAGGGCTATGCGATTGCCTCTGCCGGTTTGGCTGCATTGGTGTTGTTCGCAGCCTATACCGAAGACCTGTCGTATTACTTCCCTGGCCTGAATGTCAGTTTTGAGCTGCAGGATCCGTTTGTGGTCGTTGGTTTGTTCATCGGTGGCATGCTGCCCTATTTGTTCGGGGCCATGGGGATGCAAGCGGTGGGCCGTGCCGGCGGTGCGGTGGTTGAAGAAGTGCGGCGTCAATTCCGCGAGAAGCCAGGCATCATGGAAGGTACCGAACGTCCTGATTACTCAGCGGCGGTCGATATGCTGACCAAGGCTGCGATCAAGGAAATGGTGGTGCCATCGCTGTTGCCGGTGCTGGCCCCTGTGGTAATGTATTTCGTGATCAATGCGGTAGCCGATCAAGCGGCGGCATTCACCGCTGTCGGGGCGATGCTGATGGGGACGATTGTTACCGGTATTTTTGTGGCAATTTCCATGACCGCCGGCGGCGGTGCGTGGGATAATGCCAAAAAGTACATCGAAGATGGTAACCACGGCGGTAAAGGCTCTGAAGCTCATCGTGCGGCGGTAACAGGTGACACCGTTGGTGATCCGTATAAGGATACGGCCGGTCCGGCAATTAACCCGATGATCAAAATCATCAATATCGTTGCGATTTTGTTGTTAGCGGCGCTCGCGGCGTAAACAAACCTGCCGAATGGCGGCACAACGGGCTCGGCTTTGCCGGGCCCGTTGGCGTTTGCAGGGCTTACTCTGCCTCCTCAGGCGCGAACCGCCCAAGGTTGCCGATCAGTTGCTGCAAAATGGTAATGCGTTGCCCGGCCGTGGGTGTTGCGCGGTCAACAAAAACCACCTTCTTGCCGTCCATCAAATCCAGGCGACCGATCGAGTCGACTGTGCCGGTCTCATTGAAGGAGATGAAAATCACCTGCCGTTGCAGAATCTCGGGCGGGAAGAAGGCGACTGTTTTGGTTTGCTGGCCGATGTAATACCAGGTCATGTCGCTAAACACGCTTTTACTTGACGGCCCGCCAAGAATGGCTTGCACGGTTGCGCGAGAAGACTTGCCAGGTTCGATTTTTGCCAAAGTGACCGCGTCAGGGAATTGTCCGTTCCAGTCAATTTGCGGGCTGCAAGCACCAAGAAAGGCCACAATGGCTGCCGTTTGCATTAATCGGACGGCAAATCTGCTTGATTTCATTTCTTGGCACTTCCTTTAATTGACGATATTGCAGTTTGTTACGCGCCCATCGCCTTGAAAGGCCGGCAATTTGCCGTTAGACGCTTGTCCTGGCGCAAAATGTGCGCATATTGCCAGGAACAGTCAATGCGCTTGCGTATCAATTGGTAACGATACGCCGTGCTTACCAGGGTACAGTGATGTTTAAACAGCTCCGTGATTGGCTTCAGCCGACACCTGAATCAGAAATTGCCCTGAAGCTTTATGATCAAATCGTTTTAGCGGCCCGGCAAGCGGTTTTTTACCAACATCTGGGCGTGCCTGATGATCTTGACGGCCGTTTCGAGATGATCGCATTGCATCAACATTTGGCATTGCGGCGGTTGCGCCTTGAGGCTCCAAAGCATGCTGTCCTTGGCCAAGCTTTGTTTGATGTGATGTTCACAGATATGGATCGCTCGCTGCGTCTGATGGGGGTCAGTGACATTTCCATCGGTAAGCGTGTCAAAGCCATGGTGAAAGCCTTTTATGGCCGTGTGGCGGCGTATGACGCCGGCCTGGAGGGTGACGATCAGGCGCTGATTGATGCCCTTGATCGAAATCTGTACGGGACCGTCAACGGCGGCGGTCCGGCGAGCCGGCAGATGCTTGACTATATGCGCGCGTCAGATCAACTTTTGCAGTCCGCAGACAGTAACATGATTGCTGCCGGAACAATTGCTTTTGCGCCGCCGCCGGCACCATCAAATGAGGCGATCACCTGTTGAGCGCGGCCCCTGAATTTAGCCATGTGATTGATATTTCTCGGGTCCGAGAGGCGCCGCAGGAGGTGGTTTTATCGGCCCATGCAGCGCACTGCCGTGCCCTCGCTGAGCGGTTTGATTTGGTCGATGTGCTGGCGTTATCGGTGCAACTCACCGTGCGCCGAGGATTGGCGGCGAGCATTCGGGTCGTTGGCACTTTGGAGGCCCGTGTGCGGCAGCTTTGCGTGCTCAGTGGTGAGCCATTTGAGGTCACGATTACCGAAGATATCGATGAAATTTTCATGGCCAGCGGTGATCAAAACGATGCTGATTTTGATTTTGAGTTAGCAGCGGAAGTTGCCGAATCAGCGGAATTTGTGGATGATGGGCGCATTGATCTTGGTGAATTAAGCGCGCAAATTCTTGGCGTTAGCCTTGATCCATACGCCCGGGCGCCAGGCGCCGTTTCACAAACAGCCAGTATCGACACCGCACCGCCTGAAAAAACCTCAAAAACCTCGCCGTTTGCCGATTTGGCGACGCGCATAAAAGGTCGCGGCTAGTGACAATGCCATAGGCAAGCATTGTTTTCCCTAGGCGCTTGCGCTAATGTTTCGGCATTCGCATTAAGTGACACGTCAACAACAGCGTGATCACGATGCTGCAAGGGAAAAAACATCCACGTAATGGTACACCGACAGTCGGTAGGCCCTGGTCTAAAAAGCAGGGTCGTAGCCGTTGCTTATTATGCTCAATCAGTGAGCAGAGATTGGAGCATTGATTGACCGAAGCACCAATAAGGGTTGCCTTGGACGCGATGGGTGGGGACGACGCGCCGGCAATGGTTGTTAAGGGCGCTGACCACGCGCTGCGGCTGCAACCTGATTTACATCTCATATTAGTTGGTGATCGGGCGGTGTTAAGCGGCTTAGTTGCGAAATGTGAACTGCTGTCGAAGGCTGATGTCCGAATCATCCACACCGACGAAGTTGTCCTGAATGAGGACAAGCCGTCATTGGCACTGCGCCGTGGGAAAAACTCATCAATGCGGATGGCCATTGATCTGGTCAGTTCCGGCGAGGCCGATTGTGTGGTCTCGGCAGGGAACACCGGTGCCCTTATGGCGATGTCGAAAGTTGGCTTGCGGATGTTGAAAGGCATCAGTCGGCCGGCCATGGTGACGCGGGTGCCCACCAAACTTGGTGATTGTTGTATGCTTGACCTTGGTGCCAATGTAGTTTGCGACGCGGAAAATTTGGTTCAGTTTGGCCTTATGGGCCGAATCTTTGCCAATGTGGTCAGCGGCATTGATCAGCCGCGTGTGGCTTTATTAAATGTTGGCAGTGAAGAACAGAAGGGCCATGATGAATTGCGCGAAGCGGCAGCCATGCTTCGCAAACTTGATGGCCAAGGTTTTGACTTTCACGGTTTTGTCGAAGGCGATGACATTGCCGACGGTACCGTTGATGTGGTGGTGACCGATGGTTTTACCGGTAATATCGCTTTGAAGACGGCAGAAGGCACCGCGCGGATGTTTTTTCAGACCATCCGCGAGTCAGTTGATAAATCACTGCTGTCGAAGATAGGTCTGCTGATTGCCCGGCCGGTGCTGCGTAATCTGCGCCGACGATTTGATCCCCGCTCCCATAATGGTGCTGTCTTTGTCGGCCTGAACGGGATTTCCGTGAAAAGCCATGGCGGAACTGACATGGTTGGGTTTGCGAATGCGATTTCTGTTGCCGCTGAATTGGTTCGCCGTGATTTCTTAACGCAAGTCCGCCAACAAATTGAAAACTTAGGCAGTATGGGCAAGGAAAATGGCAAGGTTGAGGGGTAATAAGTAATGCGTAAATCCTTGTTGGTAGGCCAAGGGGCGTATTTGCCAGAACGTATTGTGACCAATGCCGAACTTGCAAAATCTGTCGATACAACCGATGACTGGATTGTCCAACGCACCGGTATTTACCAGCGTCATATTGCTGCCGACGGTGAACTAACCTCTGATCTGGCCATTGCGGCCGCTGAAAAAGCGCTCGTGTCGGCTGGTTTGGAAGCCTCAGACATTGATCTGATCGTGCTTGCAACAACAACTCCCGACGACACCTTTCCGGCAACCGCAACAAAGGTGCAAGCAACGCTTGGCATCACCCATGGCGCGGCATTTGATGTGCAGGCGGTATGTGCGGGCTTTGTCTACTCTTTGGCGATTGCTGATAACTTCATTAAAGCAGGGCAGGCGCAGCGTGCGCTTGTTATCGGCGCTGAAACCTTTACCCGGTTGCTGGATTGGCAAGACCGGACAACCTGCGTGCTGTTTGGCGATGGCGCTGGGGCCGTTATCTTAGAAGCGACCGATGCCAGCGATGCAAATGCCGCCTATGGGGTGTTATCAACGCATTTACACTCCGACGGGCGGTTCCGCGATATCCTATTTGTCGATGGCGGGCCGTCGGCCACCAAGACCGTCGGTCAAGTGCGAATGAACGGCAAGGAAGTGTTTCGCCATGCGGTTGGAAAATTAGCAAATGTAATTGATGAAACACTCACCACCCACGCTCTTGGCGTTGATGACATTGATTGGTTAATTCCTCATCAGGCCAACAGGCGCATTATCGATAACCTGACCGCTAAGCTGGGTTTGCCGGTGGAGCGGGTGGTTTGCGCGATTGAACGTCACGCCAATACTTCCGCTGCCTCGGTTCCTTTGGCGCTCGCAGAGAGCATGGCCTCAGGTGATATAAAAAGCGGCGATTTGGTGCTGTTCGAAGCGATTGGCGGTGGTCTGTCATGGGGTGCAGGCTTGGTCCGCCTGGGTCGGCCCTGACGGCAATTTAAGCGCATCCGGCGGATAAAAAATGCTCGCCGATTACTTTATCTAATCCATTGCTTGTCTTTTCGCGGACAACGAATTGACGGCAACAACCTTTACAGGTACCTTTTTAGCGAAGCTGCGGGGGGGATTTGATGGCTAGTAATACGATTACACGCGCTGATTTAAGCGAAGCGGTCTATCAGGAAGTTGGTCTATCACGAAACGAATCTGCTGAGTTGGTTGAATCTGTTTTAGATGAGGTTACGGACGCGCTTGGTCGTGGTGAAATGGTAAAAATCTCATCATTCGGGAGCTTTTCGGTTCGCCAAAAAGGCCAACGGGTCGGCCGGAATCCGAAAACCGGCGAGGAAGTCCCGATTTTACCGCGACGGGTTTTGGTTTTCCGGCCATCGCATGTGCTCAAGGATCGAATTAAGTCGGCTTTGAAATAAAGCGTAATCAAGGCTCCAGAAACAGGCAACCATGGCATCAACAAAAAGTGCAAACTCACGCAGGGCTGGTAAGTCTGCCGCAGCTTTCCGAACAATTAGCGAGGTGGCCGGTGATTTGGACGTGCCGCCGCATGTGTTGCGCTTCTGGGAAACCAAATTCACCCAAATTAAACCTTTAAAGCGCGGCGGCGGTCGGCGCTACTATCGTCCTGAAGATATTGTTTTGCTGCGCAATATTCGGGAGCTGCTGTACGGCGAAGGTTATACAATTAAAGGCGTTCAAAGGCTGCTCCGCGACGGCTTGGTACAACTTGAAGAGGCCAGCCCTAAGGTCGCCGCCGCAGGGACCACGGAGGCGGTCCCGCAACAAGTCTCGCTGTTGGACAATATGGACCAACCTGACGGGCCGCAAGCTGCGCCTGCACCGGCACCGTTGTCGTCTGACGCCACTGCCGGATCTATGAGCAGCGCCGCTCCAGCATCGCCATCAATGGAAAATCTGCAGCAAATTTTAACGGATCTGAAGGCCATGCGGATGCGTTTACAGGCTGCTGTGGAAAATACCTAATCAGGCATTGCCGACCCGTATGTGCCGTGCGCCGGCCCGAAAGCT
The DNA here is from genome assembly GCA_003280605.1 of SAR116 cluster bacterium AG-355-O21. Lineage (GTDB taxonomy): Bacteria > Pseudomonadota > Alphaproteobacteria > Thalassobaculales > Thalassobaculaceae > TMED26. The sequence continues at coordinate 11,022 of QCEM01000038.1, read as the reverse complement.
GCTTGAAACAGCTGATGATCTGCGATATCTGTGCTGAGTCCAAGGGCCGGAATTTTGCGGCCCGGATATCATGGTCGGAGCGTAGCGCAGCCTGGTAGCGCACTTCACTGGGGGTGAAGGGGTCGCGTGTTCGAATCACGCCGTTCCGACCAATTTTTCAATGACTTAGCGGAAAATATTGTGCAGTGCAATATGTTCACTTGAACATAAAACCGTGACAAATATATCACAGCCGACCCCTTCATATGTTTAGGGCCACGGCAGCGTGGCGCAGAAAATCAGGGCTAAACCGCGCATAAACTGACTCTGTGATTTTGGTGTTTGTGTGGCCGAGGAATTGCGAGATTTGCGACATCGGCACGCCACCCTCCGCCATCCAGACCGCCGCCGTGTGACGCAAAACGTGCGGCGTCACGTCAGCAAGTTGAGGCACCTTCTCAACCCGCCGGCGGAATGCGATATCAATGCGCTTGATCGAACTGCCATTATATTCGATGACGTGATCAGTCACCGCAACCGACTTTGCCTCGCGCAGCCGGTCATATAGGGTGTCAGTCATTGGCACGACGGCGCGTCGCTTGTTCGCCGCTCCGCCATCGCCGCGCAGGTCTACCAGCTTGCGATCAAAGTCAACCTGCGACCACTTCATCTGACAGATTGCCGACTTGCGGGCACCGGTGGCGATGGCGATCTCCACGAATAGGGCCAAGTGATCGGTCGGCGCGACCGCGCTACGGAGCAGCTTGAACTCGTCGCGTGTCAGATACCTATCGCGCGGCGGCGGTGGCGGCGGCATCTCAAACACAAAACTGCGATGGCCCTCGGGCGCGTACTTTCTGACCGCCGCTTTTAGACACGCCAGCTCGCGCCTGATTGTAGCGTTGCCAGCTCCTGCGTTGCGGCGTCGCTGAATGTAAGCCTGGCACATCGGCACCGATATCTTGTTGGTGTCGAGGTCTCCAAAAAACGGCAGCAGGTGTTTTTCCCCGTAATGCTCCCGACCCTCTGGGCTGCAAATCTTGTAGCTGCGCCAGACTGCTTTGACCGTCGCCTCAGTGACATCGGTCTGCTGGGCCTTATACTCGGCAAGGAGCTGCTCAGTTTTGTCTCAATTTTCTGGATTGTATGCGAGACCTAAGCCGTAACGTCTAAGACGCCACTCGACGCCGGCTGCGCCTTCGCATGGTTCGTACCAATGCACGGCGTATCGTCCACGGTATTTTCCGAGCTTGATTGTTGTGTCCATCCTTCATGCTTCCTGATTTCTGTTTCAATAAACCTGATTTGTTTACCCACCTGGAAGTGGGCGATCTCACCTTTGCGCACCATCGTTCTAATGGTCTTGGGGTCTACGCCCCATCGCTCAGCGAGTTTTCCTACCGTAAATAAGCGCGAGTCCATTGTGAATCCTTTTTAAAAGTGCTGACGACAAGGTGGCCACAGGGACATACAAACCCCGGTCACGAGAAGACATTGGCACGCACTTGCCGCGATAGAGACGTCACGGCAATATTTCGTCTGGACGTTTAGACAAAAAACTATAAAGGCAAATTGACGTCTTTGTGCTATGACGCCTTCATGCGTGAATATGACAAAACATTACACCTTAACCCGCTAAGCATACGGCAGCGCACGTATGCCGAGCTTTTAGCAGGCGGCACCCTCTCCAAGGCAGAAGCGGCGCGTCAGGCTGGTTATAGCCCCAGGAGTGCGCGCACATCTGCCCTCAAAAATGATAGAAACCCAGGGGTGATAGCTTTGATAGAAGATTACAGTAACGAGTATGCGGCTGCGGCTGAAGTAACCCGGGCCGAGATCATTACGGCTTTGAAGAAAGAAGCTACGCACGGCGACAGCGCATCATCGCGTGTCAGGGCGCTTGAGCTACTGGGCAAGACGCTGAGCATGTTTACTGACCGCACAGAGATTGAGCAGCGGCCATCGTTTGCCGATGAACTTGAAGCGTTACAGCCCCAAATTAGGCAGGCGATAGAAGATCAAAACCAAAGCGGTATTTCGCAAGTGCGCGAGTGGAAGGGGCTGCGAAAGCCAGAGGAATTTGATGAAGAGTAACGCTACAGCGGCCGCGCCTGTACAGATTTAAGGTTTACCCCTTGCAAGCGGTTGACAGTGTAAACCATTTGTAAACCTTGGAGAGCGGCGAAGTAAGTTACGCTACCGGTTGAGCGAGAACATCCTCACCAACTAATGTGATCAACATTTCATTGCCATGAATAAGGTTTCGCTCATTCATGCTGTCGAAGCACGCACGCACGCCGGGGTGCGAGAAAAACTCCTCCATGCTAAGCTTAAGTCTATTCCTTAGATAATCTGAGCCGAGCTTGAAAGCTGTCTCGTCCGCAGTTCGATAGGTACGAAGTCCAATGGAAATACGCTGTAAAAAGTAACCTTCGAATTGGATCTTTTCGTAGTCTGACAGCCCAATATACGAACGGTAAGCTTTGGGTATTACCTTAGCCATATTTTCATCCATCTGCGCGTAGTTTAATTTCTCAAAATCAATCGCCTGTTGCAGCGAATTGGCAAGATCGTTTTGTCTAAAAGTTTTCCTCAGCTCAATCACAACAAAAACAAGCGACAACAATATCGCAATCGCTCCTACCAATTGCGCAAGCGCGCCAATCTCAACGATACTCATTCTTCTCTCCCAGCTGATAAAATCACTAATACGGCCGTATGCTGAGATTTAGCCGGTTGCTGCCAGTCTGGGTCAAGTTGTTCGAGGGTTTTATCTGCTGCACGAGAGTTAAGCATTGAATTGTCAATGCGGTGGCCGCGAGCTCCACGTTCAAAGGTTAGCTCAGCGCAGTAATGGCTCTCGGGCTATTTTGGCGCCGCTGTAAGTTCATGCAACCTTTCCTTTGATAGCGTTCGCGTGGGCGGATATGGTAACATTACCGTCTTCGTCTGGCAGAACTTTTTCTTTTAATCTCCGCTTAACATCCTCGACAGCATCGGATGACATGCCCGCAAATGAAGCAGTCAGGCTTGGACTCAAACAAGTGATCTCCCAATACTCATCAAAGTTTGAGAACTGCCTTTCAACATCTATCTGCTTGACCTCGATCGCCTCAAGTCCCCCTTTGGTCCAGAGTTCCTGCATAACAGCCATTCGTGATGCCTCAGAGCTTGGTGGTAGGGTTGGTGAGTACCCCATCAGGCGCATCTCTTCTTGAATATGGTGGGATGGAAAACCGCCACCAAAAACATCCCATGTATAAGCTGCAACTAGGCCACCTTTCACCACTACTCGACACATCTCCTTCACACCCGCTAACGGGTCAGGGACGAAGAACAACACCAGAGCCATACATGCTACGTCAAAGCTATTGTCATCAAAGGGCAGATCCGTAGCACCTCCGATCTGAAATTTACATAAGTCGCGGTATTGCGTTTTACTTGCAAACTCAATGAGGTCTTTTGAGGGATCAATTCCAACAATACCAACGGGCAGGCAACGTTGTAGAACGGAATTGGTAAAGGCTCCACTGCCGCAGCCGACATCAATCCAACGCAAACTTTTTTTAGGCGCTAGCCAGTCGAGAAATAATTCGCCCGCAGACCGACTCCAAACCCCCATAAAACGCTCATAATTGTCAGCGTTATTGAATTCGATTGGTTTATTCACCATTTCTGCAGTCCTTCTAAGAAATTTTGAGCATAAATGCTGCAGTAGGTGCAGAACGAGTCAAATTCTGACAAATGAGCCGCTGCGTCAGAAGATTGCCCTTAGTGGGCAAATCTGTATAAAGGTAAACCTGGCGCGAGGCTTAAGCGCCAGGTCACGGATACCATGTTTTTATCCTAATAAACGCACAATATTGCGCATACCAAGTTCTAGTTTTGGCAGGGTTTCTTGATAAACACTGTCTGCTTGAACTGCATCGTAGGCGGCTTCAATTGCAGCCATTGACGGGTAGATCACGCCCAATAGGCGATGCCCAATGTAACCACCAGTCATGATTGTTCCGTAGCGAGCGCTCAAACCTCCATTCTCGACAAACACTTTAGCGGCGTGCCCAGCTTGTTCGGTCATTGGTTCGGCCGATTGAAACCGGACCATAACAACGTATTTTGCGTTGTCGCCTGGGACTGCAGGTGTATCGATCGCATGCAGACTGAGGATTCCGCGTTTTGACACGGTCGCTTTATTCAAAAAGTTGGCATAGGCCGAGGAATTAGAAAAGGCCTCGTAGCCACTTTCTATGTCTGCCATTGAGGCATAGGATTGAAACGCAATTATTTTACCGACGTTCTCGCCAGTTCCAATCCGCCCCCAACGAGCTGTCAGCACTTCAGAATTGGCTTTCAAGTCAGTTAACGCTTGCCCCAATTGATCGTTAACTTCAGTTGCAGACATTGTTCCGGGATCAGCAACGGTAATAACCATGAATTTAGCGTCAGACATCTAATGCTCCTTAATGAAATACGATTTAAAAGTAATCTTATCGCTCGGTAACACGTGACCAGAAAACCGTACTTCGCGGGCGCGAGTCAATGCGCTGTGAGGATTTGCCGCGCGCGAAACTGCCACAGGCTTAGCTGGCCCCTTATGAGCAGATTCAAGGTTTACTCCTTGCAAGCGGTTGACAGTGTAGACCTTTGAACGCGGCGAGGTCGGTTACGCTGCCGGTTGAGAGAGAACATCTTCACCGACTATGGCCAGTAACAATTCGTGGTGGTCAATCATGTCCCGCGCCCTCAAGGCCTGATAGCATTCACGCACCCCGGGGTTTGAGAAAAAATTGGCCGTATTGATTTTAACCCTGCTCCTAAGTTTATTTGGGCCCAATTTGAATGCTGTTTCTTCGGCAGTCCGATAAGCGCGATCGAAAATAGCCACTTGCTGAAGCACGTAGTTTTCAAATTGGATCTTCTCAAAATCTTTTAATTCGCCATAGGAGCGATGCGCTTTAGTCAGCAATTTAGCGAGGCCTTCTTCCATCCTTGCAAAATTAAGCTTTTCTCGCTCGATGGCCCGTTGCAGCGTATTAGCAATATTATGCTGCTTAAAGTTCTTACGCAGCTCAATCACAACAAAGGCAAGCGACAACAATATCGCGATCGCCCCCACCAATTGAGCCAAAGCACCAATCTCAACGACACTCATTTTTCCCTCCCAGCTGATATAATCACCGATACGGCAGTAGGCTGAGATTTAGCCGGTTGCAACCAGTCTGGGTCAAGTTGGTTGAGTATATTGGCGGCCTCAGACCAGTCAGGTGTTGAACGGGCAGGGTGCTCCTCGCAGCGGTGGCGCACCTCTGGATTTAAGGCTTATTATTGCGAGTATTTGTCATTCGATGCCGATAGTGGAGTTACAGAAGTTAGATTGGCCTCATAGGTTAGCCAAAAATTCGGCAATCTTGGCGTTCACCACCTTGGCATGGGTAGCGTTTGGCCCGTGTGGGCCACCATCGATAGAAAAGAAATGACCGTTTGGAATGGCTTCGGCCAATGCTTGGCCTTTTGCATACTCGATCGCTTGATCATTACTGCCGTGGATCACGAGTGATGGACAAGATATCTCTGACATTCTGTCAGTAATATCGTCGCGGTTTAAAAGAGCGTGTCCGGGAAACTTTATTTGCGATCGGTCCCGGTTACGCCAGGTCTCTATCCACGCAAATTTCTGGTCATCATCGCCAAAATAAGTTTCGCCGATAAACGCCATTGGCTCAGCTAATTCATCTGCGCTCAACTGTCCCCACGCATCTATTAGACCGGTGAAGTCAGCTTGTTGCTCTGGGCCAAAAACGCCACTCTCTGTCCCAATTAGGATTAAACTTTTGACACGAGCAGGCGCCGTCAATGCTGCTCGTAGGGAAATAAAGCCCCCCTTGCTTACGCCTATTAAAGAGGCCTGTTCGATACCAAGTTCATCCATAATTGCCAAAACGATATTAGCCGAATCCCAATAGGAATAAATGTTGGAAGTGGTGGATTGACCGAAGCCCATCTCGTCCCATCCAATACAACGATAATTTTCTTGGAAATAGGCGTATTGCGCATCAAATGAGGATTGGTCGAGGAAAAACCCATGGCTGAAAATCAATGCAGGCTTTTCACCGCCGGTATCAGTGTAGAAGATTTTATGATCGTCAATGTCAAAAAAGGCCATGGTTTGTCCCTATATTACCGTCTTGATGAATACGTTCAGTCAGGATAAACGCCTGCGCAGCAAGCGCTTACATGTGCGTTGACTTTCAAGTGTGCTAGCTTTACAATCTAGTCTTAGATTAAAACTAGTTTTAAAAAGTTGGCGGTTAAGATGTTTGCGTCAGGTTTATTGGCCGAAGACTGCCCCATTGGCTTCACAGCCGACATCATTGGCGATAAATGGGCAATAATTATTCTCCGTGATATTGCTCTTTTAAGCCGGCGGACATTCAATCAATTACGGGTAAAAAATGTTGAAGGGATTTCGTCGGCCACATTGGCGAAAAGGCTAAAAAGGCTGGAGGATGTAGGTCTGTTATCAATTCGCCATGATCCTGGGCATCTGCAAAAAAAAATATACTGTTTGACGGAACCAGCAATCCAATTTGTTCCCATTATTTTTGCCTTAGGGTATTGGGCGCGAATGCATAGTGGCGCAACTGATTGGTTAAACACGCCGATCGCGCCTTTTTATCAGGGAGATGATCATAATATGGCGGTCTTTCTTGAGGGGTTGCGGCAAATTCATCTGGAAGGGACGCCCCTTAATGAAGTGCATCCGATTTTTGGGCAATTAGCGTCATAACTACTATTTAAAAATAGCCGGCAGACAAAGATCGTTGCAGCGCATTCATTCTCAGTGTTTGTGGGAACGTCACAGAGAACGATGTTTTAATATTTAAATGCACCTCTATTGTCGCTATTTAGAGACACCATAATCAAGTTTATATGTGTCTCCAATGGACTGACTGACAGCAACCTCATCAGCATCACCATTCGTTTCGTCAACGAAAATGTAAAGGTCCACGATAGCGAGTGCACCAATCTCAACGATACTCATTCTTCTCTCCGAGCTGATATAATCACCGATACGGTCGTTTGCTGAGATTTAGCCGATTGCTGCCAGTCTGGGTCAAGGTGGTTGAGTATGTGGGCTGTCTTGCGCCAGTCAGGCGTTGAGCGCTTAGGTCGACCGCCGCGAGCACCGTGCATACGGCACACAGTCCAGCCGAGCACCCCAGGGTTGCGGCACGGTTTACCAGTGCGCTTAGAACGTGCTGTGCAGCGTTTACCTGGCCAGCCTGGGCCGAGGTTGGCACCCGCGACTTTCTCTTTACTCATTAAGCAGACGGTGACTTTCCGTTTTTGGCCAGGTACTCGTTGATAGCTTCTGTAATCAGGGCGTTAACAGTGCGGTCTTGTTCTAGCCGCATCATGTTTAGCTCCACCCAGCCGGTCTTATTTATCCGCAGTGTTAGGCGCTTTTCGCCCTCTGCTACGTTACTATTTATAGCTGATGCAGCTGTAGACGTCGACATGTCTTGCCGTTTTGACGTCATGCTCTTGAGGCTGCTGTTTCCTAGCTTCCCGCGTTTCATTTCGTCAACTCCAATAACTCATCAAGAACGCCGCCGATCTCGTCGGCAGCGGGGCTGCCTGGTGCGAACTCTGTTACCGCTCGCCCATCAATCAACGCATGAGAGAAAGCGGCGCGTTGTGTCACCGCTGTTTTGAACAATGGGATATCCTGACCTAGCAAAAGATCACGGCTTTCCTTAACCATGCTGTTCTCGCCAACGCCTCGCTTTGGTGGGCATGAATTTAACAACACGGCAAAAGGCGTGTCCGAGACGGACAGAATCTCAATCGTCTTGCTGATCGCCTTCAGATCAAGAATTGCTGGGCGGCATGGTACGATACAAAAATCAGCTGCCCTGGCAGCCTCGCCAATAGCTTCTGCCGCGTGTGGCGCAGTGTCGATAATCGTCAGGTCGTATTCATCCATTTCAGCAACGCGCAGTAAGCGGGCTAGCGTGCCTGTCTTATCCGGTCTGCGTCCTGAAGGCTGATGCCCGTCAACAACCGGCGGATCGCTATCCTCGCGCTCCTCATACCAGCCCAGGGCTGATTGTTGCGGATCGCAGTCGATAACGCATGAGGCTATGTCTCGCTGCATGGCCAGCACAGACAAATGGATGGCGATGGTGGTTTTACCTGCGCCGCCCTTTTGGGCCAGGATTGCGACTTTCTTCATGACGCACCATAGAACTTAGCAACTGCGCTACGGGCAGCTGCTTGGCGTTCACCGTAACGGGCAGGCATGGTTGGTGATTTCCATCGACCAGCTTGCATGAGGGCAGGGAGCTCTGCACCGGCTGCCATGAGGTCCTGAGCCATGCCGACACGGGCTGAATGCCCAGATACGTCGTCAGCTGGTACGCCAGCCGCCTCTGCCAGTCGCTTAAATATATTTGCGACGCTCCTGTCAGTGAGGCGTCCGCCTGCTGCGCCATTCTTTCTAATGCTGCGGAACATTGCACCGTCTGAAATACCAACGGCGGCCAAGTAGGCTTCAATCGCCGCTAGCGTCGGAGGTGACACATATTGAATAGCGCCTTGCCCGTCTTGATCAGTCTTGGAGCGGCGGATGATAATTGTGGCTGAACCATCGACGCCATGCTCCAGGTCGCTTAGGTCCATTGCCACAAGTTCGCTACGTCGTGCCAGTGTATCCCGTGCAAGTCTCAGCAACGCAATATCACGCAGATCGCGTGCTGAGTTAGTCAAGGTAACTGTCAGCCGCTCTAGCACGTTTGCATTAAGAGGCGCTGCCTGGCGCTGCCGTGTCGGCTTACTCCGCCGCAAGGCACGCATTGCAAGCGTAACCTCGTTAGTCTTTGTCGGGTCTGGCAGGTTCACGGCACGATGCATGTGCGCCAGTGATGACAGATAACGGGACACCGTCGCTGGCTTGCGATCGACCGCCATTTCCTTAACAAACGCCACCACGGCACCTGGTGCTGCTGGTAAGGGTGCATGACCGTTGTCACTGCACCAAGAAGTCCAGAGCCGCGTATCAGAGGCTAGAGCGCGCTCTGTGCTAGCTGAGAAAGCACCCTTAGCTGCCTCGCTGTAGTTTTGAAGCGCTGTTGCCGTTTCTCTTGACGTGACCGCTACAAGCTCATTCATTATCGTTACATCCTGTAAGTCTAATTATCGGAAGTAATGAATCACAGCTGCATAAATATATCAAGACGGTTTGACGTCAAAACGTCATAGGGGTTGGTACCCACTAGAGAAGGAGAGAAAACATGTTGGCCAGCGGTATGTATGGCGGCTTGTTGGGGCTGTTGGGAGGTGGCGTCTTTGGGGTGCCTGCAGCAATCTTCTTTTTGTTCGCAAACAGTCAAATGGATGTTAGCGAGCTAGTAATTTTCGCAGCGATGATCGGGTGCGTTGCAGGTGGCGCCTTTGTGGGTGCAGTTTTCAAACTCCCATCTAAATCATAGGAAAACCGACTGATGACCACGATCGACACCACGACCGCTGTGTTTAAGGATACGATCATGGCTTACAGGTCAGCACGCCAGGCCGGTGAGATGGATCACCCTGCGTTCATGGCCGCTATGCAGGCGTATGAAGGCCACCAACCCGGCAACAGCGAAGCTGGCCGGGTGGTGGGCCAAATGATCTACATCGCCACTGAGCGGGCGACTGAGTGGTTTTGGAAAGGGGCAAGGTATTTGTAGAAGCTATACGTCCGGAAGCTGTAAAGCGTGGTATCAACCTATCTATGATAAACCCTGGTTTTGTTAACACTCGTTTAATACCAAGCTATATCCCGCCTATACTTGGGATTTCTCCGGATAGAGCTTCGCAATATATCCTGGATGGATTGGAGCGCGAGCAGATGGAAATAACATTTGCCAATCTCTTAGCTACTTGATCCGGTCTACCCGTCATTTCCCAGATGATTTATATTACAAAATAAGCCGGCGTTTTGTTTGAAGTTAAATTTGCAGATTAATTCATTTTGAGCTCAACCAAATGAGATGAAAAGCGACGTCTCTCTCGATCCTAACTTATTTTATTTCGGCGCGTGTAACTCATAAAAAGTTGATGTCGAGGGTCTATCACCCACCCAAATCACTGCGGGGCTGCAGGATATTTTTGGCGGCGATGCTTTTATTTTAATTAAAATTATTAGTTTAAAAGACCTCTTCGTCAGACCCTAAGAGGTAGCCCGAGGGCAACCAATCCCTCGGGCTTTCCAACTCTTTAGGCATTCGAACTGCTAAAGATCTTCGACAAGATCAATTTGCGGGTGGCAGTATTACGGTGTCGATTACGTGAATGACCCCATTTTTCGTTTTGATATCTGCCGATATCACTTTCGCCTCATTAATTTTGGCGCCGCCAGAGAGTGATATTTTAACGTTACTACCGTTCACAGTCGGGGCCTCCATGCCTTCTTTAAGGTCCGAAGACAACACCTTCCCGCCGATCACGTGATAGGTGAGGATAGCGGCCAACTTATCTTTGTTTTCAGGCTTTAGGAGGTCGGCGATTGTCCCTTTCGGTAATTTCGCAAACGCATCATCTGTTGGCGCAAAAACGGTGAATGGGCCTTTGCTTTTCAAGGTTTCAACCAAACCAGCTGCTTTCACTGCTGCCACCAGGGTTTTGAAATTTCCCGCTGCAACGGCTGTATCAACAATATCCTTTGAATGACCCATCGCCGCAGCTGGTGCTGACAGGGAAATTACTGTTAACGCGGTAACCAAAATACGTTGTAAAAAGTTCATCTTTAACTCCATGATAATCAGACAAAACCGAATTGGGTGCGTTTGATAGTTCCTCAAGCGCGACAGAGCGCCACGCCGCATTGAGCTTGTCGACACAAACCGAGGGTTCTTCTCACCGCTCAGTGATTTGTGGTTAGGGTAAAAAATTTCTTCAGTAAGTCGTTGACTCGCCGCCTACTCATAAAGTCTGTAATAAGTTTGAGGCGACACTAATTTCTATTGTCTCTACCAAAGTCGACTTGTAACACCACCACTT
>QCEM01000037.1 GCA_003280605.1 SAR116 cluster bacterium AG-355-O21 | reverse complement strand
AACGATCGTGCTGTTGCTGGGCCTATGGTGGTTGATGACGGCAATCGGTGTGGTCGAGCCGTTGTTTGTGCCGGCACCGCAAACCATCGTTTTAAAGTTCATTGAGGTGGTCGAGATCGGCTTCACCGGCACACCGCTGATCGAGCATGTGGGCATTTCAACGGCACGGGTTTTCAGTGCATTTTTGCTGGCCTGCGCCATTGGTATCCCACTTGGCTTGGCCATGGGCATGAATTCGGTCGCCAGCGGCATCTTTGATCCGCCAATCAAATTTTACCGACCGATCCCACCACTCGCCTATTTACCGCTGATGATCATTTGGTTTGGGATCGGTGAGACCTCTAAAGTATTGCTGATTTTTCTGTCGGTTTTTGCGCCTGTCGCCCTCGGCGCACGCGCAGGCGTCAGATCGGCAACAATCGAGCAGATCCATGCCGCCTACTCCTTTGGGGCCTCGCGCTGGCAAGTGCTGAGCCAGATCATCTTCCCGGCCGCCATGCCTGAAATTCTGACCGCCATGCGGATCGGCATCGGCTTCGGATGGACCACATTGGTTGCCGCCGAAATGGTCGCCGCAACCAACGGGCTTGGCTATATGGTGTTATCAGCCTCACAGTTTTTGCAAACCCCAACGGTGATCATGGGCATCATCATCATTGCTGCGATCGCTTATGCTTTTGACATGCTGATGCGCTACGTGGAATACCGATTGGTGCCTTGGAAGGGCAAAATGTAGTCACCGGCGATGCTTTGAGGCTTAACGGCTTATCTTTGCTACATGCGCTGCGATGCGTTCAGCAGCGACCAGCAATTGAGCCTCATCAACGCAGAAGCTCAACCGCAAGAAGCCTGCTTGTGAGGCACCAAATCCTTCCCCCGGCAGCAACGAGACATTTTGTTCCGCCAGCAAACTGCGGGCAAATTCAATACTGCTCACACCTGTCTCACGGACATCAATCATCAAAAACATGCCAGCTTCGGGAACACTGAATTTAAGCTTTGGGATCGCTGCTAAGGCACCGCAAATGGCATCCCGGCGGCGACGATACAGGGCACAAATCCGATCAACTTCATCCGCCGCCTGGTCGATCGCCGCCACCATTGCGTCTTGGATAAATGTCGGCGTGCCAAAAAGCAACGAGCTGAGAACCAGGTCGAGGCGTTCAATAACCGCCGGCCCCGCAACCACCCAGCCCATCCGCCATCCGGTCATCGCAAACGCTTTTGACAAGCTGTAAAGTGACACCGTGCGGTCCGCCATGCCAGGTAGCAGTCGTGGTGACCGATGTGGCCGTTCATAGGTCATGCTGCAGTAAACTTCATCACTGATCACCCAAAGATCATGTTCTTCGGCAATCGCGGCAATTTCCGCCAGCAGCGCCGGCGGCGACACCGCACCGGTTGGATTATTTGGGGTGTTCAGCATGATCGCTTTGGTTTTTGGTGTGACCGCCGCTCGAATGTCTGCGGCCAAGGGCTGGAAGGCATTTTCCGGCCGCAAGGTAACAAAGCGCATTTTTGCATGTGGTGCCATTAAAGCACCTGAATAGGTGACATACATCGGGTCAAAGCAAATCACTTCATCGCCGGCATCGAGCAAGGCCATGGCGGTCGTAAAAACCCCGCTTTGCGCCCCAGGAACGATGGCAACGTTGTCAATGCCGATGCCCTCGCCAATCACCCGCTGGTGGAAAGTGACTGCCGCTTGGCGTGTTGCCGGTTCACCCAGGGCCGCCGTGTAATGATGGCGACCGGCGTGTAATGCGTCACAGCAGGCGGCAACAATCCGATCATCGCTGGCAAAATCATGATCTCCGATCGATAATAAGATTATATCCTCACCTGCCCGCTGGCGGCGGCGTGCTTCGCCATGGATCTGCCAGGCATTCATTACCTCGACAGTGCCATCGGACCGCATACCTTCGACATAATTGGAAAAGCGCATGTGATTGCTCCGTGATTGAGATTGATCGTCCGCATGCTTACCCGCTGATGAAACCGCAGACAAACGACCTTTTGTTATTCACTTGATTAGTAATTTTAGGTCAAGGCGCAACCTGCGCAGGTACCGCCGACAGCGGCTAGCGGCGGCAGAACACGCCGGCCAGGCCGTCGCGGGCAAGAAAAAACGGCGGGCTGCCAGGCATCCCGCCGCACGCGTCTTTAGCCGCGAAACTGCGCTTTAAGCGACCTTCACGCCGTCCTCGGTCAACCGCTCCAAGGCTTGATCCATGGCCAGCGTCAACTTGTCGAACAACTCATTCACTTCATTGTCACTGATGATCAAAGGCGGGCACATCGCCACCCGATCCCCCAATGGCCGCAGCACCAGGCCATGGCTATGGCAAATGGTGCCAATCATCGCCCCGACCCCGAGGCTTGGATCAAAAGCTTGCTTGGTTGCTTTATCGGCAACCACTTCAATGGCCCCAATCAAGCCTTTGGAACAGGCTTCACCGGCGAGCGGATGATCGGCCAAAGCAGCAACCCGCGCATTGAACAAGGGGGCGACTTTTTGAACATGGCCAAGGATGTCTCGCTCGTCATAAATTTTCAGCGTTTCAAGCGCCACCGCCGCGCAAACGGGATGGCCGGTATAGGTATAGCCGTGGCCAAGACCGCCGAGGTCATCAGATTGCTGGGTGATGGCCTCAAAGATATCTTCCGACACCATGGTTGCTGAAATCGGCAAATATGAGCTCGACAAGGCTTTCGCACAGGTCAAGATATCCGGGGTGATCCCATAGGTTTCCGAGCCCCAGGTATTGCCGGTCCGGAAGAAGCCGCAGATCACTTCATCCACATGCAACAAGACATCATATTTCTTCAGAACCGCTTGGATTTTTTGCCAATAGGTTGCGGGCGGAATAATCACCCCGCCGGCACCTTGGATCGGTTCCGCCACAAAAGCGGCAACCGTCTCCGGCCCCTCGGCCAAAATCATGTTTTCAAGCTCGTCGGCCATGCGGGTGGCAAAGTCTTCCTCGCTCTCACCAGCATGCGCGCCGCGATAATAATGCGGGTTGTGCGTGTGCAGGATATTGGCGATCGGTAAGTCAAAGCCTTGATGATTGTTCGGCTTACCGGTCAGGCTCGCTGTCGCAACAGTGACCCCATGATAGCCTTGAATTCGGCTGATAATCTTTTTCTTATGATGACGGCCACGGGCATTATTGTAATACCAAATCAGCTTAATCGCGGTGTCATTCGCCTCTGAGCCAGAGTTTGAAAAAATCACCTTCGACATTTCCGCCGGCGCCATTTTGATCAGCCGTTCGGCCAGATCAATCCCTGGCAAATGGGATTTTTGGGCAAATTGATGATAATAAGGCAATACCTTCATCTGCTCGGTTGCCGCATTGATCAACCGCTCCTCGTTGAAACCGAGGGCGGTGCTCCACAGTCCGGCCATGCCTTCCAAGAACTTATTGCCTGCATTGTCCCAAACATACACACCTTCGCCGCGCTCCATGATCACAGGACCGGTTTTTTGATGGGTTTTCAGCTTGGTATAGGGGTGCAGCAAATAGGCTACATCACGCGCTTCTGGAGAGTTTGGTTGAAGTGTCATGAGACCTCCAATTTCGGGTAATTCAGGGTTTCAAGCAGAAGCGTATAACGGAAAACTTATGCTGTCACCTGTTGTCAATCGCGCCACGATATCCAGAACCAAACCAGCGCCAAAAGCTGTGCTGCCATCACCGCACCAAAGGCATAAATATAACTTTCCGCTGCATAACCATCGACCGTTGACGGCCACAAATCAATGATGCTGCCAATCCCAAATTGCCACAGGAAAGCCATGCCAAAGCCAAGGACATTGATGGCGGTCGACACCCGTCCGGAATAGGCAAGGGGGAAAATCCGGTTTAACAATGCAAAGCATAATACTGTTCCGTTTGCAAAAAACCCGAAGCCGATCCATGGCAGCAGCGATTCTGGCGCCACTTGAAAAACGATTAAACTTTGCGCCGTCAAAAAGCAGCCAAGCAATCCAACCATGACCGTTAACAACGGCACTCCCCAGCGTGCCAGCCAAACAGCCAAAATGCCATTGAGGGTTGAGCCGACCACCATCGCTGCCGATAACACAAACAAGCCCTGCGCCACACCATCACGGTCAAGGCCGGCAACATCGCGCAGCCACGGCCCGGCCCATAGTCCCTGGATCGAAAAATTGGCTGACATCGCTAAAATGCTGAAGGGCACGATGCTCCAAAAGCGGCGATCGCGGAAAATAAACAAATAACCTTTGATCTGCTCGCTCAAGGGCGCTGCCGGCGGCCGGTCGGTGCGCTCCGGGACGCTGATGAAGATCAGCCCACCGGCAATCACGGTCATCCCGGCAAGCAGGGCAAAAACCTCCCGCCAACCAAAATACCCAAGGATAATTTCCATCGGCATGGTCGCCGTCATCGCCCCAAGGCCGCCCATGGTTAAAAAGCAACCATTCACGACCGGCCACGCCCGCGCCGGAAACCACAATGTGATGGCTTTAAATGAGGCCATCAAGCCGCCGCAAACACCAATGCCAATCAACGCCCGGCCCATGGCAACAGCTTGAAAATCTGCACCAATAGCGAAGATGAAAGCACCTAGCGCCGCCAGCATCAAAAGGCTTGCCTGCACCCGGCGCGGCCCAAAGCGATCAAGGGCAACCCCAAGCGGCAACTGACAAGCGGCAAATGTCATGAAGTAAACGCTTGTCAAAAACCCTAGGTCGGCCGGATCAAGGCCTAAATCAGCAGCCAATTGCGGGGCAATGATCGCATTCACGGATCGAAACAGATAGGATAGAAAAAACCCGCCCGCAAAGGGCATGAACACAATCAGCACAAGTACCGGCACCCGATAACGATGCGATGTGGTTTCTGCGGGCATGGGAACCTGATGCGGCGGTAAACACGGAAACTCGACTGCTGGTTCTTATCTTCTCAGCCGCGCCATCATAGCTTGTGAAATGTCACCGGCAAGCAAACAACCAAGGTTTTTTCAAATCACTTGAAAAGCTTAGAAATAGTCTATTTCGTCTGTTCGCTACCGCTGAAATAGCATAGCATCAATCCTTAAGGCAATTTGGCGGCCATTTAACCTTCGAGGCGGTTGGTCATGCGCTGTTGCCGGGATGAGCAATTACGGGAGCATTCAGATGAAAAAGACCCTGACGGCCTTAACACTTGCTGCGGCAACTGTTTTGACGGCCCAAGCAGTGGAGGCGAAAACACTCAAATGGGCTTTCCAAGGCGACGCCCAATCACTTGATCCGCAGTCCTTGAACGAAACCTTCACCCTCGGCCTGCTCGGCAATATTTTCGAGGGCTTGGTTCGGCGCGGCCCCGATTTGGCCATTCAGCCGGCCTTGGCGACCAGCTGGAAAATCGTCGAGCCAAAACGCTGGCGCTTTAACCTGCGGAAAAATGTCAAATTCCACAACGGCAACGCTTTCACCGCCGACGATGTGGTTTTCACCTACCAACGCACGATGAAGCCTGGATCCGACGTGAAAACGCGGATGGCGACAGTCAAAGACGTGATCAAAGTTGACGATCACACCGTTGACTTCATCACCGAAGTGCCAAATCCGATCCTGATCGCCGAATGGGCAACCTGGTACATTATGGATAAGGAATGGTCAGAAGCGAATAACGCCGTTGACCCGACCGATATCGGATCCGGTAAAGAAAACTACGCCACCCGACATGCCAACGGCACTGGCCCGTTCATGGTCAAAAGCCGGGAAACTGACGTCAAAACCGTGATGGTGCCTTTCGCCGGTTGGTGGGATAAGCCAAAGCATAACCTGACCGAAATCATTATGACGCCGATTGGTTCCGATGCGACCCGCGTCGCAGCGCTGCTGTCCGGTGAGATCGATATGATGTATCCGGTCCCGGTGCAGGATATGAAGCGGATCAACTCCAACCCTGATACCGAAGTTTTGGCCGGCCCAGAGTTGCGGACAATCTTCCTTGGCTTTGACCAAGAACGCGACGAGTTGATGTATTCCAGCGTGAAAGGCAAGAACCCCTTTAAGGATCTGCGGGTTCGTCAAGCGATCTATCACGGCATCAACATTGATGCGATCAAACGCAAAGTGATGCGTGGTTTGTCGACACCGTCGGCAATCATGATTTCACCAAAACTTTTTGCCGCCCATGCCGGCGAATTCAAGCGTTTTGATTATAATCCGGAAGGTGCCAAAAAACTGCTGGCCGATGCTGGCTATCCAGACGGGTTTCAAGTGCAGTTGGATTGCCCAAATAACCGTTATGTCAACGACGAGTTGATTTGCAAAACGGTTGTTCAAATGCTGGCAAAAATTGGCATTAAAGTTGACCTGTTGGCGCAGCCAAAGGCGCAATTCTTCGCCAAAATCCTGCGTCCAAAACGCGACATGAGCATGTATTTGCTGGGTTGGACTCCGGGCAGCTTCGACAGCTGGAACGTGCTGTTCAATCTGCACGGCACACCGAACAAAGACTCCGGTCGCGGCAAGTTCAACGTCGGTGGCTACAGCAATGCCAAAGTCGATGCTTTGGTTGACAAAATCCTGGTTGAAACCGACACCGCAAAACGCGATGCCATGATCCGTGATGCCTATAAGATGACCACCGACGAAGTGGCCCATCTGCCTCTGCATCAGCAAGGCTTGGCATGGGGTAAGAAAAAATCTGTCGACCTGGTGCAACGGGCCGACAATCAGTTCATGATGTATTACGTCAACATGAACTAAGCTGTTAAGACAGTTGCCGATCAGTCCCGCGCATTGCGGGGCTGATCGGTGCCTTTACATTTTTTAAATGAGACAAAACGGACCCGATGGTCGCATTCATTATTCGCAGACTGCTGCAGTCATTGATCGTTATGTTTGTTGTCGCCTTGGTGGCGTTCACCTTGTTTCAATTCGTTGGTGACCCGATCAATCAATTGGTTGGTGTTGAAACAGGCTTGAAAGAACGCGAGGAATTGCGGCAGCGTTTAGGTTTGAACGACCCTTGGATCGTGCAATTTTGGCGCTTCGCGTTAAATGCCGTGCAAGGTGATTTCGGCATTTCCTATCAGCATAAGCGGCCGGTGACGGACCTGATCGTCAACCGTATGCCTGCGACCTTAGAATTGTCGCTGATTTCAGCGTTATTTTCACTGTTTGTTGGTGTCCCGATGGGTGTGTACACAGGCCTGAACCGCAATGGTTTCTTGTCAAAAATATTCATGACCGTCTCGCTGGTGGGGATTTCCTTGCCGACGTTCTTAATCGGTATTCTGCTGATTTTTGTGTTTTCGGTGCAGTTGGGGGTGCTGCCGTCCTTTGGCCGCGGTGAAGCAGTTTTGGTCGGCAGTTGGTCAACCGGCTTACTGACAAGCAGCGGCATCAAAGCACTGATCCTACCGGCCATCACCCTTGGGTTATTTCAACTGACGCTGATCATGCGGCTGGTCCGCTCGGAAATGTTGGAAGTACTGCGCACCGATTACATCAAATTCGCTCGCGCCCGGGGCCTCAGCAACAGCGCCGTACATTTTGGCCATGCCTTGAAGAATACCCTGGTGCCGGTCATCACCATTACCGGTTTGCAACTTGGTTCTATTATCGCATTTGCGATCATTACTGAGACCGTGTTCCAGTGGCCGGGCATGGGTTTGATGTTCTTGCAGGCGATCCAGAATGTCGATATCCCGATCATGGCCGCATATCTGATTTTAATCGCCTTCTTTTTTGTGGTCATTAATTTGATTGTCGACATCCTGTATTATGTGGTTGATCCGCGCCTGCGCATCGATCCAAGCGCGGCACATGGGCATGGCTGATATGAAATCTCCTGCGCCCGCCCCGTCGACGCTGCAACGGATGCGCGACAGCGACATCTGGTATAGCTTTAAGCAATCCCCCATCACCATTGCGGCGGCTGTCGTCACCGTGACGTTTTTCCTTTGTGCCTTGCTGGCGCCATGGCTGGCGCCGCATGATCCGTTTGATCTTGTGAGCATGGACATCATGGATAGCTTCCTGGCGCCGGCCTGGAGCATCGACGGGGACCCACGGTTTCTGCTTGGCACCGATGATCAAGGCCGCGATGTTTTATCGGCGATTATGCATGGCTCACGGGTGTCATTATTTATCGGTTTTGCGAGTGTCTTATTGGCGCTGCTGCTGGGCGTCGGCCTAGGCTTGTGGTCAGGGTTTGTCGGTGGCCGGCTTGATGCCTTCATCATGCGAGTCGCTGAAATTCAACTCAGCTTTCCAACCATTCTAATTGCGCTTTTGGTGAACGGCGTGCTGCGCGGCGCCTTGCAGATTGAGCAACAAGTTCACCTTGCCTATGTGGTGCTGATTTTATCGATTGGGATTTCCGGTTGGGTGCAATACGCCCGAACGGTGCGCGGCTCGACCATGGTGGAGCGCAATAAAGAATATGTGCAAGCTGCGCGCGTTATTGGCATCCACCCCTGGTTGATCATGCTGCGGCATATTTTGCCAAATGTTACCGGCCCGGTTCTGGTGATCGCGACCATTCATTTAGCGGTTGCAATCATCAGTGAGGCAACCCTGTCTTTCCTTGGCGTTGGGGTGCCGCCGACCGAGCCTTCCCTTGGCACTTTGATCCGAATTGGCAATGACTTCTTGTTCTCGGGCGAGTGGTGGATCACGATTTTTCCGGGCGCGGCACTGGCAATCCTGGTTTTGGCGGTGAATTTATTAGGTGACTGGTTGCGCGACGCGCTAAACCCGAAATTGAGGTAACCAATGGCTTTGCTTGAAGTCGATCAACTGCGCGTCGAGTTTCTCACGCGCAACGGCACACTCACTGCCGTTGATGATGTCTCTTTGAAGATCGAAGAAGGCGAAGTCCTTGGCGTGGTCGGCGAATCCGGGGCCGGCAAGTCGATGACCGGCAATGCCATCATCGGTCTGCTTGAACCACCGGGCCGGATTGCCGGTGGAGAAATTCGCCTGGATGGGCAACGCATCGATAACCTGCCGTATGAAAAAATGCGGAAAATTCGCGGTGCCGAGATTGGCGCCATTTTCCAAGACCCGCTGACCAGTTTGAACCCGTTGTATTCGGTCGGCCAACAGCTGGTCGAAACCATTCGCACCCATAGTGATGTAGGCCTTGCCGCCGCCCGTAGCCGCGCCCTTGAGTTATTAAATGAGGTTGGCATTCCGGCTGCAAGTCAACGCATTGACCATTTCCCCCATCAGTTTTCCGGCGGCATGCGTCAGCGCGTGGTGATTGCATTGGCGCTCTCCGCTAATCCGCGACTGATCATTGCCGATGAGCCGACCACCGCCCTTGATGTATCCATTCAAGCGCAAATTATCGCGCTGCTGAAACGTCTCTGCCGGGACCACGGAACAGCCGTCATGTTGGTGACCCATGATATGGGGGTGATTGCGGAAACAGCTGACCGAGTCGCTGTTATGTATGCCGGCAGGATTGCCGAAATTGGCCCTGTTGCCGATGTAATCAAGCATGCCAAGCATCCATATACCGATGGCTTGATGGGCTCAATTCCGGTGGTTGGCCAACAAACCGAGCGACTTGCACAGATCGAGGGGGCGATGCCGCGCTTAACCGCTATTCCCGATGGTTGCGCATTCAACCCACGCTGTCCGAAAGCGTTTGATAAATGCCGCCAAACCCGTCCCGATCCTATTGCCAGCGGTGCTGGCGAAGTGGCTTGCTGGCTGATTGAACAGGAGGCTCATCATGGCTAAGCAATCGCCGACCGCCGACCCTATTTTGCAAGTCCAGAACTTGAGCCGCGTTTTTGATGTCTCGCCGCCGTGGTTAAACCGCGTCATTGAAGGCCAGCCTCGGCAACTGCTGAAAGCTGTTGATGGCATCGACTTTTCCGTCAAATCAGGCGAGACCTTCAGTTTGGTGGGCGAAAGTGGCTGCGGCAAGTCAACGGTCGCTCGATTGGTGGTCGGCCTATACGGGCCAAGCACCGGGCAAATCATTTTCGAAGGTGACGACATCGGTGGCCTCAGTCGCCGGGAAATGGCGCCTATCCGGCGGCGCATCCAAATGATCTTTCAAGATCCCTACGCCAGCCTTAATCCGCGCTGGCGCGTCAAAGATATTATTGCCGAGCCGATCCGGGCTTTTCATCTTGCCCACGGTGGAGCCGCGATCACAGCGCGGGTGACCGAATTACTGGAACAAGTCAAACTGACCGCTGACGACGGTCAAAAATACCCCCATGAATTTTCCGGCGGCCAGCGCCAACGGATCTCGATCGCCCGTGCGCTTGCAAGTGAGCCTGACTTTCTGGTCTGCGACGAACCGACTTCGGCGCTGGATGTGTCGGTACAGGCACAAATTCTTAACCTGATGAAGAATTTACAGCGTGAGCTTGGCCTGACCTATTTGTTTATCAGCCATAATTTGGCCGTGGTCTATTACATCTCTGACCGACTGGCGGTGATGTATCTTGGCCGTTTGGTCGAAGTTGGTCCGGCCCGCGACATTTTCAAAAATCCGCAGCACCCCTATACCCGGATGCTGTTAGATACCATTCCCGACCTTGAAATGAGCGGTCGCGAACGGTTGCCGGTCGCCGGCGAAGTGCCAAATCCGATTAACCCACCTTCCGGCTGCAGCTTCCACCCGCGGTGCCCGTTTGCAAATGCGCGTTGTCGATCCGAAGCGCCACAACCGCGAATGGTCGGCAGCACCGCCATTGCTTGCCATGGGGTGGAAGAAAATCGCATCATAGAGGCAGCACCGGTGGCCAATGGTCGTTAACTGTCGCCACCGACCGATCTCGGAGGGCAACAACCATGACCACAACGGTTATTAAGAACGCTGCTTGGATCATCGCCTGGGACGCGGCCCGCCAAAGCCATGTTTATCTCACCGATGGCGATCTGGCGTTCACAGATCAGCAAATCTGTCATGTCGGTGGCCGTTATCAGGGCGCCGCCGATATTGAAATCGACGGCAGCCAGCGCATTGTCATGCCTGGCCTGGTGAATATTCATAGCCATCCCACCAGCGAGCCGCTGCGCAAGGGCATTACCGACGAAATCCGCAGCCCGAATTTTTACCATTCCTCGCTGTATGAGTTTTTGACAACCTTTAACAACGACAGTGACGGCATTGGCCCCTGCACAAAAGTAGCCATGGCCGAATTATTACAAAGTGGCTGTACCACCGTTGTTGATTTTTCGGCACCGTTTGAAGGTTGGCTCGATATCTTAGCCGACAGCGGCATCCGCGCCTGCATTGCCCCGGCCTTTCGTGACGCGCCGTGGTTTACCCGCGACGGCCATTTGCTGGAATATGATTGGCAAGACCCAAATCGCGGACCCGACGGCTTTGCCGCCGCACGGCAGGCGATTGATCGGGCCTTCCAGCATCCCAGTGGTCGGCTTTCCGGAATGGTCGCACCGTCACAGATTGATACCTGTTCGGAAGATTTGTTGCGGCAAGCTCACGGCTATGCGACCGAACGCAATCTGCCGCTGCAAATTCATGCGGCCCAGTCCGTCACCGAGTTTATCGAGATGGTTCGCCGACACGGCAAGACGCCGCTGCAATGGATGCATGATATCGGCATTCTCGATGACCGCACGATTGTTGGCCACGGTATTTTCCTTGACCATCACCCATGGCTGCACTGGAGTTCAGATAGCGATTTGCCGCTTTTGGCCGAAAGTGGCGCAAGCCTTGCCCATTGCCCGACAGTGTTCATGCGCCGAGGGATCGCCCTCAACACATTTGGGCGGTATTTGCGAGCGGGCGTTAACATCGGTATCGGAACCGACACCTATCCGCATAACATTTTAGATGAAATGCGCAATGCGTTGACCATCGCCCGGGCCGTTGCCGGCAGCGTCAAAGATGTGACCACCGCAGAGGTTTTTAATGCCGCGACCATTGGCGGTGCCAAGGCGCTGCGGCGCGACGATATCGGCCGCCTGGCGGTTGGCGCAAAAGCTGATCTGGTTCTCCTCGACACTCAAGACGCAGCCATGCGGCCGCTGCGTGAGCCATTGCGCAGCCTGATCTATGTGGCCGCCGAACGTGCCGTCCGAGAGGTGTATGTTGACGGTCAACAGGTGGTCGCTAATGGCCGCTGCCTGACCATTGATCTGGATCACGAATTAACCGCCCTGGAAGCGGCGCAGCAGCGCTCGATCGCCCGCGTGCCGGAGCTTGATTATGCCGGCCGCAGTGCTGCCGACATGGCACCGATGGTTTTTGACCATCAGCCTTAACGCGGCTACGCCTCGCCAATATCGGCCAAAAGCGTGCTAAAACGTTGCAGGCCTGCGGCTAGGTAATCGGCCGGCAAGGCCGAGCTAAACCGCAAATGATCCGGCGCTTCAAATAATTCCCCGGGCGGAATTAAGATACTCTGCTCGACTCGCAAGCGCTCACACAGCGCAGCTGACGAAATCGGCAGATGGGTGCGGATGAAGCACATTGCAGATGCTTGCGGCGACACCACGGAGAGCTGATTACCGTGGCCAGCAACAAATTTTTCAACCATCTCAAAGCCGCCACGAATAAGCCCTCGGGTGCGGTTGATAATCTTTGGTCGAACCGTCGGTGACAACGCCACCTCGGCGAGTTTCTGACCCAACATACTGCCACTGACAGCCACATATTCATGCCGCCGCCAGAGCGCCTCGATCAGCGCTTCAGGCGCGACGATCCAGCCTGTCCGCAAGCCTGGCAAGCCATAGGCCTTGCTGGTTGAGCCAACGGCAATGACCTTATCGTATTGGCCCCAAAAACTGGCCGTTTCAGGTGCGTTTTCGGCGCGTTCGGCACCCGCATAAACCTCATCGGCCAGCAACCAGGCATCAACCCGATCCGCCGCCGCAATAATCGCCGCACGATCTGCCGAGCTTAAAATTGCGCCCGTTGGATTGTTCGGGTTAACCACGGCCAGCATCTTGGTGTCATCGCCGACGGCAGCAGATAAGCTGTCATGGTCAAGCGCCCAACCAGCACTTTCACAAAGCTCAAAAGCGTCAACCTGAACGCCCATATTCCGGGCGATACCCCAGATCTGCATATAGGTGGGGCGGACCGTTGCAAGCCGGTCACCGGCCGCCAGCAGGGTTTGCGCGAGAATGAAATTAGCCTCTGAGGCACCAACCGTGACCAACACGTTTTCCGGTCCGGCACCTGGGTAGCGATCGGCAATCAATTGCCGTAACGCAAGATTGCCGTTGACCTCGGGGTAGTTCAACGCGGTGGCGTCCAGACTGGCCCGCACCTCCTCACCGGCCCAATCCAAAAGCTGGCTTAAATGTAATGGATCAACGCCGCTTTCGGCGAAATGAAAGTCAATGCCCTGCTCATATCGAGACAGAAGTTCTTCTAGTTGAAAGGCCGAAAACGCCGGTAGCGCCATGATCGTGAACTCCTTTTCAGCGGTCGGATCGACTGTCTGTGGATGTTATCCGGCGCGGCCGTCTTTATGCCATGCAGCGACAAAAGCAGCTGCTTTCGCCGCGACCGCCGCCGGGCCATCGCCTGGCTTGTATAAAGCAGAGCCAAGACCAAAGCCAGCAGCACCCGCCTGGCGATATTCCGCCATTGATGTGGGCGTAATGCCACCCACCGGAAACACCATGGTCTGCGGCGGCAAAACCGCCCGCATGGCTTTCAAAACCGCTGCCGGCAGCGCTTCGGCGGGAAATAATTTTAAGCCATCGGCACCGGCGGCCAGAGCCGCAAATGCTTCGGTCGGAGTGGCAATGCCGGGAACCACAAACAGCCCTGCCCGTTTGGCCGCCGCAATCACCGCCAGATCACTATGTGGCATCACAATAAGCCGCCCGCCAGCGGCCGCCACAGCGGTCACGTCATCGGCAGTGGTGACCGTGCCTGCACCGATTAAGGCCTGCGCCCCAAAGCGGGCCGATAAGCGGCCGATGCTGTCGATCGGTTGCGGTGAATTTAACGGCACTTCGATGATTTTAAAGCCCGCATCAATCAGCACTTCGGCAATCCCAAGCACCGCATCGGGCGCAACCCCGCGCAGGATGGCAACCAGTCCAAGCGGGGCGACCCAATCGGCAAATGTCTGTGCTCTCTCAGCGGCCATTTTGATGCTCCCGCGCTAATTTAAACAAGCCATAGGCGGCGGCCCCATCATCGCCTTTTTGGCAGTCAATGCGACACTGCGCCAAAGCGCGCTGATACAAGCTTACCAAAGCACCGTTACCGATCAGCATCACAGGAGCGGTAATGCCGGCACTGACGGCAGCGGTAATTTCCGAGCCAATAAGTAAGCCTGATAAAAATGCCCCGCTATCGGCCGCATTCAGGTCCCCAAAAAGTCCCCTCGCCCGGACTTTAAACAATTGGTGCAAAAGATCACCGCCGGCTGCCGCGCGAGCCACTCCGGCTTCGAATGCTGCCGTCATCGGCGCGTCGGCATCAATTAGCCGGCCCAAAATCGTATGATCACGGACAGCGGCATAAACCTCACCCGTCATATAGGTGGCAAAGCCTTGCACCTGGCCGGCCGACAGCGACACCCATTTGCTATGGGTACCCGGCAAACAAACGGTCATTTGCGGGCGCTGATTGGCCATGCCGAGGCCTAGAATTTGGACTTCTTCACCACGCATGACATCGGGATCACCATTGCCGTCACGGGCCAATAGGCCCGGTGCAATCCAGCCCTGGCGGCCATGGCCATCAATGTCGACCGCAATCACATGCGTTACCAGATCGCTGAGCCGGGCCGGGCAGTCAACATATGGTGCTTCCCGCCAGCCCTGACGGCTACCAATCATGCCGGATAGATAAACCGGACAGGCTGCATCAGCCCGCAGCCAGTCGCCTAAGACGGTCTGCAAGGCGGCAGCGAACTGCCCGTCATCAACGCTTAGAATGCCGCAATTAGCGCGCCGCCGATCAATCACTTGGCCGGCATCATCAAGTCGAAAGCCACGCAATTGGCTGGTCCCCCAGTCAATCGCAATCATGGCGGTTGCTGGCTGCCGGCTCATCCGAGCACTTGGTTGTGAGTGCCCGCTACGGCAGGCAACATAACTTGACGGTTGGTGTCGGCCATTGGATATCCTATTCTGCTGTCCGTGGCATCCTTCGTCACCACATCAAAGGCGATATGAATAACGCCTCATGTATATAACCCATGTATCTGAACGCCGGATAGGCGGCAATGGAAGGATTAATCGATGAAACTTCTTCGTTTTGGTGAGCGCGGCGCTGAAAAGCCCGGCCTGTTAGACGACACCGGCGCGATCCGCGACCTTTCCGGCGTCGTTGACGATATCAACCCGGCCAGTGTGAGCGAAGCTGGTTTGGCCAAGATCGCCGCTGTTGATCCAAACAGCCTGCCATTGGTTAGCGGCAATCCGCGCCTTGGTCCGTGTGTCAGTGGTTTTCAAAAATTCATCTGTATTGGTCTGAACTATTCCGATCATGCCGCAGAGACAGGTGCCGATGCGCCGCCCGAACCAATCATTTTCATGAAAACCTTGAACGCATTGAACGGTCCAAATGATGATGTGATCATCCCCCGAGGTGCCGAGAAGACCGATTGGGAGATTGAGCTTGCGATGATCATCGGCAAGCAGGCCCATCACGTTGATGAGGCCGAGGCGCTTGATTATGTGGCCGGTTACGCCATCGCCAATGATGTCTCGGAGCGGGCTTTCCAAACCGAACGTGCCGGTCAGTGGACAAAAGGTAAAAGTTGCGACACCTTTGGCCCACTCGGCCCGTGGCTGGTTACCCGTGATGAGATTGCCGACCCTCAAAACCTCGACATGACCCTTGATGTCAACGGCAAACGTTTCCAAGACGGTAACACCAAGACGATGATTTTCAACTGTGCCCATCTGGTTGCCTACCTCAGCACCTTCATGACGCTGTTTCCCGGCGATGTGATTTCCACCGGCACCCCGCCTGGGGTCGGCATGGGGATTAAACCTGCACCGGTATTTTTGAAAGCCGGTGACGAAATGACCTTGAACATCGCTGGACTTGGAACGCAGCATAGCCGCTGCATTGCGTGGTCACGGTAACAGTTCTTTAGCCTAACAAGGTGACGGCCATGAGCCTAGATTTAAGCGCCGCTGCAATTCTGCCTGAGGATCATCGACAGGCAACCCTGGTTGGCCGTGTCTGGCTGCCGGGGAAACCCGGTGGGCCAACGGTCGTCACCTTGCGCGAAGATAAATTGATTGATCTATCCAAAGTGGCGGCAACCGTCAGCGATGTGATCAATGCCGAAGATCCGGTCGCCCTGATCCGCAACTGTACCGGCAGCGAGATCGGCCAGATTGATGCGGTTCTGGCGAACTCGCTGCACAGTGCCCGTGACAGCGAACTGGCCTATTTGCTGACACCGATTGATCTGCAAGCCATCAAGGCTTGCGGGGTGACCTTTGTTGAAAGCTTGCTGGAACGGGTGATCGAAGAAGGTGCCAAAGGCGATCCGGCAGCGGCGCAAGAAATTCGCCAAAATATCGGTGCTCAAATTGGTGCCGACGTTGCCAATATTGTGCCCGGCTCAGAGCAAGCGCTGGCTCTTAAAGCAGTGCTGGTGGAACAAGGTCTTTGGTCGCCTTATTTGGAAGTTGGCATTGGCCCTGATGCCGAAGTGTTCACCAAAGCTCAGCCGATGTCAGCTGTTGGCACCGGGGCCGAGGTTGGCCTGCACCGCAAATCGAACTGGAGCAATCCTGAGCCGGAACTGGTGCTGGTGATCAATGCCGGCGGACAGATTATCGGCGTCACCCTTGGAAATGACGTCAACCTGCGCGATATCGAAGGTCGCAGCGCCCTGCTGCTTGGCAGCGCGAAAGACAATAACGGCTCGGCTGCGGTTGGGCCGTTTCTTCGGCTTTTTGATGATGCTTTTACCATTGATGATGCGCGGACGATGGACATTAGCCTGCGGGTTGAAGGTGACGACGGCTTTGTCCTTGACGGTCGCAGCTCAATGTCGCAAATCGCCCGCGATATCACCGATTTAGCACGCCAAACCATTGGCCCGTCACACCAATATCCCGACGGCTTGGTGCTTTACACCGGTACCTTATTTGCGCCAACCCAAGATCGCGGTGCCGCCGGTCAAGGTTTCACGCATAAAATTGGTGACCGGGTGATGATCCACACACCACAACTTGGCTGCCTCGCCAATCGGATCAATCATTGCGATAAAATTACCCCATGGACGTTTGGCGCCGGCGCCCTAATGCGCAACCTTTTCCAGCGTGGTATTTTACGCTAAAGTTGTAAAAAAACTGAGGCCATTAGATGCAGGGTAAAGTCATCATCGGCACCGGTGCGGCACGCGGTCTTGGCCGCGAATATGCCGAACAGCTTGCCCGTGCGGGCGCGCGGATCGTGGCCGCTGATATTCGTGACGCTGAGCAAACCGTCGCTGCGATTCATGAATCCGGCGGTGATGCTGTGGCCTGTAAAGTCGATGTCGCCGATAGCAAATCAACAGCTGAAATGGCCGACTTGGCGGTCAGCGTGTTCGGCAAAATTGACGGTTTAGTGAATAATGCGGCTGCCTATGGCGACCTGACCGGCGGCCGATTTGAGACCCTGGACGAGCAGGAATGGGACAGGGTCATGAACATCAATGTCAGCGGTATTTGGCGGTGCTGTAAAGCTGTGATTGGCCCAATGCGGTCAGGTGGTAATGGCGGCAGCATCGTGAATATTGCGTCCCTGGCGGCTGTTTATGGCTTGCCCTATGCGCTGCATTACGCAACCAGCAAGGCAGCCGTGATCGGCATGACACGCGCCTTGGCACGCGAACTTGGGCGGGATTGGATTCGCGTCAACGCGGTCGCGCCATCGGCGGTCATGACCGAGGGCACAAGCGAATTTTTTGGCGATAAATTGGACAAGGCAGCACAAGTCATCGCTGCCGGCCAGTCTTTGCAACGCAATCTGGAAACCAGCGATCTGGCTGGGACAATCCTCTACTTGTTGGATGACGGCAGCAAATTTGTCACGGGTCAAACAATCATGGTCGATGGCGGCACCGTCTTCCTTTGAGGCTTGATCAAAGGAGTAATTATGCGTCAACAAACACACACTGCTCTCAGCAAAAGAGTTTTCGCGCATATCCGAAACAAAACCACGGATCGACGACCGCAGGTCAACCACCATGCCGTCAGCCACTATACCTGCCCGCAGCGATTTCAGCAGGAGCGGCGCAAGCTGTTCCGGGAATTGCCGATTTTAGTCACCTTATCCTGCCAGTTGCCGTCGCCGGGATCTTTCATCACCGATGATAATACCGGCGTGCCGCTGTTGATTGTTCGCGGCGATGACGGCAAAGCGCGGGCTTTCATCAATGCCTGCCAACATCGCAGCGCTCGCCTGGCTGACGGCCAAGGGCGGGTCAAACGCCGCTTCACCTGCCCTTATCATGCCTGGTCATTCACGACCGCTGGGCAGCTCGCACAGCTGCCACATAGTGCCGACTTCACGGGCGTTGATCAACAAAACTGCCGTCTGCAAGAACGTCCCGTGGCCGAGGCCTATGGCATGATCTGGGTTCGCCCCGAAGGCGACGCGGCAATTCACATGGCAGACATGCTGTGCGGACTTGAAGATGACTTAGCGCATTTTAACTTCACCGATTACCATCATTATGAAACCCGCCGCATCGATGTGGCGATGAACTGGAAACTGGTCATCGACACGTTTCTGGAACCATATCATTTTGCAACCCTGCATCGCACCACAGTGGCTCCGATCTTCCTTCCCAATATGTGCTTATTCGATGCCTTTGGCCGCAACCTGCGCGAAGCTTTCCCGCGCCGAACAATCACCGAGCTCATGGATAAACCCGAGGCCGAATGGGACTTCGTCTACCACAGCGCCCTGGTTTATGTGCTGTATCCGAATACGGTTTTCGTGATGCAAGCCGACCACGCCGAGGTTTGGCGCATTTTCCCCAGCAAAGATGTTGTTGATCAGGCCCATATGTATCTTGAATTTTATATCCCCGAACCTGTTCAAAGCGATAAAGCCAAGGCGCATTGGGATGCCAATATGGACCTGGTTTGCCGCACCGTCTTAGACGAGGACTTTCCGGTTGGTGAAGGGGCGCAAAAAGGCTTCATGAGCGGCACCGGCCGATCACATATCGTTTTTGGCCAAAATGAACCGGCATTAGCGTTTTTTGAAGAAACCATGGCACAGGCGCTCGGTTAGGCGACGGCAGCTTTCCTTGGGTGCATGGCTGGACGCCGGCCTGGAGGCCCGCCTGGACGCCCACCCGGACGCTGGCCCGGACGCTGGCCTGGCCCCATTCCACCGCGTCTTGGCAAGGCGATGCGGCAGCTTTACGCCAATCGGAAAACTGTCGCCAAAAGCTTGAATTATCTGGAGCCAACAGGACCGGACGTATAGGTTTGCATCTGCAAACAGTTTCAATATTTATACAAAATTAGGAAAGCACATGCCCAAATATGACTTTGCCGGCCAAGCGGCCGTTATCACCGGCGGCGCAAAAGGAATTGGCCTCGCGATTGCCCAACGCCTCATTGCTGACGGCGCTTCGGTCAGCCTTTGGGACCTGGACAGCGAGCGCCTTGTCAAGGCCGTAGAATCGCTTACCGGCAAGGTTCACACCCAAACGCTGGACATTACCGATAGCGATGCTGTCGACGCCGCCGCCGCAGCTGTTGAGCGCGAGTTTGGGCATATTGATATTCTGGTAAACAGCGCTGGGATCACCGGCCCCAACAAGACCATTTGGCAGTATGATGCAGCGGATTGGCGACAGGTTATCGATATCAACCTGACCGGTACATTTTTGACCTGCCGAGCGATTGCGCCGTATATGCGGGCGCGTGACTATGGCCGGGTGGTCAACATCGCCTCAATTGCCGGCAAAGAAGGCAATCCAAATGCCGCCGCCTACAGCGCCTCGAAAGCAGGGGTTATTGGCCTGACAAAATCCCTTGGCAAAGAGCTTGCCGATACCAAGGTAACGGCCAACTGCATCACCCCTGCCGCCGTTAAAACCGAAATCTTCGACCAAATGACTGACGAACACATCAATTACATGTTGTCGAAAATTCCTTTAAACCGATTTGGTTTGGTCACAGAGGTTGCCAATCTTGTGGCCTGGTTGGCGTCAGCTGATTGCTCGTTTTCAACAGGTGCGGTGTTTGATGTCTCGGGTGGTCGCGCGACCTACTAACGGGAACCGATAAAAGGAGCGCTGCGATGACGGCCGATGACACAAACGCGCTCTTGTTCGCCAATGAAGCCTTTTATATGGCTTTTCAAACCCATGATATGCGGGCCATGGATGCGCTTTGGTCAGACACGCAGACAGTGTCCTGCATTCACCCCGGCTGGCCGCCGCTGATCGGCCGCGATGCCGTGATGGAAAGCTGGTTGATGCTGCTCGCCAACCAGGCGGCGCCAAACATCACGTTCAGCCATCCAGCCGCCACGATTATCGCCGGGACCGGCAGAGTTATCTGCTATGAGGCTTTGCCGGAAGGAACATTGGTGGCAACTAATCTGTTCCACCACGACGGCAACCAATGGCGCATGTTTCACCATCAAGCCAGTCCCTCTCCGGCGCCAGAGGAAGCCGACGATGATGTTAGCCCGCCGCCGCGCCTGCAATAACACCCACCTCAAGAGGCCGCAATGAACGCCTCGACCTGCGGGCGTGCCGGTATCGGCGCGACACCGCCATACCCGGTGGTCGACAGGGCGGCGGCGGCATTGGCATAGCCTGCCGCTGCCAGCGGCGAGGAACCGCGCGCAAGTTCGGCCAGAAACGCCCCGTCAAAGGTATCGCCGGCAGCGGTGGCATCAACTGCCTGCACCTGATGGCCGGCGATAACCTGGCGCCGCCTTGCAGTGGCCACGGCGACACCTTGATCAGCCAGCGTCAAGGCCACGATCTCAGCGCCTTTATGAAGAAAATAATCTAAAATTTGATCAACATCGTCACAGCCTGTTAACAACCGCGCATCGTCCAATCCGGGCAGGACAATGTCAGCCATTTTCAAGGCCTGCTCAATCACCGCCTGGGCGCGGTTCAGCGGCCACAGCTTTAACCGCAGGTTGGTGTCATAGGCAACTTTCCCACCGGCGGCCCGGACCGCTTCCATGGCCGTAAAAACAGCATCGGCCGGCGCCTCACCGATGGCTTGGCTAATTGCCGATACATGCAAGAATCGGCACTGCGCGAGCAGTACCATAGGCAAATCACAGCTGCTTATGAGGCTGGCGGCAGATCCTTGTCGGCGATAATCAAACTGGTGACCATCCTGTCGATGGCTGATGAAATACAGCCCTGTCGGTGCTGCCGGATGGCGTAAGACGGCCGCCGTCTCGATGCCCTCGTCCTGCCATAGCTTGATGAAGGCATCGCCAAAGGAATCCTGGCCAAGGGCAGCGGCCATCGCCACGCTTGCGCCTTGACGGGCGGCGGCAATCGCACAATTGGACACATCACCGCCAAAGCCAGGTCGATAATCACCACCGGCCACCGTTTGATTGAACTCAAACAGCGGCTCTCCCAAACAAACCACATCGATAGGCGCTGACTTCGGCGCCTGTGTCATCACCATCAGATCGTCATTAACCATAGCTTTTGGACATGCCTTCGGCAGGGTCGGCGAAGGCGGAAAATGGCGGATATGGATAGCGCAACCCATTGCCTGCCAAGGCTTTCAAGCCGGCAATACCGCGTGCGAACTCATCCGGTGGACAAGCCATCAACAGCTCATCATCCTGCACGCCGCCATAGCGCCGCTCAGCATAACAGGGGATCGACAGGCTGGTTTCGCGGGTTGCCAAAGCACGCCCCCAACTGTCCGCACACGCACTTTCACCGGTGATGCTGAATTCATAACGGCGATAATTTTTATACTGCAAGCCATTGATAAACAGTATCATTTGACCCGGTGATGCATAAAACAAGCAAACATCGGGCGGGTCCAATCGTGCCGAGCGCAATGGTGAGGCGGCCATGCCGTGATAGCGACCAGCAGCAACACGGGGCATTTGCACCTGGTGCTGGTGTGCCGCTTCTTTATTGTCAAACCAGACGCCATTCATTTGATCACCGGAGAGCAGCGAGTCCGGCACCGGTTCAAGGCCGATATTGGCCCCACAGCTGGCCCCTGGGCGCAAGTTGTCCTGCACAATTCCAAGGGTAAAACCGGCGGTCCGCACTTGCGTCACCAATTGGCAGGTGGTGAAAGATTTATCCTCACCAGGGCGGCGCAGGCCTGGAATCGCAGCCATTTCGTCAAGGTCTTCAAATAGTTTTAACCCGAACGGTAAGGATTTAAGGCGTAATAAGTCAGACAATTCCGCCGCCAACTCTCTTAATGCCGGACCGTCAATCGCCTCTGCCTGTTCGTCTACCATCGCCATGTCAATCTCCCCATAAATTTATGCTGTGGCGTTAAGCTGCGGCGTTAAGCTGCTCCGTTAAGCTGCGCCATTAACCATTAACCTAACAGGCATCATGCCTCGGGCGCGACAGCGAAGTACGTTCCACCGCAACAGGCATGCGCCACCCCTGTGGTGGTCGGATAGCTGAGCGGCAGCTGCTGCAAATGGCGCAGCGCAAGAAACCCGAATAATTCAGCTTCTAACAGGTCACCGTTGCAACCAAGCGCTTCCACAGGTTCCGTTCTCACCCCGGTCGCCGCAGCAATAGCGGCCATTAAAACGGGGTTCAAGCGACCGCCGCCACAGACCCAGATGGCTTTCGGCAGCGCCGGCAAGTGCGCCAGGCCACGGGCCACCGCAGCCGCACTGAAAGCGGTCAGGGTTGCGGCCCCATCGGCCCATGATAGCTGCCGGTAAAGCGCCACCGGCGCAATGTCATAACGATCAAGTGATTTTGGGGGCGGGCGATCAAAAAACCTATTGCCGAGGAGGGCGTCAAGGGTCTCTTGGTCAACTGAGCCGGCAGCTGCCAGCGTCCCGTCACGGTCAAAATTACCGCGATCTGCCGCTTGCACCCAATCATCCAGCAAGGCGTTAGCGGGACCTGTATCAAAGGCGATAAGCTGATCGGCCTCGGCAATGAAGGTCAGATTGCCAATGCCGCCAAGATTCAGGATGACTTGCGGCAGCGGCAGGTTTGCGGCAAGCGCACGATGGTAAACGGGTGCCAGTGGCGCGCCCTCACCGCCGGCAGCTAAATCAGCCGCTCGAAAATCAGCAACTACAGGCAGTTGCAGCGCTTTGGCAGCAGCCGCACCGTCGAATAACTGGCGGCTATAACCACTTGCCGGCTGGTGCAGCACGGTTTGCCCATGAAAGCCCACAACGGCAACACGATCACGGGCAATTTCAGCATCCTGTAAAAACGCTTCAACAGCCGCCACATGGGCAGCGGTCACCTGCGCCTCGATGGCGGAAAGATCGGTGCCACGAACCTTTTCCGGGCTGCGCATCAACGCCAACAACTCAGCCCTCAAAGCCTGCCCATAAGGCACCGTCAAGCCGCCCAATGTTTGCCGTATTTGAGTGCCGTTGCCGCATAAGGCGGCCACATCAATGCCGTCCGCGGACGTGCCGCTGATGACACCGATCGCGAGCTTGTCAGCCTGGGTCATTTTGCCACCGCTCCCTGCCAGATGAGGTTTATTTCGCTGTATTAAATAATTTAGTAGACTGCATCCATATAGTAGTACTGCAAAGCGTGCCGTTTTCTGTATCTGGGCGCCCTGCGGCCCTACCGTTTTTTTGAAAACCTGGAGGTTTTCCGTCATGTCTCTTGCCACCGCTTTGCCCGCGCCAACCTGGATCACCGAGGAATTGGTGCAGTTTCAGGACAGTGTTGATCATTTCACAGCAGATCAAGTGGCACCACATTATGAGGCCTGGGAACAGCAAGGCATGGTGCCACGGGCGCTATGGAATGCGCTTGGCGAACATGGCTTTTTGAACTGTGACACACCAGAGGAATATGGCGGCCTTGGGGGTGATTACCGCCACTTAGCCGCTGTTATGGAACGCTTTTCATATGATGGCTATGCGACCATTGCCGGCAGTATGATCGGGGTCCATTCGGGCATTGTCGCCCATTATATTTTGAACAATGGCAGCGAGGATCAAAAACGTCGGTATCTGCCGGCGATGGCACGCGGCGGGAAATTTGCCGCCATCGCCATGACCGAGCCAGGCACAGGTTCTGATCTGCAGAACATCAAGACGACGGCCCGGGCCGATGGTAACGGCTATATTATCAACGGCTCCAAGACATTCATTTCCAACGGCCAACACGCCGATTTTATCATTGTTGTCGCCAAGACAGATAGCCAGGTTTCAGGCTCCAAAGGCACCAGCCTGCTGATTGTGGATACCGATGCCGAAGGCTTTTCACGGGGCCGTAATCTCGACAAAATCGGTTTGCATTCGGCCGATACCTCGGAGCTGTTTTTTGACGATGTGCGGGTTGGCGGTGACGCTGTGCTTGGCGAGGTGAATAATGGTTTTGCCGTGTTAATGAACGAGCTGCCCCGCGAACGCTTGGTGCTAGCCTCAGGTGCCATCGCTGCGGTTGAAGGCGCTTTGGCATGGACCATTGATTATGTCGCCGAACGGCAATTATTCGGCCAAAGCCTAGCGCAATTTCAAAACACCCGTTTTAAACTGGCCGAAATGCTGACCGAGGCACGGGTTACCCGCGCTTTTATCGACCATTGTACTGATTTATTGGTCGCCGGGACGTTAGATACGGCCACCGCCAGCATGGCAAAATTGAAAGCTTCGGAACTACAGGGCGATGTTACCGATGGTTGTTTACAACTGTTTGGTGGATATGGGTATATGCGTGAGTATCCCATCGGCCGTGCCTTTGTTGACGCCCGTATTCAACGGATTTATGGCGGCACTTCGGAAGTGATGAAGGAAATTATTGCTCGAGACTTATTGGGCCGATAAACTCTTTAGGGTTGCAATTTACCAGTCACGCCGTTTCTGCATCATCAGGCCACCCATGCACAATCACGGCGATGATTGGCAGGTCGCAAAACCAATAGGATTACAATCGATGGATGGGACCTCCGATACCGTCATCCCGGCACAAAAGTTTGCTCATCCTGATTTGACCGCAGGCGGTGAACCACGCGCCCATGTCAGTCTAAAGAAGCTTGAAACCCTGTGGTTCAACACAGGAACGCTTTGCAACATTGCCTGTGTTAACTGCTATATCGAATCCTCGCCGAAAAACGACCGCCTAAGCTATTTAAGTTGTGCCGACGTGCGCCGCTATCTTAATGAAATTGCCGATCACGAGCTGGGCACAACAACCATCGGGTTGACCGGTGGCGAGCCGTTCATGAACCC
>QCEM01000036.1 GCA_003280605.1 SAR116 cluster bacterium AG-355-O21 | reverse complement strand
AAGCAGCGTTGGCCATAAAAACAAACTCGCCGGCCAGGCCATCAGCAATGTCAACATGGTATAGTAACCTGGCCAGGCACCGTGGGCTTCAACGCCGCCGGCAAGTTTCGGCGCCAGGTCCCGGCCGATTGCTTGCGCCAGAAAAGCGCCGTCACTGGCAATGGTGATGGCCACATACCATGGCAAGGCAATCACTACGGCAAGAACGATTGCTGGCCAGTATACCAGGGCGCGCAGCCAAGCAAGCCGGCGCTCCAAAAGTGTCAGTGTTGCCAGAAACAGGCCAACAACCAGCAAGCCGATCGGCCCTTTGACCATGATCGACGCCCCCAGACCGGCCCAGAACACCCATCTTGGCCAAGCTAGCGGCGAGGCCGAATCTTGCACAGCGGCACCGGCAGCAGGATACAGCCTGGCGAGGGGCCAAAACATCAGCAGAATGGTGACCAGCAACACCGCATCTGATTTGGCCTGGTGCGCTTCGGCGACCAATAACACCGAGCCTGCAAGCAAACCACCGGCAATCAATCCGCACCGGCGATTGACCAATAATCGGCCAATTTCCACGGTGAGCAATACAGCAAGTACCGCCGCCAGCACCGACGGCAGGCGGTAGGTCCAGATTTGATCACCGACGATGGGCCGCAGCATCGCGCTACTGGCAGCTTGCAACCAATAGGTTCCGGCCGGTTTTTTATAACGTGGCTTGTCTTGAAAGCGGATGTCGACCAGATCGCCGGTTTCCAGCATTTGCTTGCTCGCCTGGGCAAACCGGGCCTCATCGCGATCTAAGGGCGGGATGGTGGTCAGGCCCGGCAGATACAGCAGCATGCAAAAGACGACCAAAAGCGCTGCTTCCGTGATCCGTTTCATGCCACCCCCAAGAAAACACGCGCTGCCGCGCCAAACCATTTCGCCGCAACAGCCGTGGGCGTGAGTCTACCGATCCTGACGTTGAACTTCCATTGATGTTTGCACGCCGACACCGCAATAAGGCGGTTTTTAACTTTGACAAATATCGTCTTTGGCATGAAAAACCGCCGCTATACCGCCAGGCATGCTATCTTATGAATGGAACCGGCTAGCCTGAAGGCTGTGTGGATCAACATTTTCGAGGCCCCAAATGGCTGCCAATGGATCAACCCTGGTCGTGCTTGCTGCGATGGTCGGCAATGGTGCCATTGCAATCACGAAATTTGCTGCCGCCAGCTATACCGGGTCGTCAGCGATGTTAAGTGAGGCGATCCATTCACTGGTCGACACCGGCAATCAAGCTTTATTGTTGTATGGGTTGAAACGCGCCCGCAGGCCAGCCGACGAGGCGCACCCCTTCGGCTATGGAATGGAAATCTATTTCTGGGCCTTTGTGGTCGCTATTTTGCTGTTTTCCATCGGTGCCGGCGTCTCTATCTACGAGGGTATCCACAAAATACAGGAACCTACCACGGTCAGAAATCCGACCATCAATTACATCGTTCTTGGCCTTGCGTTATGTTTTGAGGGAGCCGCTTGGTGGGTCGCGTTTAAAGAATTCGGCAAAACTAAACGCCGCAGCTTTATTAACCAAATCCGCATGAGCAAAGACCCCACCGTGGTCACCGTTCTATTCGAAGACAGCGCCGCTATGCTTGGCTTGGTGATCGCCGGTGGGGGGATTTTTCTAGCGCAGTGGCTTGAAATGCCGGTTCTTGATGGTGCCGCATCGGTGTTGATCGGCATCATGCTGGCAGGGGTAGCGACCATTCTGGCGTATGAATGCAAAGGTTTGCTGATTGGTGAAGCAACCTATCCGGAAACCCGCGAGAGCATTCGCGCTTTGGCCTCCAGCCCAGCTGAGGTGCTGCATCTCAATGAACTGCGGACATTACATTTGGGCCCGGAACATGTGTTGGTGACCTTGTCCTTAGATTTTCAAGACGGCATCGATTCGCAAACGGTTGAGCGAACCGTTGCCGATATCGAACAGGCGATCAAAGCCCAGCATGCGGATGTCAGCCGCGTTTATATCGAAGCAAAAAGCTTTCGCGATCATCTTAACAACCAATCAGCTGCGACCTAACAATCCACCCGCCAGGCCTTGCGTCGGTCAACTTCCGAGCCATATCTATGCCAACCCCGGCTTTATGGATCTGCTTAATGACCGCTGTCCGCAATTCAGTTCACCCGCGCCTCTGCTTTGCGCTGATTTTCGCAGCCCTTTTCTTCGCCATACCGAAGCTTGAAGCACGCATTTTTGACCCCGATTACTTTACCCTGAAAAATGGTATGCAGGTGGTGGTTATCTCCAACCACCGGGCGCCGTTGGTCACCCATATGGTCTGGTACAAAGTCGGTTCCGCCGATGAGCCTCGCGGCAAATCAGGAATCGCGCATTTTCTTGAGCATTTGATGTTCAAGGGGACCGCAAAAGTTGCTGATGGCGAATTCTCGCGCCGCGTCGCCCAAGTCGGTGGTACCGACAATGCTTTCACCAGCTTTGATTTCACCGCCTATCACCAAACCATCGCCGCCGCCCATTTAGACATGGTGATGGAAATGGAAGCTGACCGGATGCGCGGTTTGCAGCTGAGCGAGGCCCAAATCATCGCCGAGCGTGACGTGGTCCTCGAAGAACGGCGCAGCCGCACCGATAACAGCCCGGCCGGGCAATTGCGCGAGCAGGCGCAAGCAGCGATGTATCTTGCCTACCCCTACCGCATCCCAATCATTGGTTGGGCCAATGAAATAAAACAGCTCAACCGTCAAGACGCGCTGACTTTCTATGATCGTTGGTATGCCCCAAATAACGCTATTCTGGTTGTCGCCGGCGATGTGACCACCGCTGACGTGCGCCGCCTGGCAGAGAAGCATTATGGCGTGATTGCGGCCCGTGATGTCCCTGACCGACGCAGCTTGCGAAACGCGGAACCACCGCAGCTGGCTGCCCGTCACCTGCGATTTGAAAGCCCCCAAGTGCGGCAGCCAAGATGGTCACGACGTTATTTGGCACCAAGCCATCAATATGGTGAGCGTCAACACGTGATCGCCCTTGAAATCCTCGCCGAAATTATTGGCAGCGGAGCGACCAGTCGGCTGTATCAGGCCATGGTCGTTGACGGCGAAACGGCAATTTCCGCCGGCGCTTGGTATAATGGCGGTGGTCTTGGCCCGGCAACATTCGGTTTTTACGCCACCCCCAAGCCTAATGATGATGTGGCGGTGGTTGAAGCAGCGATAAACGCTGAAATCGCCAAGCTGTTAAAAGACGGTGTGACGGAAGATGAATTGGCC
Source organism: SAR116 cluster bacterium AG-355-O21 (assembly GCA_003280605.1). Taxonomy (GTDB): domain Bacteria; phylum Pseudomonadota; class Alphaproteobacteria; order Thalassobaculales; family Thalassobaculaceae; genus TMED26. The sequence continues at coordinate 22,615 of QCEM01000036.1, read as the reverse complement.
CGCGCTAAAACCCGCATGACGGCCGAGGCCATTCTGGCCCGCGATAAGGCGCTTTATCCGGCACGTTTTTTCGGTGCCGCATTGGCAACCGGACAGTCCATTGCCGATGCTGAAGCCTGGCCGGAGCAGGTCAAAGCCGTTGACGTGGCGGCCGTAAACGCCGCTGCCCGGGCCGTTTTGGTTGATCGTCAGTCGGTCACCACAAGCCTTTTACCCATTGCCAAGACGGAGCGCTGATTGATGCTGATCGCTTGCCGCACAACCATATTGCGCACCGCCCTTGTTGTCGGATTGCTGCTGACCGCCTGGCCGGGACATGCTTTTGACATTCAAAAGGTAACCAGCCCGTCAGGCATAACCGCTTGGCTGATTGAAGATCACAGTAATCCGGTGATTGCGATGGAGATGATTTTCGATGCCGGTGCCGCCAACGATCCGACCGACAAGGAAGGATTGGCCAACCTGCTTGCCAGCACCCTTGACGAAGGTGCCGGTGAGCTGTCCTCGACAGACTTTCAATCCGCCCTGAGCGAAAAATCCATTTCCTTATATTTTCGTGCCGGTACCGACCGCTTTCGCGGCATCGTCAGCACATTGACCGCCAATAGCGACACCGCTTTTGAAATGTTACGCTTGGCCTTACATCAGCCGCGCTTTGAGGCAGCGGCCGTGGACCGGATTCGCGCTCAAATCATGGCAAAAATCCGCAGCGATACACAGCAACCGCAAAGCCGCGCTTGGCGGCTATGGTTGCAGGAGCTGTTTCCAAGCCATCCCTACGGACGGCCCCGTGACGGTACCTTGGAATCGGTCGCCCGCATCGACAGCGATGACTTGCGGCGTTTCGCAAAGGCGGGCCTCAGTCGGCAAGGATTATCAATTGGCGTGGTTGGTGATATCTCGGCCGAGCGTCTGGCGCGGGTTCTGGATCAAGTTTTTGCCGATTTACCGGCGCAAAGCAGCCTGCCGCCGGTGGCTGATCAACAGCCGATCAGCGACGGCCAGATTCGCGTCATCGGCCAAGATATTCCACAATCCGTGATTGTCTTTGGGCATGCCGGCATTGCCTGGGGTGACCCTGATTATTTTGGCGCCGCGCTGTTAATGCAAATTGTCAGCGGCGGCTTCCAGTCACGTTTGGTTCAAGAAGTGCGGGTGAAACGTGGTCTGGCTTATGGGATCTCGGCAAGCTTATTTCCCCGTGATCACAGCGCCATGGTGATCGGCAGCACGGCCACACGCAATGCCAAAGCGCGCGAGACCGTCGAGATTATTCGCGCGCAATGGCGCAAGATGGCCGAGCAAGGCCCAACCGCGAGCGAAATTACCGACGCGAAATCCTATTTGATCGGGGCATTTCCGTTACGTTTCACCGATTCCCCCGCGATTGCCCGCAGCCTTGCCGGCTTTCAGCACCTCGGGCTCGGTCCCGACTATCCCAATCAACGGGCGGCAATGATCAATCGCTTCACCGCTGACGACTTAAAACGCATCGCCCGGCGGCTGTTTCAGGAGGAAAATCTTACCTTCACCATATTGGGCAGGCCGCAAGATATCCCCGCCGGCAGCAGGGCAAAATCGGCGACACAATGAGCCGTCATTTGAAAATTTAAACCACGCCGGCGGTTGTTTGTGACGACCCTGGCATTATGCTAGTCTGGCCCTGAAAAACAAAAGCGGCGCCATGACCTTGTATGCCCAAAATATTGATGCTTGTTTCGCCGCGACCATTGGCGAAAGCGGCCTAACCGACGACCATCTTGCACCTTTCACAAAGCGTGCAGACATGGCGCTGGGCCAGCTTCGTCAAGCGCATGCCGACCGCAGCATGCCGCATCTCAATATTGTTGAGGAAACCGCTGACATTGATGCGCTTCGCCCCCATGCGGCGCAGTTCCGCGCGGAATGCAGCGATGTGCTGGTGTTGGGAACCGGTGGTTCCAGCCTCGGCGGTGCCACCTTATGTCAGTTGACACAAGATAGTGCAGCGCCGCAGCTACACTTCCTGGCCAATGTTGACCCCCTGACCTTTGAGCGATTGTTTGCCGGCTTAAATCCGGCCAGCACCGGAATCATCGCGATTTCAAAATCCGGCGGCACGGCCGAAACCCTGGCGCAACTGCTGGCGGTGTTAAAATGGCGTGGCACGGCAAACACGCCGGTGATCGCAATCAGCGAGCCGGGCGCCCGGCCCCTACGGCAGCTTGCGGCACATTTTGATTTCCCATGCCTAGACCATGACCCCCTGCTTGGTGGCCGGTTTTCGGTTTTTTCCACAGGTATCTTGCCGGGCTTAATCGCAGGCATTGATGTTGACGGTCTACGTGCCGGCGCCTGCGCCGCGCGTGATCAAGCGTTATCGGCAGCTGCTGGCGACAGCGCCCCGGCCCTTGGCGCTGCCGTCAATTGCGCATTCATGACCGCCCTGAACAACCGCCAAGCCGTGCTGATGCCTTACCTGGATCAGCTTGATCGATTTGGTAAATGGTATCGCCAATTATGGGCTGAAAGCCTGGGTAAAAAAGGCCATGGATCAACCCCCATCGACGCCCTTGGCACAGTTGATCAGCACAGCCAGCTGCAACTCTATCTGGATGGTCCGAAAGATAAGATTTTCACCATCATCACCGGTCGTCACCAAGGCTATGGGCCGACAATTGATATCACCGGCCTAACCGCCCCGCTGCCGCAAGACTTGGCCTATCTGGCAGGGCGCACCATGGGTGACTTGATGGCCGCAGAGCAGCAAGCGACGATTGATAGTTTAATTGCCGGTGGACGACCGTTGCGGGTTATCAGCGTTGATCGGCTCACCGCTGATTGCCTGGGAGCCTTGTTTATGCATTTCACCCTGGAAACAATCATCGCCGCTGATTTACTGGCAATTGATGCCTTTGACCAACCTGCCGTTGAGGATGCAAAAATCCGCACGCGGGAGTATTTAACGAACATGGATTGAGCCAATAATGACCGCTGTGATTCGCCGCCTGCCCGACAGTCTTGTTAACCGAATTGCCGCCGGTGAAGTTGTCGAACGGCCTGCAAGCGCGGTCAAAGAATTGGTTGAAAACGCCATTGATGCCGGTGCCAAACGTATTGATGTGGTGATGCGTGACGGCGGGCGGGCGTTGATTTCCGTCAGCGACGACGGCCACGGCATGACCGGCGACGAAATGCATCTGGCGATTGAACGGCACGCCACCTCCAAACTGCCCGGTGAAGATCTGCTGGACATTCGCAGTCTGGGCTTTCGCGGCGAAGCTTTGCCGTCTATTGCAGCCGTGAGCCGGTTATCCTTGACCAGCCGCAGCAAAGATGCGGATACGGCCTGGAAAATCATTGTTGAAGGCGGGGTTTTAACACCTGCCGCACCGGCGGCACATGATCGCGGCACCCTGGTTGAAGTGCGCGATCTGTTTTTCGCAACCCCTGCGCGGCTGAAATTTTTAAAGGCCGCCCGCACCGAGTTTGGTCACGCCATTGACATCGTCAACCGGTTGGCAATGGCACATCCGGAAATCAGCTTTTCACTCTCTGACGGCAGCCGCGTGGCCCTCCGACACGGTGCGACCAATGGTGATTTATTTGCCCGTCGGTTGGCCCGGTTAAGCCAGATCATGGGCCAAGAGTTTTCCACCAACGCCCTGGAAATTGATGCTGAGCGTGACGGGATAACCCTTACCGGTCATGCCGGATTGCCGACATTAAACAGACGCACCTCAAGTCATCAGTTCTTTTTCGTCAATGGCCGCCCGGTGCGTGACAAGCAACTGTTAGGTGCCGTTCGCGGAGCCTATATGGATTTTCTTGCCCATGACCGCCATCCGCTGTTGGCGCTGTTCTTAACGGTGCCGGCAGCCGCTGTCGATGTGAACGTTCACCCCGCCAAGACCGAAGTTCGTTTTCGTGAACCAGGGGTTGTCCGGGGGCTGATTGTCGGTGCCCTTAAGCATGCCTTGGCGGCGGCCGGCCATCGCAGTGCGACGACAGCATCGAACCAAGCCTTAGGCGCGCTTCAAGCCACCACGGCAAGTGGCCCCGGCATGCCTTTTGCGGCCGCGGCACAAGGCGCTTGGGGACAGATGCCACCACGCCCAGGTCCAGGATTAATGTCACGGGCCGGACAGTACCAAGCACCGCCGCCATTTGCCGCCGGTGGCAGCAACCTGCCCGAGTTAAATGCCGCCCCAGGGGCCGCCCCTGGAGCGGCCGATACCGACGCCGGTGCCGCCGCCGAAGCATTCCCGCTTGGTGCCGCCCGAGCGCAGCTGCATGCCACCTATATCGTCGCCCAAAGCAGTGATGGGATCGTCATTGTCGATCAACACGCCGCCCATGAGCGGTTGGTTTATGAAGAAATGAAAGCGGCAATGGCCGATGACGACATTAAACGTCAAATCTTGCTTATCCCCGAGGTGGTCGAGCTTGAAGAACCGGCCGTTGACAGATTGCTGGCACGGGCCGAGGAGCTTGCCGAAATTGGCCTGCTGTTAGAGGGTTTTGGGACCGGTGCGATCGTTGTTCGCGAAGTCCCCGCAGCAATTGGTGATGGTGACGTTCAAGGTTTGGTGCGTGACCTGGCCGATGAATTAACTGAGTTGGGCGAAGCCTTGGCCTTAAAAGACCGCCTGGCGGATGTGTGTGGGACCATGGCCTGTCACGGATCGGTCAGGGCCGGACGACGGTTATCCGGCGATGAAATGAACGCATTGTTGCGGCAAATGGAGGCGACCCCTCATTCTGGGCAATGCAACCACGGCCGCCCAACCTATGTTGAGTTGAAGCTGGCCGATATCGAGAAACTATTTGGCCGACGGTAGTGATTAAGCGCCATCTGCCGGCGGCAGCGCCAGCGCCGTGATCATGGCCCGCACCTCTTGTCGGGCGGCAAGATCTGACATCCGCAGGCCGCCACGACCGGGAAATTCATGCACATCAAGCATGGTCAAACCGTGCGGAAACAGCTCCCGGTAAATCACACGTTCGCTTAAGCCGGGGGCAATACGAAAACCGATGCGCTTTGAGAGCGCCGTTAATCCGGCCCCGACTCGTCGCTTGTCATGGGCATCCGTATGCGACAAACGGTTGCGCAAAACCACCCAATCGATTGCCTTGCCACCTGCGCTGGCCCGCTGCTTACGGCATTCCCAAACAAATTCAGCATACACACTTGGGCCGCCAACGACGCCGCTTTGGCCATCGAACCGGGCGAGAAGATCAAAATCAATGAAACTATCGTTAAGCGGCGTCACCAAGGTATCGGCGTGGCTGTGTGCGAGGCGGCTAAGATATTGATCGCCGCCGGCACAATCCAAGACGATAAATTCGCAGCGCCGGCTAAGATCATCCAGCAATTGCTGAAAATAGGTCCGCTCCTCAATCTCTGCTGCTTGCCGACTATCGGCCAAACTGGGCCAAATCCGCCAATGCTCCGGCAATGGCAGCTTGATGCCTGCCTTTGCGGTGCTGGCGGTGCGGTTGCTGAAATAGCGTGACAGGCTCCATTGGTGCGCATCTAAATCAACCGACGCAACCTGCCGACCCTGGCGCAACAGGGTGACGATAATGTGCAGGGCCGTTGTTGATTTGCCGACACCGCCCTTTTGATTGCCCACAACAATCACATGCGCCGGTTGCCGGCCCGCTTGCCGACCATCAACGGACGGTTCTGCTCGGGTCAGATTTTCAAGTGGTTCTCGGTCGTGCATCATCAATCCAACATCAAGACTTCCGGCATCGGTCCGGCCGCGCCGGCAGTCTATGATCTTGGCGGTGCCCTGTCATTGCCTGAAAATGGCTCACATCGCAGCGGGTTATTGCGATCATTTAACAATTAATTCGCGGGGCAGTCGGCTGAGACTTTCCGCCCACTCTGCCGTGATCAAGACGCTGTCACCAAGGCCGACAGCACGACCACTGTCCGCATCACCCAGCATCACATGGGGGAAGAACACCATGCCGGGCTGAACCGTCAAAGCGTTCCCGGAAAAGATCATCGGCGGCACATCCATCCAACTTGGCCGATAGGTCGCCCCTAACGAATAGCCGCAGGCGGCATAACGCTGGTTTGCAAATCCGGCCGCATCCAATACCTGGCGATGGACATCATCAACGGCCCCTAAAGGCTGGCCTGGTTTAAACGCCGCAAGCATTTGCGTCATGGCCGCGCTGACGACCTCAAACATGCTGTGTTGAGCGGCACTGGGCGGACCAATGACGATGGTCCGTTCAATACAGCAATTATAGCGCCGAAAGCTGGCCGCCAGTTCAACGATGACCTGGTCATGTTCCGCCAGCATGCGCGGGCCACCAACGCCGCGCCCATAAATCGCCCGCTTGCCGGAGTTGACCAGCGGACCGGCCGGCGGCACATCACCGCCGCCAAGTAAAATTTCCTGCAAACAGGCCGCCGCCAAGGCCGCGTCCAAAACCCCTGGCTCGGCTTTATCGGCAGCAGCTTCGATAGCTTTGTCGGCGAGTTCAGCAGCGCGCCGGATCAAGCTAATTTCCCCAGGCGACTTTATCAATCGCAGCGTCCGCACCAAGGATGACGCATCGTGCAATGTGACATCTGCCGCCAGCGTCTGACGCAGGTTTTCCCAGTTGCCGGCGGTCAGCCCATAGGTCTCAAGCTCAACACCGATAACGGCCCCCCGCAATCCTTTTTCAAGCAGAATATCACGCAGTTGCAGCGCCGGATTAGCGTCTTCAGCGTCAAACCAGATGCGAATATCGTCAATCGTCGAGGTATCGCGCGCCTGTGCCACATCCGGCCGCCGGCATAACAACGTTGGCGTCGCCGATGTGGCCGTCAGCAGCGTGCATTGGAAAAACACATAGCCGCCGCCGTCATAGCCAAACAGGTAGTACTGGCTTTCTTGGGCAAAAATCAGCAGTGCATCAAGGCCGCGCAATTGCATTTCGGCCTGACATGCCGCAATCCGGGACTGATATTCGGCAGCGGGAAATGCACTCATCGGTTCACCCTGGGGAGTGATTGTCGACGGGCATTGACCGTCTGTTTAAAAGCAGGCAAGACGATAGTCATGACGCACTCCTCCTCGCCCTCGGGCACACCTCAAAATGACACCTTACGCGGCATCGTGTTCATCCTGATCGCCGTCAACATGTTCCCGTTCATGAACATAATGGTGAAGGTATTATCAACTGATTACAATACCATACAGTTGGTATGGGCGCGTTACGCGGGCCATCTTATCTTTGTTTTGATACTTTTTATGCCGCGTCGTGGATGGCGCTTACTGCGGACACGACAGCCTGTCCCCCAAATTGTCCGCTCGCTTTTTCTGTTCACCTCAACCAGCTGCTTTTTCTTCAGCTTGAATTATATTTCCGTGCCGACGGCAAGCATGATCAACTTCACATCGCCCTTGATTGCCACCGTTCTGGCCATTCCATTGCTGGGTGAAAAGGTTGGTATCCGCCGCATTTGTGCTGTCTTGGCAGGGCTGATTGGGGCAGCGATTATTTTGCGCCCGGGTGGTGTTGAAAGCCATTGGGCGATGTTTATTGGCTTGGGGTCAGCAACCGCCTATGCAGGTTATCAGTTGTTAACCCGTTGGACTGCTGACGGTGACCCGGCGGAAACCTCGATTGCCTATACCGCGGTGGTTGGCGCGGTGGTGACCAGTTTTGCCCTGCCCTGGGTTTGGCAAAGCCCCGATAACTGGCTGGATTTGGCGCAATTCATTGCCATCGGCTGTATCGGCGGGCTCGGGCATTTTTTTGTGATCCGTGCGTTTCAACATGGCGAAGTGTCGATTATTACGCCCTTCAACTACGCGCAATTGGTCATTGCTATTCTTTTGACCTATTTCATTTATGGCGAGTTACCGGAGTTTTACAGCTGGATTGGAGCTGCCATCATTATTGCCAGTGGCATTTATATAACGTTTCGGGAAAGCCGCGATCGTTGATATCATCTGAATGGGTTAGCAAAGAGAGATTGGGAATGCATTCCGATCAACAACAAGCACTCTTTCAAGAAGGGCTGCAACGCCACATTCACCGAGACTATAAGGCCGCAGCGGCGCGCTATGACCAGGTATTAGCGGCCAATCCGTTACATTATCAGTCCTTACATCTGCGCGGTGTTTTGCTGCATCAAGCCGGGCTGCACGGTGCCGGCTTTGCTTTGATGCGCCGTGCTGCGGCGATCAGCCCGACGTCAGCGGAAATTTTGAATAATATGGGCCTGGCGCTGAAAAGTTTGAATCAGATCGAGCCGGCGCGAAAAGTGTTCCAGCAAGCCGTGTGTTTAGATAAGTCTTATATCGATGCCTTGGTGAATTTAGGCGGCACCTTAAATCAGCAAGGCCGGCGCGACCGCGCCCACAGATATTTGCGCTGGGCGGTTTTGCTGGCACCTGGGTATGGTGATGCCAATATCAATCTTGGCAATGTGCTCCAGGAGATTGGCCTGCTTGATGAGGCTGCGATGATGCATCGCGCCGCCACCCGGCTGCAGCCAAAACGCTATGCGACTTGGCAAAACTTGGGAATCTGCCTGCAATTAAAGCAACAGTCGCTAGCAGCCAAAACAGCCCTGCGAAAAGCCTTGATCTTGCGGCTCAAATCCTTGGAAGCAATGAATAACTTGGCGTTCCTGGCCTTCAGCCAACACAACCTGAATGATGCCGAAAATTGGTTCAACCGGACCTTAATGGTTGAACCACAATATTCCGGCCCCCGCATGGGATTGGCGGAATGTGCGGCGTGGCGCGGCGATTTGCCGGCGGCAGTCGCACATGCACAAAAGGCCTTTGAGTTAACCCCCCGTGAGGCACGGATCGAGTCACGGTTGGCCATTATGTTGTTTATGGCCGGCAAGATAACCTCTGCGCGCAAGCATTACGAGGCGCGGTTGAAAAAAGCCGGAAACGTCAAACGGCTGGGCGTGCCAGATCGCTGGCAAGGCACACCGTTAGCTGGGAAAACCCTTCTTATTTGCAGCGAGCAGGGTATTGGCGATGAAATTATGTACGCAGCCGATATCCCGGCGGCACTGCAACAAAGCGCCCATGCCATTATTGAATGTGACCCTCGCCTGGAGACGATTTACCGCCGCTCGTTTCCACAAGCGACTGTTCACGCCCACCAACGGAGCGGTAATTTTTTACAGCAAACCGGGCATTATGATTGGTTACCAAAAAGCCCTGCCGCCAATTTTCATTGCGCCATCGGCAGTCTTGATTTTCATCTCAGCACGCAGCCGCAAAGACGCCAACGGCAGACACCTTACCTGATCGCCGACAGCCGCCGCGTCAGGCGGTTTGCAGAACAATTTAAAAGCCTTGAAAGCCGCCTGGTGGTGGCGGTTAGCTGGCGTAGCAAGATTGTCACCGACTTTCGAAGTGCTGCCTATCCGCCTTTGGCTGAATGGGCGCCGGTTTTTCAAGTGCCCGGGATCGCCTTTGTATCCTTGCAATATGGCGACGGCTGGCAGGCTGAAATTGATGCTGTTCGCCGCCGTTATGGTGTCAACCTGACAGCCCTTGACGGCGTCGATACAACCAATGACATGGAGAGTGTTTTCGCGATCGCGGCGGCGGCAGACCTGGTGCTTTGTCCAAGCAGCACGGTTGGCTGGATTGGCGGTGCGCTAAATCAAGAAACATGGCTCTTGCTGAACCGCCCCTGCTACATCATGCGCGGCGGCGATGATATCCCAGGCTTCCCTTCGGTGCAGGTTTGGGGGAAACCGAATATGGCCCCATGGGCACCGTTGATACATGACATCGCCGCCGCCTTAGCTGTGCGGCGTGACGCCTGATCATCATTGCCGGCGCCGTCCAGAGGTTATGATTTCCGCCACGGTGGCGGGGTTTTTGCGAAAAATGCCTGAATCCCGACTTCAGCTTCATCGGTTTCCCAAGCGTCGGCCAGTTGCTCAATCGTGAAATCGAGTGGATCTTGCGCAGGTGCCGCCATCATTTGCGTAATAAGCCCCTTCGACAAGGAAATCGCCGTTGGCGCCGCGTTTAAGATGGAGTTCAGCTCTTTTTCAACAACGGCATCAAGATCATCAGCCGGCACAACCTCGTGCAAAAGGCCCATCTGCAAGGCTTGTTCAGCATTAAAAAACCGTCCGTTGATAAACCAACGACGCGCCTGTGCAGCGCCAATCCGGGCTAAAACATAGGGGCTGATCGTCGCCGGAATGAGGCCTAATCGCACTTCGGTTAATCCAAACCTGCAGTGATCGGCAGCAATCGCAATATCCGAAACAGAGATCATCCCGATCCCGCCGCCATAAGCAGGACCGTTGACACGCGCAATGACAGGTTTCCGCATGTTATCCAAGCGCCGCAGCATGAGTGCAAAATTTCGCGCTTCCGCCATGCGCCCGGCACGATCACTATCGGCTTGCTCCTGCATCCAGCCAAGATCGCCGCCGGCGCTATAGCTTTCGCCGGCCCCGGTGGTCACCACAACCCGCACCGCAGGATCGTCATCCAACTTTGCCAGGGCGGCATGCATATCATTACTGAATTGGGTGTTCATGGCGTTGTGCTTGGCCGGCCGATTGAAAGTCAACCTGGCGATGCCGCGATCATCAATCGCCACCTCAAGGGTTTCGTAGCTCATATCGTTGCCTTTGTTTGGAGAACCTTATGAATGTCCGCTGCGATATGCTTTTAGCGAGCCGCCGTGCATCAAACGGCCGCCTAGATTTCGGCCAATGATTTTTTCCGCGAGCAAGGCGGCATCGATTAATGCATCGAGGTCTATGCCTGTCTCGATCCCAAGCTCATGCGCCAAAAAGACAATTTCCTCGGTGGCGACATTGCCTGCTGCCATGGCATCGCCATGCCCGGCGAACGGACAGCCGCCAAGGCCCGCAACGGAGCCTTCGAACAAATCCACACCTTCTTCCAAAGCCGCATAGACATTGGCAATGCCAAGGCCACGGGTATCATGCAGATGCAGCCCGATACGGGCTTCCGGCACAGCGTCACGGACCGCATTAACGCGCCGTTTGACCTCATTCGGGCTGGCCCAGCCAACCGTATCGGCAAGCACGATTGCCGGGATCGGCATATGCCGTGCGCGGCATTGTTCAGCGGTCCATACGGCCAAATCGGTCACCGCTGAAATCGGCACCTCACCGGTCAAATTACAGCCAAAAGCGGTCATGATATAGGCACCTTCAAGCGGCACCCCATAATCCACACACAGGTCGATCATGGCCAATTGATCATCCCGCATTTGTTCTGCCGGCCGATTGTTGTTCTGCAGCGCAAAGCGATCCGTGGTGTAGAAATGAATGCGGCCCTCGGTATCGACGGTATCCAACGACCGCGAACGCTCAAAGCCTTTGATGTTCAAGTAAAGCGACGTGTATGCAACGCCCGGCTTGCGTTTAATGGCGGCAAACAGCTCGCTTGCATCGGCCATTGTCGGCACTGCTTTTGGGCTCACGAAAGATGCCACTTGAATTTTCGATAAGCCTGTTTCGCTGAGCGCGTCGACAAGCTCGGCGCGGTCTGCAAGAGGGTAATGCTTTTTCTCAATTTGAAAGCCCTCGCGCGGACCTTCTTCATTAATTTCAATCGCCTTTGGAAATGTCATCGCAGAGCCTTTCACAAACATTCAGCAGGGCTGCAGCCGTTAAGCCGCAGCCCGCCTGGACGTATCTGACACCTGCCTTTTAAGCTGCAACTTGCACGAAATGCCCGGTGCCCACTTCTTGATAAACACGGTTTTCCGGCTCATAGCCAACCGGCTTCAATGGGCTCGGAATTTCATCCGTCATCAACCGCAGCTCGGTCCGCCGCCGTGACGGATCAGCAATCGGCACCGCCGACATTAGCTTTTTCGTATAGGCATGTTGCGGGTTCTCAAACACCGTCTGGCGAGGCCCAATTTCAACAATCTCACCAAGGTACATGACAGCAACACGGTGGCTAACACGCTCGACCACCGCCATGTCATGGGAGATGAACAGATAGGACAAGCCAAATTCTTCCTGCAACTCCATCATCAAGTTGACGACCTGCGCCTGAATTGACACGTCTAGGGCCGACACCGCCTCATCGGCAATGATCAATTTCGGGTTCAAACCCAAGGCCCGGGCAATACACAGCCGTTGGCGTTGACCACCGGAGAATTCATGCGGATACCGTGCCGCATGTTCCGGCAACAAGCCGACCCGATCAAGCAAGCCGGCAACACGGTCATTCATTTCTGAACCGGCACTGGAAATGCCATGAACTTGCATCGGTTCGGCAATCGCAGAGCCTGCTGAAATACGAGGATTCAAGCTGGCAAATGGGTCTTGGAAAATCATCTGCATGTCGCGCCGCATGGGGCGCATTTGGGTGGCGCTCAAGCCCATCAGCTCTTGGCCTTCGAAAACCACCGACCCACGGGTTGGTTCGACCAGTTTGATGATGCTTCGACCGGTGGTCGATTTGCCGCAGCCCGACTCCCCAACCAGCGCCAAGGTTTCGCCTGGCTGTAAGCTGAAGGAAACATCTTCAACCGCATGCACGCGGCCGGTAACCCGGCTAAACAGACCGGCAGCAATATCAAATCGGGTGGTCAGGCCTTTGACCTCAAGCAATGGTGCCGCGTCGGCACGCACTGTCGAGGTTTCCACCGGCGCCCCAACTTCGGTGCTACCGCCGGTCTTAATGTCGTCGCCTTCCGCCCGACGGATGTCGATATTGGCGAACTTTTCAGGATTTGGCCGGCCCGTCATTGAGCCAAGGCGCGGCACCGCATCAAGCAAGGCGATGGTGTAAGGGTGCTGTGGGCTTTCAAAGATTTGCTGCGCCGGGCCTTCTTCGACCTTCTCACCGCGCAGCATGACAACCACCCGGTCAGCCATTTCCGCAACCACTCCCATGTCATGGGTGATGAACATCACCGACATGCCGATTTCTTTTTGCAGCATTTTGATCAGATCAAGGATCTGCGCCTGAATTGTCACATCAAGAGCCGTCGTCGGCTCATCGGCAATCAGCAGGCTTGGCCGGCACGACAGTGCCATGGCGATCATCACCCGTTGCCGCATACCACCCGATAACTGGTGGGGGTACTGCTTCATCTGCTTCTCAGGTTCCGGAATCCGGACCAAGCGCAACATATCAAGCGCCATGTCCCCGGCTTCGGCTTCGGTTTTACCCTGGTGCAAAATGATTGCTTCGCTGATCTGGAAGCCGATTGTGAACACAGGGTTGAGCGATGTCATCGGCTCTTGGAAAATCATCGACACTTCGTTACCACGAAGCTCACGCATGGTTTCCAATGGCTGCTGTACGATGTCGATAATTTCACCGTCGTTGCGGCGGAAGTTGATCTTCCCAGTTGGAATCTTACCGCCCATATTGTCGGTTAGACGCATCAACGACATTGCCGTAACAGATTTGCCCGATCCTGACTCGCCAACAACCGCCAAAGTCTCGCCTTTATTGATATGCCAGGAGACACCATCAACCGCCTTAACGGTCTTATCCTCGAGGGGGAAGTAAACCCGCAGGTCCTCGACTTCAATCAGTCGGTTCTGATCCATTACGTCTCTCACTATTCCAATTTCATTAAACAAGAGCGATTGTTACTATGCCGACACGCAGCGTCAAGAACTGTCGTACAGGTGCTGTCGATTTCTTTGTTGTGCGGAAGCTCCAACCCCTCTTGTGTCCCTCGTGATGAACGACGAAACTAGTTAACCATGTCAACGTATAAACATCTACATCCCTTTCGCGATGGACTTCATGACGCACTTGTCCTGCCGATGGTGGTTTTGACCGGCGGCATGATCGGTTTTGGCGCCTTGGCACAGGAAAGCGGTTTCAATATTCTTGAAGCGGTGCTTGCGACAATTTTGATCTGGGCCTTGCCGGGTCAAATTGTCTTAGCCGATATGCATGCCGCCGGGGCCAACACCTGGGCCATCGTCATTGCCGTCAGCATTGCTAATTTGCGCTTTTTGCCGATGACAATCGCCGTTATGCCGCATTTACGCGGCGGCTTAAAACATCAGGCCTGGCAGCTGGCTCTGGCGCAAATGCTGTCGGCAAATTCATTTTTATATATCCTGCAAGCGGTGCCGCGGTTCTCGCCAATTGACCGGGTGCGTTATTTCACCGCTTTTGTGCTTAGCTGTGTCGTGATTGCGGTCGTGGCGACCGTCGGCGGCCATATCGCAGCGAGTCAAATGGCGCCTGCCGTGGCCATGGGATTTTTGTTCGTGAACATTATTTTCATCGCCTGCCTGCTGGCCAATAGCCGTGCGGCACCGATCATTGCCAGCATCATCATCGGTGCCATTGCCGGCCCAGTTTGTCATTTGATCAGTCCAAGCAACGGCATTTTGATCGCCGGCATCATTGCCGGCACGGCAGGCCATTTCATGTTCAGGGGCCATCGCGGGTCCCCATCATGAACGTCGATATCGGACCGCTTAGCCTTATTTTGCTGGCCGCTGCCGCAACCTTTTTGTGGCGCTTTTTAGGGGTTATCTTGTCCAGCCGACTGCGTCCGGAGGGCGCGTGGATACAATGGATGACCGCAGTTGCTTATGCGGTGCTTGCTGCACTTGCGGCACGGATGCTGGTACTGCCGGTAGGTGAACTGGCGACGATCCCATTATGGATCCGCTTAGCCGGTGCCGCGGTCGGCATCGGGGTGTTTTTTGTGACCAAAAGAAACGCCTTAGCTGGCGTCGTGACCGGCACCCTCGCCTTTATCGCGCTGGTTGCCGGCCATTAAGCCAAGTCGCGACTGCCGACTAATCGCGCGCATGCCGACTTTCAAATTCCCACACGCCTGGAAAGCCCATGATGCGAGATATCTCGGCAAAATCCATCATCGGCGTCGCCGCCCCGATACTGCTATGGGTTTGCTTAATATGACCGTACATGCCTTTAAAAGCCTCGGCTGCGGCCATAAATCCGGCACCAGGGTGAATCGCGATTTGATAACCAATTTCAGCATATTCATCTGCCGGTAACACGGGTGTCTTGCCGCCTTCGACCACATTAATAAGCTGTGGCCGATCCGTGTTGGTGCAGATTGCTTGCATTTCAGCTTCACTCTCCGGTGCTTCAACAAACAGAATATCGGCACCTGCCTCGGCCGCCACTTCGGCCCGTCGAAGGGCATCATCAAGGCCGTTGACGGCGCGCGCATCGGTCCGTGCGACGATTAATAAATCCCCACTGTTGCGGGTTTCCGCAGCAACTTTGATTTTTTGGCCCCAGTCAGCAATGTCGATCACCCGTTTGCCAGGGGTGTGGCCGCATTTTTTCGGATATTCCTGATCTTCAATTTGAATTGCCGCAGCACCGGCACGCTCATATCCACGCACGGTTCGCTCGATATTTAACAGCGCTCCATACCCTGTATCACCGTCGGCGATCAACGGCACGCTAATGGAATTAGCGATGACATCGACCCGGCCGACCATTTCGGTATATGACGCCAAGCCGGCATCAGGTAACCCAAGGTGCGAGCCAACAGCCCCATAGCCGGTCATATACAGAACCTCAAAACCAACTTCATCGGCTACACGCGCAGAGATGCCGTCATAAATACCAGGGGCAACAAGCAGCTTGCCGGGCGTAAGAAGGGATTTCAATTGAGCCATTTTAATTCTCCTGAAAGGGACATAGCCAGGTCAGCCAAGATGCTCGGCAACATGATCCGCAATTGCCAAAGATGAGGTCACCCCCGGCGATTCAATACCAAATAAATTTACCAGCCCGGCGACGCCGTGATCGGCCGGACCCTGCACCATAAAATCAACCGCTGCTTCGCCCGGTGCTTGGATTTTTGGGCGAATCCCGGCGTAAGCTGGGATCAGCGAGTCATCCGGCAAACCGGGCCAATATTTGCGCACCGCTGCATAAAACGAGTCTGCACGTCCTGGATCAACATCATAGTCGATGCCGTCAATCCACTCGACATCCGGTCCAAATCGCGCTTGTCCGCCCAAATCAAGGGTCAGATGCACCCCTAGGCCGGCGGCCTCGGGTGCGGGATAAATCAAGCGTTGAAATGGTGCCCTTGCGCCCGCCAAGGCGTAGTAGTTGCCTTTGCAATAATGATGTGCGGGTACTTTTTCGGCTGGAAAGCCCTGCAAACTTGCGGCAACCGGTTGCGCCGACAGCCCGGCGCTGTTGATCACCATCTGGGCTTTCAATGTCATCGGCGCACTGCCGCCAAATTCCAAGACGATACCGTCATCTTCTACCGCGCCGCCTTGAAAAACCGTATCAAAGGCAATCATAGCGCCATGTTCCTCTGCGTCGCCTTGCAGCGCCAGCATATAACCATGGCTATCAAGAATCCCGGTCGAAGGCGAAATCAGTGCCGTGACACAACGCAGTTCCGGCTCTAAGGCGGTGACTTCGTTGCCCGACAGAAACAGCATATCGTCGACCCCATTGGCCGCTGCACGGGTGCGAATTTGTTCAAGCGCGGCAATCTGATCTTCTGATGTCGCAACAATCAATTTACCGAGCCGCTGATGAGCCACCCCATGGCTTTGCAAATAATTGTAGAGCTTTTGCTTGCCCTCGACGCAAAACCGCGCCTTCAAGCTGCCCTCGGGATAGTAGATCCCGGCATGAATGACTTCGGAGTGGCGGGAACTTGTTTCTTCACCAATGGCGCCGTTACGTTCAACAATAATGACCTCGCGGCCTTGCAAAGCAAGTGCCCGCGCAACCGCCAACCCAACAACACCTGCGCCGATCACGACGCATTCAACCTGGTCCATAAATCTTTAATCCGGATTTCAAAGTCAAAGATGAATAGCCTGACTGTTATTGCAAACACTGACCTAACCGGCAAGTGCCTTGCAGGCGGCGGCAATTGCATCAAGGGTGGGGGTGGGGTCTTGATCAGGGAATAAACTTGCGCCTGCGGCTGCTTGCCGCTGGGCTGTCTCACTGGCCACCAATCGCTGGGCCTTGGCACTAATTTGCGCCGGCTCCCAGGTGTCTAAAATAAAATCGCCACCGACGGCATCGATAATGCCGCGGGCCGTTACCGCATGTTCCAAATTCCATGGGGCGATCAATTGCGGCGTTCCTGCTTTGGCAGCGGCAATCGCAGTCGATAAGCCGGCATGGTGAACAACCAAACGAACCGCAGGCAAAACATCCGCAAAAGATAAGGGCGTCCGATGGACTTTGAAGGTGTCGGATTGCAGTGATTCCACACCGCCGGAGGGCAGGTCGGAAATATAAGCGTCACAATCCAAAGATGACATCTTTAGACCGTTCACAATCTTCGCTGCCAGCGGGTGGCGTCGAGGCAGATACAGAAATACCCCCTTGCGGCGGCGCTGATCAAGCGGCCGCGGAACGATCCCGGTCGGCATATTAAAGGGCATCGACACCGGCTCGGTGCGATAGGCGCGGTACGGGTCAACCTCTGCCGCGGTCACGACGAAGCTGCGATCGCCATTGAAAATATCCGCCAGAAAAGCCACTTCCCGTGTTTGTTTCGCGGCTGCCACGCGATTTACAACAGCGAGCAAATCAGTCTCCACCTGGCGGCTATTTGCCGGCAATTCAGCCTCTTTGGTCCAGGGCCGAATGGGTGGCATCCGACGTCCCGGCGGCGGGGTCATATAACCGTTCCCAACACTCACCATGGGCAGCCGGCCGCGACTGGCAAGGTTAAGCGCCGGCGCAAAATCACCAATGACCAAGTCAGCCGCCGTGATCGCCAACAATGCTTGCCAGGCTGCAACACGAGCGTGCAGCGCTTCCTGGGCCTGTAAGCCAATAATTTTCAGCACGTCGGCAAAGTTATGGGTTGGTATTTTGCGGGCTTCAGGATTTGTGGGCATTGGCCAAAGCGGCCCTTGGATCACGTTATATCCTGCATCTGTGAAGATCTGTGCCCGGCCCAGGTCTTGCAGGGTGATGGTTATTTCGGCGCCGTCATCACGCAGTCGATCTGCAATAACTTTCAGGCGATTGACATGGCCTAAACCGGCGCCCAGTTCCCAACCCATCAGAATTTTCATTTTTTAACTCGTTTGTTGCGCAGGTTGTATCCCCTGCTTCAGGCCGTCTTGAGGTATTTTAATGTGCTGCGCCAACCGTTCAATAACCCAATCAAGCCGCGCCTGTGGAGCGGCAATTTCAGCCGGCAAGCAGAACAAATTTGCCGCCGCCACATGAGCCTGCGCCAAGCCTTCTAAAAGCGCTTGGAAATGCAACTGCACCCAAGGATTTGCTGCCCGCACGCCATCATCGACCAGTGGCAGCACACCCCATGGCATAATGATAATCGCATCATAGCTGGCGAGATCCCGCACCGCTTGCCGCATCACCGCTGCTGTTTGTTGATCATCATCAGCCAACCGGTGATATAGCCACAGCACTAAGAAATCCAGGCTACAACGCTCAATCACCCCGCCACCATGCATTCGCTCGGCAAGGGCCAGCTCAGCCTGACTTTGATTGGCAAGCTCCACCAACAGGGTTTTAATGGCAGGGCGGTCAAGTTTGTTAAAAGCCAAACCTGCTTCAATTCGCCGGCGCAAACCATCATCAACAAAAGCAATATTTAAGTGCTCTGCCAAAGCTTGCCCAAGGGCCGTCTTTCCGGTTCCAGCACTTCCTGTGACGGCGATGCGCATCGCGCACTCCCATTGACTTTCTCAGCTTTGCTTGCACGATAGCCGATGTCAGCATCGACGCAATGGGGTTAAGGGGGAATCACACTTATGGAATTAAAAGGTAAAACGGCATTTGTCAGCGGCGGCGGTAAAAATATCGGCCGCGCCATTGTCCTTGAATTGGCCGAGATGGGCGCAAATGTGGTGATTAATGGGGCCAGCGATGAAGCAGCCTGCACCGAGACGGCAGCGGCAGCTGAGGCCTTTGGCGTTGAAACCATGGTCCATATTGCCAATATCGGCGATGCCAAAGCGGTCACAGCGATGGCGGCGGCGACACTGGAACGATTCGGTGCGGTTGATATTCTGGTCAACAATGCCGCGATTCGCCCTGAGAAACCGTTCTTAGAACTCACCCTGGAAGATTGGCAAGAGGTTATCAATATTGACCTCAACGCGAGCTTTTATACTGCCCGCACCTTCCTGCCGGCGATGGTTGATCGCGGTTGGGGCCGGATTATTAACTTTGCTGGCATGAATGCCATCCATGGCTACAAAGGCCGGGCACCTGTATCGGTTTCAAAGCATGGGGTCTGGGGCTTGACCAAGTCATTGGCCAAAGAGTTCGGCCCGGCCGGGATCACGACCAACACAATTTCTCCGGGGCCAATCAATACCGCCCATGCTGATGAAGCCATGAACCATCATATTCAGTCGATGGTTGGCAGGGTGCCTGTTGGCCGCCTTGGGTGGCCGACGGAAATTGCTGGTCTTTGCGGCTATCTTTGCGGCTCCAAAGGGGGTTTTGCAAATGGCCAAATGTTTGCCATCAATGGCGGCGCCGAAACCTAATCCGGATCAGCGCGCCGGGCGCGCAAATATCAAGATTGTCGCCGCCAATAACTGGCAGCCGGCAAGCATTAAAAAAGCCGTATGATAACTGCCGGCAGCATCGTGGATCACTCCGGTGATCCACGGTCCACTGCCCATACCGATATATAATGCAACATTGGTAAGGCCATAAACTTGCCCAAAATCCCGGCTGCCAAACAGGAATCTCACCAGGATTGGCGGCAACATCACAATCGCGCCGACAACAAAACCAATGCCGATCGAGGCAGCGGCGCGGCCCGGAAACTCCGGCGCGACAACCATCCCGATCAACCCCATTGCCTGGAGCGTGCTGCAGGCCGCAAGAAGCAAGCGTGGATGGCTTCGGGCGCTAAGCCAGCCAAATAGAAAGCGTCCCAGCGCACCGGCAAAAACAGTTACCGTCACCACCAAAGAGGCGACCACCACGGTAACGTCGATGCTGAGGAAATTAATCTGGTGCTGCAGAAAACCAACCTGTGCACCAAGCGTCAAACCACAAGCGCCTGTGACCACCCAAAACAAGGGTCGGCGTGCGACCAAGGCCAAACCGTCACCGGTGATATCGGCGGCGGCGGTCAGGCCACCACCAACCCGCCGTCGGTCCAAGATGAGCAAGCCGGCCGCTAATGGAATGATGACGACAATTAAGAAGACACCAAAGCCAAGCGTGGTTGTTGCAAAGCCAATTTTTTCAGATAGCCAGGCCATGGTCACTGGGAAAATTGAGCCCCCAATCGAGGCGCCCGACAACGACAGTGCCAGACCAAGCCCGTATCGCTGCCGAAACCACAGCGACAGGATGGCGCTGACCCCTGCCGTGCCAAGCGCCGGGTAGCCCATACCAAATAAGCAATACACAAAGTACAACTGCCAAAGGTGATCGACACGGCCGATCAAGATAAGCCCAGGGCCGATTGTCAGTGCGCCCCAGACCAGGGCCATCGCCGGGCTAACCCGGTCAACCAAGCGGCCAACGATTAACGTCGCCGTCACCCCGGCAAGGGCAAAAAACAGCATCGCTAAGGAAATGGCACTGACTGACCAGCCACGATCTTGATGCAGAAAAGGCAAGTAGATGCCATTGCCGTAGAACACCGTCCCCCACGCAAACACCGCCATGATCATGGCGATGAAGCAAACCACCCAGGCTTCCCGGCTTTCGCCCCATATCAACGGCGTTGGACCAGGGTTAGCCAACCTGGTAGCCAAACTCCGCTGCCGCATCGGTTAAGCTGCCCCAGAACCCTTCTGCAAAGCCGCGGGCGACAAAAACATCAATCGCCGCGCCGTCATCCCGCGCGTCAAAGATGACCGCTGCGTGAAAAGCCGCCGTTAGGCGCACGTCGTCACCGCCGAAGGCACAGGGGTCAAGATCAATGGTGGTACCTTTTGATAACACCTTGCGGGCCATATCACCGCGCATCCGAATGACGCTGCGGGCGTGGGATTGATCCACAACTGTCGCGCCTGCTGCCTGCAATGCCTGCGGTAAAGACAGCGCGCGCTCATCATCGGCCGGCAAAACCACCAACCACCGATCAGGCCCGGCCCAGATAACCCGCACTTGTCGGCCACCACCGTTTGCCCGACCGGCACTGGGCAGCGAAACATTCAACGCCGCTTCAACAGCCGCGACAGATGCTGCATCGTTGCTATCCAGATCAATTTGCAATTGCGCCATATCGGCGCGAATGCTGAAGCGAACCATCGGCCGGCCAGGGCCACTGGCACCAAAAGCGCCCGCTTGTAAGACTGCCGCAAAACCGCTGCGCCGGGTCAAAATTGCGGTCGTGTCAATTGACTGGCCGCGTTGGCTATCATCGCTTAACCGCAAGCGTTCGCCTTCCGGGTCAAGGAAAACAGGATTGACCACTTGCAAAGCAATTTTTTGATTATGTAAGGGTGACATACCCCACACGGTTTCACCGATCCGGCCCCGACCGCCGGCAAGAAAACCAAGCGCGATCGGGTGCCCTAAGGTCGGCGATAAATAGGCTGATGACGACACCCAACCAAGCGACGGGTTCGGCAGGCTGGCGGCAGCACTGGCCACCAAATGAGCGCCTGTCTGGATCCGCGTTTTACCGTCAACAGGCACCAACCCGACAAGTTGCGGGCGATCTGGATGTGATAAACCTTCGCGGCCACTCAAGATGCGGCCGATGAAATCCTTTTTACTGCTCATCATGCGGCCAAGGCCGAGATCATCGGCCGTGGTCTGACCGTTTAGCTCGGCGGCAACCGGGTGACCTTTTTCGATTCGCATAATGCCCATGGCTTCCAGACCGTAGGGGATGATCCCCAATGGCTGACCGGCGATCATCAGGCTTTCCCAAACATGACTGCCGTAATCGGCGGGGGTATTAATTTCATATGACAACTCGCCGGAAAAACTAATCCGGAAAATCCGCACCGGCGCACCACCAATGGTCGCTGTGACAACCCCCATGAATGGCAAGCCGTCCTCTGACACATCAAGTTCCGGCACAGCTGCCTGAAGTGCGGCCCGCGCCCGCGGTCCCGCCAAGGCCATTGCCGCCCATTGCTCGGTGACCGAACTGATGCGGACATCAAGCTCGGGCCAAACCACTTGCAGATACCATTCCATCGTACTCATCACCACGCCGGCATTGCCCGTGGTTGTGGTCATCATGTAATGGTTTTCCGCCAACCGCGACGTGGTGCCGTCGTCATAGGCCAAACCGTCCTCACGCAGCATCAGGCCATAGCGTGCTTTGCCAACCGGCAAAGTCTTCCAGCCGCTGGTGTACAGACGATTTAAAAACTCCGCGCTGTCGGCGCCCTGTAGGTCAATCTTACCGAGTGTGGAGACATCAACCAGGCCAACGCCTTGGCGCACCCCGGTCACTTCGCGGGTAATCGCCTGATCCATGCTGAGGCGGCCCTCAACTTCATCCCCGCGAAGATAGTATTGCGGCCGCACCCACGCCCCGGCCGGCCCCATAACAGCGCCATTTTGAAGGTGCCAATCATGCATGGCCGAGCGCCGGATCGGCGATTCATGATCGCCCACATCGCGGCCGACAAAAGCACCAAGCGCAACAGGTGTATACGGCGGCCGGAAGCGGGTTGTGCCTGTTTCCGGGATGCCGTTGCCGGTTTCAGCCGCCAACAGCG
>QCEM01000035.1 GCA_003280605.1 SAR116 cluster bacterium AG-355-O21 | reverse complement strand
TTGGACGAATCTGCTTATCCGCACTTATGCCTGGATTGCGGTATTGCGGACCAGCGGTTTTGTCAATCATTGGCTTGAAACCGCCCATAGCGCGGTGGCCGGCATTTTGGCTGCGCTTGGATTACCTGACGTGCTGGGGAGTTTTGAGCCATTGGCCTTGCTCTATAACCAACGCGCTGTGGTGATTGGCTTGGTATATGTGCATCTGCCGTTTATGATTCTGCCGATCTATGCCAGCATGGAAAAGCTCGACCGGTCCTATTTAGAGGCCAGTCTGGACCTTGGGGCCGGCCACTGGCGAACCCTGATTTCGGTTTTAATTCCCTTAACGTGGCCGGGCATCGCGTCGGGCTCTTTGCTGGTTTTTATTTTGTCGCTGGGGACGTTTTTAACCCCTGATCTTCTTGGTGGCACCGATAGCATCATGATCGGTAATTTAATCGCGCAACAGTTTGGGCCGTCGCGCGATTGGGCGTTCGGAGCAGCGATTTCATTCCTGTTAATGTATCTCACCTTCATCGTGCTTTGGCTGCGGGCAGGCTATGCAAGCCGCCATGACGACAAGATGGTGATGTGATGCGGGCCGCCATCCAACATCGTTTGCACAACCCTTTCGACTATTGCCGTCGATGGTGGATGCAGCTGATCCTGGCGGCTGGATTTTTGTTCCTGTACTTCCCGATCCTAGCCCTCATCGCCTTCAGCTTCAACGACAGTAAGCGTAATGTTGCCTGGCGTGGCTTCACCTTTAAATACTATCAAAAGGCCTTCAATAATGAGGCGCTGCATGATGCTTTCATTAACTCTTTGATCGTGGCCGGTATTTCCACCCTGGTGTCAACTATTTTGGGGGCAATGCTGGGGATTGTGCTGTATCGCTTTCGCTTCCCGTTGAAGGGTGTTTATGAGGGTATCGTGCATCTGCCGATCGTGATCCCGGAAATTTGCCTTGGGGTCGCAATGCTGGCGTTTTTTGCCGCGATTGAAATCCCGCTTGGCTTGTTCACGGTCACGGTAAGTCATATTGCTTTCACCATCCCCTTTGTCGCGGTGGTCATTCGGGCCCGCATGAACGGTTTTGACCCCGCCTTGGAAGAAGCCGCTTTTGATCTCGGGGCCAATCAGTGGCAAGTGATGCGGGACGTGACGTTACCCTATTTGCGCCCAGGGCTGATTGCAGGGGCGATGATGGCCTTTACGCTATCGCTTGACGATTTCGTCATCACCTTTTTTACCTCCGGACCAGGCTCAACGACCTTCCCGATCAAGATTTATTCGATGGTTCGCTTCAGTGTCACGCCAGAGGTAAATGCGGCATCAACTGTGCTTATCGTATTGACGCTTGGGCTGACTTTGATTGCCCTATGGGTGCAGTCGCGTGCCTTTAAACCAAATGTTTAGCAGGAGCGATCATGGCTGATGCGCGTAAGATCATTGTTGTGGATGATTTATCAAAGGTATTTGCCGGTCAGGTCCGTGCCGTTGATCAGGTTAGCTTCAGCGTCGAGGAGGGGACATTTTTTGCCCTACTTGGTCCATCGGGCTGCGGCAAAACCACATTGCTGCGGATGTTGGCTGGTTTTGAGGCACCAAGTGAAGGTTCGATCTGCATCGATGGCGCTGAAATGGTGGCCGTGCCGCCGAACCGACGACCTGTCAATATGGTGTTTCAATCCTATGCTGTGTTTCCGCATATGAGCGTCGCTGAAAATGTCGGCTATGGCCTGCGGGTTGCCGGCGTGAATCGAAGTGACATCGACGCCCAGGTGCGTGACACCTTAACCTTGGTGCGTCTGGACGGCTTTGCAGATCGCCGTCCAAATCAGCTTTCTGGCGGTCAACGCCAGCGCGTCGCCTTGGCCCGCGCCTTGGTAAAGCGGCCAAAGGTGCTATTGTTGGATGAACCGTTATCGGCGCTTGATGCCAATCTGCGCGAGCAAATGCGCTTTGAATTGGTCAATCTGCAAAACACTGTCGGCATCACTTTCGTCATGGTCACCCATGACCAAGATGAAGCCTTGTCGATGGCTGATCAGATCGCCGTCATGGATGATGGTCGGATCAGTCAATTAGCCAGTCCGCAGACCTTATACGATCACCCTGCCAACCAATTCGTAGCGCAGTTTATCGGCAGTATTAACACCTGGCCGGCCAGCGTCAGCAATGGTCGGCTGGTGGCTGACGGTATTGGCCCGTTGCCGCTGCAAACAACTTTAACGGCCGCAGAATTAACAGTTGCCGTGCGCCCTGAAAAAATCCTTTTCGACACCGAGGAGCCGCTGACGGCAGCAATTAGATTACCTATTTCAGTGCGCCAAATTGCCTATTTCGGCAATGAAAGCCGGATCGTTTGTGAAACTCCGAAAGGGGATACGGTGACCGTCAGTGTTAGCAATACTGCGGCGGCACGCTCGGCGGCATTGGCCGTTGGCGATCAGCGCTGGCTGTCATGGCACCCTGAGGACACGCTGGTATTCGACAGTTAGTCCGCCGGCTGCGCCGGTTCTTGAAACTGTAAGCCATGTAAATGCGCATACAGCCCCGCTTTGGCCAACAATGTTTGATGATCGCCGGTTTCAACAATTTGGCCGTGATCAAACACGTGAATAACATCGGCATGGGCGACGGTTGATAGCCTGTGGGCAATCACCAGTGAGGTGCGACCGACCATCAAGCGTTCCAGTGCAGCCTGAATTTGCCGCTCGGATTCCGTGTCCAAGGCGCTGGTGGCTTCATCCAGTAACAGGATCGGCGCGTCTTTCAAAATCGCTCGGGCAATTGCAATCCGCTGCCGCTGGCCGCCGGACAAGCGCACTCCGTGCTCGCCAACAATGGTTTCATAACCTGCCGGCAGGGCGCTGATAAAACCATCTGCCGCTGCCGCCTCTGCGGCGGCGTGGACTTCTGCATCACTGGCCGACAGCCGACCATAGCGAATGTTATTGATCACACTGTCGTCAAATAATGTGACGTCCTGTGAGACAACGGCTAAATGCCGGCGCAAAGCATGGCGTTCGGCGGTGCGCACATCTATGCCATTCACCGTGATGGTTCCGTCGTCAACGTCAAAAAAGCGCGGAATCAGCGCAAACACGGTACTTTTACCGGCACCGGAGGGACCAACTAAGGCAGTAATTTTACCGGCAGGTGCGGTAAAGCCGATGCCATCTAATGCCGCCTGTTGGCCGTCATAGCTGAACCGGACATTGTCGAAAATGACCGCGCCTGAACCTGCAGGCAACTGGCGGGGGCTGTCTGCATCGGTGATTTGCGGCGGTGTGTCCAGCAGCTCAAAAACCCGTTCAGCCGCCGCCAAACCCTCCTGCAGACTGGCATTTAACTTGCCCAAGGCGCGCAGTGGTTGATACGCCATTAAGGCAGCGGCAATGAAGGAGAAAAACGCCCCGGGACTGGTCGTGCCATCAATCACCCGATAGCCGCCGTAGACAATCACGGCCGCCACGGCGATGCCGCCCATGGCGTCAATAATGGGCTGGGCTGCGGCGCGCACCCGCGCCGATTTGAACGTCAGCACAAAGACGGCGTCGACTAAAGCTGCGACCCGGCTTTGCTCGTGGCTTTCCATTGAACTTGACTGGATCAATTTCACGCCTTGGAAGGATTGTGCCAAATGTGTCGTCAGGGCGCCCATTTCTTCCTGTGTGGCGCTGGAATAACGGCGCATCCGACGGCCAATAACTTGCATCGGATAGGCCGAAAGCGGGCCGACCACTAAGGTAATCAGGGCCAGCAACCAATCTTGGTAGAACATCACTGCGACCAGGGCCAATAGCGTCATGCTGTCGCGGCCAAGGCCAACCAAGATGTTTGATGTGGCAATCCGCATTGCGTTGATATCAAACGTAAAATGTGAAATCAGGCGGCCGGAATGACGGGCTTGAAAGAGCGCCAAATCATGGCCAATCAGATGCTTGAAAAGCCGGTCTTGGGTGTTGGCAACAATCTTCTGGCCAACAAAGCTCATAAGCACTTCTTGAATGAAAGCGGCCAGGCTTTTGAGCGAGAACACAACGACCACCGCAAGGCCGATCGGCCACAGCATGGATTCATCACGGGCCACAAATACCTTATTGACGACCGGGTCCAATAACCAAGCTGTGCCTGAGGTCCCGGCCGCGACCACGGCCATGCAAAAACCGGCGATGATCAGATAGCCTACATAGGGGCGCACCATCTCAGCAATCATGCGCCGCAGCACAGGCCAGGTGGCAGTCACTTTTACCGCTGTTGATGGCCGTTCAGCGGCGCTATCGGAGTTATTCGTCATGGCCGAGAATTACCGCGTCGCCGCCGTCTCGACCACAAAAAAGCGACAAGCATTGGCCCTGGGCGCGAAGCATGCTAGGTCAGCGCCTGATGTTTTATCAATTCAATGTAACTTGTGATGGCATAATCATGGTTGATCTGCCGCTTCCTGCGTCCCCGCCGCCGCCGCTCTCTGCTGCCGAACACAGACGCGCCTGGCTGGATATGACATTTGTTGATCATGGGTTTCTGCGGGCGATCTATGGCCATGTGCATCGGGTTGATGATCATTTGGTGCGGGCGGCACAACCGTCGCCGGCACGTTTGGCATGGGCCAAGCAAGCAGGTTTCAAATCAGTTTTAAACTTGCGCGGGGCGCGGCCAAGCTGCGGCTCATATATTTTGCAAAGACAGGCCTGCCACGACCTTCAACTGCCGCTCATTGATTTTCCCATTCGCAGTCGCGGCGCCCTGGAAAAAGAAACCCTGCTGGCGGCATGCACGGTGTTTGAACAGCTCGAATACCCGGTTTTCATGCATTGCAAGTCAGGTGCTGACCGCACCGGCTTTATGGCGACGTTATATTTGCATTTGGTGCGTTGTGAGCCATTGGCCGAGGCGCGCCGGCATTTAAGCCTGCGATATGGCCATATTCGGCAAGCCAAAACCGGGGTCATTGATTATTTCTACGACCGTTATCAGGCCGAGGGCGCCGCCAAGGGCCTCAGCCTACCGCAATGGATTGCCAGTGATTATGACAAAGCGGCGCTTGACCAAGGCTTCCGCGAAAATTGGCTGGCCAATATCCTGGTCAATAAGATCCTGCGCCGCGAATAACGACCTTAGGCGGCCGCCATTGCGTCAGCAACCTCGGTGATGGCAGCCGTCGTTTGTGCAAGATCACGCTGGTCATGGGCCGCTGAAATATAGAATTTGCTATCCGGTTTCAAAATGCCGCGCGCCCGCATCAGGCTGTTAAACTGCTTTTGGCGCTGTGCATCGGCCCGAAAAACGGCGCGATAGTCGGTGATTTCTTCCGAGCTGAAAAGCACATCGAATAGCACCGGATTGCCGACGACCTGGGCGGCAATGCCCACCCGTGCGAAATTTTCACGCAGGCTGTCCATGATTGCCTCTCCTGTGGCATAGGCCCGCTCGTAGACGCCATCTTCGCGCAACAGTTCAAGGGTTGCGAGGCCTGCAACAGCAGCGACCGGATTACCGCTCAGGGTGCCAATCTGCAACAAGAACCCGTCCTCACCAACAGCGGCCATGTCAAAATGCGCCATGATGTCGGCCCGCCCAGTAATCGCTGCCAGCGGGAAGCCGCCACCAATAATCTTGCCCAAGGTGCACAGATCCGGGGTTACCCCATAGATGTTTTGGGCACCTTGATAGGCAAACCGGAAACCTGTGACGACCTCATCAAAAATCAGCGGAATGTCATGGGCTGCCGTTTCCGCCCTTAGGGCTTCCAAAAACCCTGGTTTCGGCGGGATCAAGCGTTGCAGCGGCTCAACAATAACGCCGCCGAGCTCATCTGCATATTCACGGATCATGCGGATGGCGGTGTCGATATCATTGAACGGTGCGACCAAAACATCGTCTTGCACCTGAGCGGCAATGCCGGCAGAATCCGGCACCGGCCTTGGTAAGTTCGACAGTCGCTTGGGCGCAAGGCTCATCAAGGCATGATCGCTCATACCATGGTAACCACCTTCAAATTTCAAAATCTTGTCACGTCCGCAATAGGCACGGGCCAGCCGCATGGCATACATATCCGCTTCAGTGCCGGAGCCGACAAAGCGCACTTTTTCGCCGCAGGGCATGGCCTTCACAATTTCTTCACCAAGGGCAATGCCAGCGGCATTATTGGCGAAAAAAGTTGTCCCTTTGGCCAGTTGAGCTTCCACCGCAGCGGTTACTTTGGGATGATTATGGCCCACAAACATCGGCCCTGAGCCGATCAAAAAATCCACATATTCATTGCCGTCGATATCCCAGACACGACCGCCTTGGCCGCGTTCTAAAATCGTATCGGGGGCAAAATTTCCAAAGCCACCGGCTGGAAAGACGGCATGGGCACGGTTCTGCCACTCGCGTGAGACGGGCCGATCATGATTATCTGGCATGGCAATACCCTTATCGTTGTGACTACGGCGGAAAGCTCATCGATGATCGACTAATTCCATCCTTTTGCAAAGTGTTAATGCACCTTCAAGCCGGCAATCAGCCTTGATGCCGGTCAGAAATTTTTGTGCGCCCGGCATGCCGTGCGGCGTGGCATGCGGGTCCGTGTGGGCGGTTAAAAAATTGACGGCTCCGCGACGGCGGCCCCAAAATCTGTTTCAAGGAAATCAAAATCACATCCTTCATCGGCCTGCTTGATGTGGCGGGCAAAAATATAGCCGTAGCCGCGCGCGTAGTGATCTGCAGGTTTTTGCCACGCTGCCTTGCGGGCCGCGAGTTCGTCGTCGCTGATCAGCATATCAATGCTGCGATTGCCGACACTCACCTTCACCATATCGCCGGTTTTAAGCAGTGCCAGCGGGCCGCCAACATGAGCTTCCGGTGCCGCGTGCAGGATACAGGCGCCGTAGCTGGTGCCGCTCATTCGAGCGTCAGACAGCCGAACCATGTCGCGGATACCTTGTTTCAGTAGCTTTTTGGGGATCGGTAACATGCCCCATTCCGGCATCCCCGGGCCGCCTTGCGGACCGGCATTGCGCAACACCAACACATGATCGCCGGTCACCTCCAGGTCATCTCGGTCAATTGCTGCCTTCATTTCTGCATAGCTGTCGAAAACCAAGGCTGGGCCTGTGTGTTCATGGAACTTGGCGGCGCAGGCGGCAGGTTTAATGACAGCGCCGCCAGGGGCTAAATTACCGCGAAGGACAGCGAGCGAGCCTTCATGATAGACAGGGTTTGATAGCGGCCGGATAACATCCTCATTAAAGACTTTTGCGCGCTCAAGGCCGTCGCCTAAGCCTTTACCGGTGACGGTCATCGCATCTAACGCGAGCTGATCGCCAAGCTGCGCCATGAGGGCGCGGAGGCCGCCGGCATAAAAGAAATCTTCCATTAAATAAGTGTCACCGCTGGGCCGGATATTGGCGATCACAGGCACCGCCCTGCTGATGGTGTCAAAATCATCAAGGCTGAGGGGCACTGCGGCGCGCTTGGCCATGGCGATCAGATGGATAATCGCATTGGTCGAACAGCCGAGCGCCATGGCGACCTTTAAGGCGTTATCAACCGCTCGTCGGTCGATAATCTTGCCGGGGACCAAATCTTCCCAGACCATTTCAACCGCGCGTCTACCGGATGCTGATGCAAGGCGGATATGATTTGCATCCGGTGCCGGAATTGAGCTGCCCCCAGGTAAGCTTAGCCCCATCGCCTCTGTGATGGCGGTCATGGTTGAGGCTGTCCCCATGGTCATACAATGGCCGTAAGAGCGCGCAATTCCGGCCTCAACCCCGGTCCAATCCTCATCCGAGAGAACGCCGGCGCGCCGCTCATCCCAATATTTCCAGGCGTCCGAGCCGCTGCCCAAATGCTCGCCACGATAATTGCCGCGCAACATCGGCCCGGCAGGCATGAAAATCATCGGTAAACCGGCGCTGATTGCGCCCATCACCAGGCCTGGCGTGGTTTTATCGCAACCACCCATAAGCACCACCCCATCGGCCGGGTGTGAGCGGATTAATTCTTCGCTCTCCATGGCCAGCATATTGCGGTAAAGCATGGTTGTCGGTTTCACGAAAACCTCGGCGAGTGACAGCGCCGGCAGCTCAATTGGAAACCCACCTGCTTGCAGAACCCCGCGTTTGACATCTTCCACGCGATGCTTGAAATGGGCATGGCAGGGGTTGATATCGGACCAAGTATTGATGATCGCAATCACAGGTTTGCCTTCCCATTCTTGGCGATCGTACCCCATTTGCATCGCCCGTGACCGATGGCTTGAGGAACGGATATCATCGGGAGCAAACCAGCGACTGCTGCGCAAATCATCGGGGTTCTTGGGCATTGCGGAGATCCTATGATTAGAGATATGAGTGGCCGATGATGGCATTAACGGACGCGGAGTGAAAGCCTATTGCCACGGCTGAACGCGGCGGGGAGATTGTGTGATGGCTATTTCAGCGGTGGACCCAAAACCGGTTCTCATCGATTGCGATCCTGGAATTGACGACGCCCTGGCATTGCTGCTGGCAATGTCGGAGCCGACACATTTGGACATCGTCGCCATTACCGTGGTTGCCGGTAATGTTGCGGCGGTCCAAACAGAGCGCAACGCCCGACGGTTACGGGATTTGGCCGGGCGGTCGGAAATTGCGGTTTTTGGCGGTTGCCGCCGACCGTTGTTAAGACCGCTGCAAGATGCTGCGCATGTGCACGGTGAAACAGGCATGGACGGGTGCGGGCTTGCTGCCCCGCAGGGGCGGCCATCACAGCGCCATGCGGTTGCGGCAATTTTGTCGGCCGTGGCCAAACAGCCAGGTCAACTTACCATTTGTGCGGTCGGCCCGCTGACCAATCTCGCGGTGGCGATCGTCCAGCGTCCCGATGTGATGGCGCAGCTAAAAGGCATTGTTTTGATGGGCGGCGCTGCCGCTGCAGGCAATGTCACGGCGCATGCGGAATTTAACTTTTATGTTGATCCTGAAGCGGCGCGCATTGTGTTTGAAAGTGGCATCCCAATTGTCATGCATGGACTTGACGTGACACATAAAGCGCGGGTGGATCGCCCTTGGGTTGACCAGCTATTGACGGTCGATACACCGGTTACCCGATCGGTTGCAGGCATGTTGTCGGTTTACAATGGCGGGGTTGACGGGGATCCGCGTGGCCGGCCGGTTCATGACGCCCTTGCGATCGCCTATTTGGTGCACCCGGAATGGTTCGGCGGCACCGACTGCCATGTGGCCATCGAGACCAATAACCCTGATCAGATTGGCCGCAGTCATGTTCGGGCCGGCGCAGACATTGGCGAGGAGGGTGCCAATGCGCAGGTCATTTTTGAAATCGATGCAGATCGTTTCCGTAGCTATCTTGCCGGCCAGTTGCAGTCTTTGTAACCGAATGTGCGGGAGCTTAGTCGTCAGTTGCTGGTCCATAACCTTCCATGCCGCTGTCGACACTCAGCGATTGGCCGGTAATCGAGGCACCGTAATCGCTGCATAAAAATAAGATCAGGGCCGAAATATCGGTCGGCGGCACAAACCGTCTGAGCGTTGTCATCGCGGCCATTTGATCGCGGACTGAATTGTCGGAACGGCCTTCGGCGGCAGCTTTGGCCTGAATGACGCGGCTAATGCGCTCGCCTTCCACAGGTCCGGGCTGAATACAGTTACACCGAATGTGATCGCGGCCAAGTTCCAGGGCAATGGTGCGGGTCAGCCCGACAATCGCCCATTTGGCGCTGGCATAGGGGCTGCGCAAGGGAAAGCCGAATTTACCTGCCGCAGACGACATGCTGACAATCGATCCGCCGCCTGCTGCCCGCAGGTGCGGCACGGCTGCTTGGATGCATAAAAAGGTGCTGGTCAGATTTATGGCCATACAGGCGTTCCATTCGTCCAGGCCAACCTCTTCGACAGGTGCCGTTGGACCGGCGCTGCCGACATTATTGACCAAGATATCAAGTCCGCCCAAATGCGATACGGCCTGTTCAAAAAATGTCGTAACGGCGGCGCTATCGCCCATATCCGTTACCGCCCCCGCCAGACCGGGGATGTCGGCGCGGGCGGCATCAATTGCATCGGCGTCGATATCATTGCTGAAAACGGCCGCGCCGGCATTAGCAAAAAGCTGCGCTGTTTGCCGGCCAATACCGCCGCCGGCGCCTGTAATGATGGCGCGTTTGCCTGCTAACCCGACGTCCATTTGATACCCCCTGTGTCTGCTGTTAGATCGTATTGCCGGTCTGTTGCCGGCTAAAAGCTATTAATTTTTACCATAACGCTTGCGGGCGCGCTCACTTTCGTCGGCGCTGGCATTGGCGCTGAAATAAAGTCCGGAAATGATGAACCCGACAGTCAAACCAAGTGCTGTTAACGTGGCAATGATCGACCAGATAACACCGTAGGTCTGGCCAATAAAAACAACCCCGAACCAGAACGCATAAAAAGATGCCGCCGCAGCCAGAAGCATAAAGCCAAGACGCATGAAAATGCCACCGATGCGGCGGCCGGACATCTGTTCTCGAAAGCCGACACTGGCTTCAGCTTCCCGGATCGCCCGACGAATTTCGATATGTGCAAGACGCACCCAATCACCATAATTCGTCCCGGTTGAACCGTCTGAGCGCCCGGGGTTGGTGATCGCATTATGCAACAAAGAAACAATCTCGGTGGCCCGTTCATCAGGTTTGCGGCGCTTTAGACTAAGAAATTCCGGTTCTTCCCTGCCCAGCGGCGGCCCCATATCCGAGCGTGTTAACTGTGCTGGCTCGGGGTCGGTGGCGGTATCCGCCGGCGGGTTTGGCGGCTGTTCTGCAGCGGGCTGTGTTGCCGGATCTATCGGTGGTCGGCTCATCGTCGCATGATCTATTACACCTTTGTCGGCAGGCCGCAGGCGTCGTTGTTAAAGGGCGACTGATAAATGCCGCGTCGCCTTATGCTTGCGCATATGTGTAACGTGTCAAGCAGCTTTTGGCCAAGCCATCAAGCTGGGTGAATGCCAATGCCAGGGAATCATCGCCTTGGTGACATCGGATAATTTGTGCTGCGGTTCTAAAAAAACTTGGGGCGGTTTCATTTGGCACCATGATGCGGACGTCGACGGTGTTAGGGACGCCAAGCAAACCGCGATAGTCACGCAGCCGAATACCGCCAAAACTCCAGTCATCGGCGGTGTATGGTGTGTTACCGATGATCACTGTTAACGGGGTTGTATAGCGTTGTTTGCCGCGGCGATCGATTCCGCTCATAACCGACGGCTCGTGGAGGGCAGCGTCTGGGTGTGCTTGGCATTCAGAAAACATGCGTCAAAACCTTAAAACATCATTCATAAAAATAACTGTGGGTAGTCAGAAAATACCCGCAGCTTGACTGCTGATGTTCACAGGCAAGAATAGTGCCAGTGTTGCTGCGATGGATAAATTTTAGCTGTGGCGGGTGATCTGACCCTGGCTTGGCCATGCTGGACGGGTTGATACATCTTTTGAATTGCAGGCACTGCAGCGCATCTGACTGCCAATCTCAGGAACCGGGAAATTTGGACCTAATTGGGCAATCAGCATCGCTGTTGCTGCTTCCGCATTATGACCGCATCGATTACACCAGCAAAAAACCCCAACGCCGGCATCACGCAGGTTTGCAAGGCTTGCCGGGCGGCGTTGCTGGTCTTGGTCTTTGATTTGCGATTGTTTAAAACGTCCCACGGCATCGTGCTCCTGGTTCTCACAATGAGAACATAACAAGAACAAATACGTTAAGGCAAGTGAATTAGCATTTTTGATAGGGCCGTGACGGCCCGGAATTTAACCTGAGACAAGCCGTTGTAATTTATCAAAATGCCCTAAGAGATCACTCAAATTAGAGGCTGTTTTTAACCGATGTGGGCCATTGAAAAGTGTATAGCTTGGGCCGTTATGACCGCGTTTAAGGGTTTTGTAAATTGCGAACAAGGGATGTTCATGGGTATGGCGAAAGATCGAAAAAATGGCCACATCTTCGCGGTGATCAATGGCGTAATCCCGCCATTCACCGCTGGCGACACGGCTGGAATAAACGCTTAGAAGCTGCCCTAGTTCGGCCCGTGTAAAAAAGAAGCTACGGTATTTTTTACCAGATTGAGCGCCGCTAACGGTGCTTGCCGCCGCTCCTGAATTGGATCGCGCACCAGGTAATTTGACCAAATTGCTCATGAACCCGATATGTCACTCATCTGTAACTGAAGAATTCACAAGTGTTCCGTAAATTTGTGCATCGGTAAAGCTAAAGATTT
This sequence comes from SAR116 cluster bacterium AG-355-O21, assembly GCA_003280605.1. GTDB lineage: Bacteria > Pseudomonadota > Alphaproteobacteria > Thalassobaculales > Thalassobaculaceae > TMED26. The sequence goes on along the minus strand of QCEM01000035.1, from coordinate 13,751 downwards.
ACCAAATTCTCACCGCAATTGCTTTTTACGGGAATGATCGGGTTTGATTTCCGGTTTTTGGCCATGTAGGTTGAAGCTAGGCGTGATCAAGCGATGTTAAGTAATCGTTGCAGCGCAATTTTTCTAATTTGGTAGACGAGCAGGCGGAGCGGGAACGTGGCGGATATATTCGATGAAGTCGATGAAGAACTACGCCAAGAACGGGCTGCCTCGCTATGGCGGAAATATGGTTCTTGGTTAATTGCCGCGGCACTTGCTGTCGTGCTTGCTGTCGGCGGTTATAAATATTGGGGTTATTATAGCCAAAATCAGCAAGTATTGGCAGCGGATCGCTATGTTGCCGCGCTGACGGGTTTAGCCGGCGATGATGGTGATCGAACAGGGGCCATCGGTGCATTGGATGCCATCGCTGAAAAGCAAAGCGATGGCTATGCCGATTTAGCGCGCTTACGGGCCGCCGGCGCAAAACTGGCGAACGGCGATAAGGACGGCGCCATTGCCGCTTATGAGCTGATCGCCAATAACCAAGACAGCCGACCGTCACTACGTGATTTAGCGACTCTTTTAGCCGTCTCAGCAAGCCTTGACGATGGCGATTTGGACGAACTTGCGGCACGGCTTGAACCATTGGCGGCCGCAGGGCAGGCATGGCGACCGCTTGCGATCGAGCTGCAAGGCGCGTTGGCGCTCAAAAGCGGCGACATCGACGCTGCACGCAAGCTGTTTGAGGCGCTTGTCGGCGATGCCGCGACGCCGGAAAACCTGCGTGAGCGGGCGATGCAGATCCTACAGGCCTTTCCGCAAAAATGATGACATTCGTGAAATCTGTGCGGCGGCTGCGCTGGCAGGCAGTGTCGATCTTTGTCAGCTGTGTCGTGCTGACGGCATGTGGCTCGGGATATTTTGGTGAAGTTGAAAAAGACCTGATCTTGCCAGGTGAGCGAATCCCGATCTTGCTGACCGAGAAAACGCTGCGTGCGGACGCAGATCAGGCCGCCCAGCCGATTGAATTACCGCTGCCATATGTCAATGAGAGCTGGCCACAAGTTGGCGGTAATCCATCGCATTCCTTGCAACATGTCAGCCTTGGGCCGTCACCTCGCGTGGTATGGCGGCGCAGTATTGGCGCCGGCTCGCGGGAGCGCTCGCGGATTGTTGCCGCACCTATCGTCGCCAATGAGCAGGTGTTCGTCGTGAATGCTGACGGTGACATTGCTGCTTTCGCGCTGACGGATGGGGCCCGTCTATGGCGGCGGGAAGCAGATCTGCGGCGTTCGGATGCGCCGCTTTTCTCCGGTGCCTTAGCCTATTACCAAGGGGTGCTTTATTTCGGCCGTGGCGATGGCATGCTGCAGGCGATTGAGGCCAAAAATGGTAATTTAATTTGGCAGGTGGAAACGCGTGGTCCCATTCGCGGCGCACCGCTGGTTGTTGGTGATCGGGTGATCATCATCACAATCGATAATCGTGCCGAAGCTTATGCGCCGGTTGATGGTCAATTGGTTTGGCAGCACCGCGGCTTTGATGAGGCGGCGTCGGTATTTGGTGGTGCCAGCGCGGCTGCGGCAGGGCCTTGGGCGCTCATCCCCTATACCTCGGGCGAGATTTATGCGCTGCGCTTGGCCGGTGGGCAAGCAAGCTGGTCGGATAACTTAACAGCATTGGGGAGCGCCGGCGGTATTTCCGGCATGGCGGCGATCGGCAGATATCCTGTTGTTGATCAAGATATTGTCTTTGTGAGCAGTTTGTCGGGGCGGATGCTGGCGATTGACTTAGAAACAGGTGCCCGCCTGTGGGAACGGCCCGTCGGGGGGGCTAATCCGCCGTGGTTGGCAGGTGATATGCTTTATACGCTCACGGTCACACAACAGCTTGTTGGCATTGCCCGCAGCACTGGTAAAATTCGCTGGATTGTGCAATTACCAAAATTTGAAGATCCCGAAGAACGCCTTAATGTTATTAAATATCGCGGCCCGGTATTAGCCGGTGATCGACTGCTGGTGGCAGATTCCCAAGGCAAGATTACATCCTTGTCTCCTTATTCCGGCGCACTTCTTGGGCAATTGCAAATGGATGGTGCATTTTTTGTGCCGCCTGTGATCGTCAATGAAACCATTTTGTTGCTCAGTGACGTGGGTGTTTTAAGCGCTTTGCGCTAACCCAACCAGGAGTATCAGATGACCTTTACGGTGGCCATTGTTGGCCGACCTAATGTTGGTAAATCGACATTGTTCAATCGTTTGATTGGCAAGCGGCATGCCTTGGTTGACGATACCCCAGGGGTGACTCGTGATCGCCGCGAAGGTGACGGCCGGATCGCCGATTTGAATTTCAAAGTTATTGATACCGCCGGCCTGGAAGACGCCGAGGCAAGCACCCTTGAGGGCCGGATGCGGGCACAAACGGAACGTGCCATTGTCGATGCCGACCTGGTGTTGATGATGATTGATGCCCGCGCAGGTGTCACACCGCTGGATAATCATTTTGCCCGCTGGCTGCGTCGGGAGAGCGATAAGGTCGTCTTATTGGCCAATAAATGTGAAGGTGCCGCCGCCCGTAACGGCTTATATGAGGCGTTCGGCATGGGTTTAGGTGAGCCGGTGGCAATCTCGGCCGAGCACAATGAGGGCATGGCGGATCTTTATGCCGCCATCAAGGAGCGGATGCCCTTAGAGGCGGAATTTGAAACCGATGAAAAGCTGGGCTTAGAAGACGGCCAACCACCGGAAGAAGGGGTCGATGTTTGGCAAGATCGCGATCAACCTCGAGTCATGCGGATTGCTGTCGTCGGTCGCCCAAATGTAGGAAAATCCACTTTGATCAACGCCATCCTTGGCGAGGAGCGATTGCTAACCGGGCCGGAAGCCGGCATTACCCGTGATGCAATTGAGGTTGAATGGCAATATGGCGGTCGCTTCCTGAAATTGGTTGATACCGCCGGTCTTCGCCGCCGCGCCAGGGTCACTGAAAAACTTGAAAAGCTGTCGGTCGCGGATACCCGCCGGGCGATCCAGTATGCCCATGTGGTGCTGCTGGTGTTAGACGCCAATATGATGCTTGAAAAGCAAGATTTAACCATCGCAAGGATGGTCATCGAAGAGGGTCGGGCGCTGATTATCGCTGCCAATAAATGGGATGCTGTTGCTAATCGCGAACAGGCTCGGCGGGATTACCGCGACCGGTTTGAAATCTCTTTAGCACAAGTTAAAGGGGCCCCATTTGTGACGGTGTCGGCACTTCAAGGGCGTAATTTAGATAAGCTTTTTGACGCCGCCTTCCAAGTCTATGACACCTGGAACACGCGGATTTCAACCTCACGATTAAACCGCTGGCTGATGGTTATGACCGAGCGCCATCCGCCGCCCTTGGCCAAAGGTCGGCGCATCAAACTGCGCTATATGACGCAAGTGAAAGCTCGGCCGCCAACCTTTGCTGCCTTCGTCAGTCAGCCGCAAGAATTACCTGAAGCCTATAGTCGTTACTTGGTAAATGGCCTACGGGAAGATTTTGAGTTGCCAGGGACGCCGATCCGCTTTTTAACGCGTAAAGGCAAGAACCCTTTTGCGAGCGAATGAGCCGGATCGAAAAACCTGTCAGCGTGAAACGTCACGGATTTTGGGGCCGGTTGATTCGTGGGCAGTTGTTTGACGCCGGTAAAGACGCCGCAATGCTTGAAGATGATAACCGTTATCGCCGTTTAACGGCGCGTGCCGACGGTATTCGCCATGCCCTGAAAACCGGCGGTCAGTCAGCACAAAAGCGGGTCGAGCTGGAAAATAACCTGCGCAATTTGGAATTGGCCTTGATGGGCTTGCGGGCGAAACGCGGCCAGAAAGTAACGGACGATTAAACCGGCGTTGGCCGGTTACGCGGTTCGGTCCGGCAACCACCCTGCCTTAGCTGCGCATACGTTTGCCGGTTGGATCAAATAGCGGCCGCAAACTGGCGCTGGCAGAGAAATGTTGCAGGGCAATCTCAATCTGCCAATCACCGCTGTTCAGCCAGTCGGCATCGACACCGTCGCTGCAGGACACGTAGCCAAGCCCAACCGCGCCACCAAGGCTATGCCCATAATTGCCGGAGGTCAGATAACCGACAATTTGACCATCACGGCGGATTGGCTCGTTGTGATACAGCAGCGGTTCTGGATCATTTAATAAAAACTGCACCAGACGTTTTGGCTGGCAGGCCTGTTGACGTTGCCGCAAAACAGCCTCACGGCCAATAAAATCGCCAAACTTCGATGCCCGTTTATCGGTTTTGACGGCAAACCCAAGCCCAGCTTCGACGGTATTGTCTTCCTCACTGATATCATGGCCGAAATGCCGAAAACCCTTTTCGATGCGGCAGGAATCAAAGGCGTGGTAGCCTGCCATCCGCAGTCCGAGATCATCACCGGCGGCCGTAATCACGTCAAAAATGCCGCGGGCAAACTCAGTTGGGATATACAGCTCCCAGCCAAGCTCACCCACATAACTGATGCGCTGGGCGCGGCAATGGCCATAGCCCAGATCAATTTCTTTGGCGCTACCGAAGCTGAAGGCCCGGGCGGACAAATCCGCGGTTGTTAACGGCTGTAGGAGTTGCCGCGCCTTTGGTCCCATGACCGCCAACACAGCTTCACCGCCGCTGCTGTCGATGATTGAAACCCGCCCATCGGTGGGGATGTGACGCTGCAACCAATCGCGGTCGCGGGTCGCGCTGCTGGCAGCCGTGACAACCATAAAACTGGTTTCATGCAAGCGGGTAATGGTGACATCGGCTTCAATGCCGCCGCGATCATTCAGCCATTGGGTATACACCACGCGGCCAGGCTCGACGGCGACATCATTTGCCGACACAAGTTGCAGTAAGTTTTCCGCGTCGGCACCTTCGACCCGAAATTTGGCGAAAGACGACAAGTCAAACATTGCCACATTCTCGCGCACTGCCCGATGCTCTGCCGCCGCCAGGTGGAACCAATTTTGGCGACCGAAACTATAGGCGTATTGCGGTGCCGATGTAGCTTCTGGATCATACCAATTGGGGCGTTCCCAACCGGCAGCTTCACCAAAACAGGCACCACGATCGGCCAAGCGCTCATGCAACGGTGAATGCCGAACGCCGCGCGCCGTTTCAACCTGCCGATACGGCCAATGCATGGCGTATAGCAAGCCAAGCGCCTCGGTCGCGCGGTCATGAAGGTAGCGCGGATTGTTTTGAAAATGCAGACTGCGTCGGGGGTCCACATCCCACAAATCCATCGGCGCATGGCCTTTATCGATCCATTCCGCTAAAGCCCAACCAACGCCGCCGGAGGACTGCACACCGATGGAGTTAAAGCCGCAGGCAATATAGAAACCGGCCAGCCCCGGGGCCGGTCCAAGGTAATAACGATTATCGGGGGTAAAGCTTTCCGGACCATTGAAAAATGTCCGAATGCCGGTCGTTGCCAGCGCCGGTATGCGGGCCATGGCATTTTCCAGCAAGGGTGCAAAATGGTCCAAGTCTTCGGGCAGTTCGTCAAATTCAAAATCATCGGAAATACCCTCCATGCCCCATGGCTTGGCCACTGGCTCAAAGGCACCGATCAGCAGTTTTCCGGCATCTTCTTTGTAATAGACCGCGTTATCAGGTTCGCGCAGGACCGGCAGGCTGGCGGGTAAATCGGCAATCGGTTCGGTGACGACATAAAAATGCTCACATGCATGTAGCGGCACATCGACACCGGCCATTAAGCCAATTTCACGGCCCCACATGCCGGCACAATTGACCACCACATTGGCGGCAATATCGCCGTCATCAGTGCGCACACCGGTAACCTTGCCGTCGGCCTGCATAATCCCGGTAACTTTGACGTTTTCAAAAAGTCTTGCACCACGTGCCCGCGCGCCTTTTGCCATGGCGTGTGTCACATCGGCAGGGTTCAACTGACCGTCGCCGGGCAGAAAAATGCCACCAACCAGACCGGCGGGATCAATCAGCGGGTAAAGGGAAACGATCTCATCAACGCTAACATCCTCGACCTCAAGGCCGAAAACCCGCGCCATGGATGCGCCCCGGCGCAGCTCCTCTAAGCGTTCGTGATGGCACGCCAGTGACAGGCTGCCGTTCCGTTTATAACCAATGGGTTGCCCTGTTTCGTCCTTTAGCCGAGCAAAGAATTCAGCGGAATACTTGGCCAGTTTGGTCATGTTTTGACCGGATCGTAATTGCCCGATCAAACCGGCCGCATGCCAGGTCGTGCCGGAAGTTAACCGCTTGCGTTCCAGCAAGACAACGTCTTGCCAACCAAGGGCGGCAAGGTGATAGGCCAAACTGCAGCCAATGGCGCCTCCGCCGATGATAACGGCTTGGGCATGGGCGGGCAAGGCTTTGGTCATTTAACCTCTCTTTACCAGGTTATGCCGATTGGCCGGCATGCCGCCAAGACGGCAGGATTGCTAGCGGCGCAGAACAAACCACCGGCGTATGATGGCTTTAACGATGGGCGTCAGCAAGCATCATATCGGCGCATTTCTCGCCAATCATGATGGCCGGCGCACTGGTATTACCGGACACCACATGCGGCATGATCGAACAATCGGCCACCCGCAAACTGGCAACCCCGCGCACCCGCAAACGCTCATCCACGACCGCACGCTCATCTTGCCCCATCCGGCAGGTCGACGTCGGGTGAAAAATTGTCCCACCTTTGGCCCGCAGATGGACCAGCAACTCGTCATCACTCACCCGATCCAGCCCTGGCTCAACCTCGTCAGCGACGTATTTCGCAAAGGCCGGCGATTGAGAAATTTTCCGCGACAACTTTAAGCCTTCAATCAACACACGTTGGTCATAATCGGTGGCCAAATAGTTGGCGATGATTTTTGGGTGCTGACGGGGATCGGTAGAGGTAATCGCTAATTCACCGCGGCTTTCCGGTCGCAATTGGCAGACCGAGCTGGTCACGCCTGGCCAAGGATGTAAGCCACTGCCGGGTTTTTCGGCACTAAAGGGAATGAAATGGAATTGCACATCCGGGGTTTCGGATTCTGGCAGGACACGCGCAAAAGCGCATGCATGGCCAGCTGAAAAGGTCAAAGGTCCCCGCCGCCGCAAGGCGTAGTCAAGGCCAATCAAGACACGTCGAAAGATGTTGTTGACGTCATCATTGACAGAAATTGCCTGATTTAGTCGGTAGATCGAGCGCACCTGCAAATGGTCTTGCAAATCCTGACCGACGCCGGCCAAATCTTTCACCACCTCGATGCCAAGATCATTCAACAGCCCCCCCGGACCAATGCCGGACAGTTGTAGCAATTGCGGGGAATTGATGGCCCCGCCCGAAAGCACAATTTCGCCCGCGACAGTGGCCACTTTTTCGGTGCCGTCCTGCAGATAAGCGACGCCGCTGACACGCCCTTGATCGAACAATAAACGGCTTGCCAAAGCCGCTGTTTCGATTTTGAGATTAGGGCGATTTTTAATCGGATTCAAATAGCCGACAGCACTGGAACAGCGCCGACCATCACGCGATGTGGTCTGGAAATACCCGGCGCCTTCCTGTTCCGGGCCGTTAAAGTCATCATTGTAAGGCAATCCGACTTCTTGGGCGGCGGCAACAAAGGCATCGCAAATTTCGCGGCGGTCGCGGATGTCGGAGACTTTTAACGGTCCACCGGCACCATGCAAATCGCTGGCACCGCGCTCTTGATCCTCGGCGCGTTTGAAATACGGCAAAACATCATCCCAGCCCCAACCAATATTGCCCATTTGCCGCCAATGATCATAGTCTTGCGGCTGACCGCGCATATAAACCAAGCCGTTAATCGCGCTGGAGCCGCCAAGCACTTTACCGCGCGGCCAGTGAATGCGGCGATTATCCAGGGCGGGCTCGGGCTCGGTGTCATAGCCCCAAGACAGCGGCGAATACATGGTTTTGTAGTAACCGACAGGAATGTGAATCCAAATATTGCGGTCACGGGGACCTGCTTCCAGCAGCAAGACTCGATTTTTAGGATCCGCCGACAACCTGTTGGCTAAGGCACAACCGGCTGAGCCGGCACCAATTACAATAAAATCCCAATCGCCTTCGGCCATTGATCTGCTCTCCCATCAGCGCGTTATGGATATTTTTTGGTATTAAAGCCGCCGGTCAATTTACCGAAATTTCTGAGCAGGTCGAGAAAACAACGATCACAAACGCTCAAAAACAGCTTACATATCGCTCCATGCTTGTATCGGAACGCTGCATGCGCCACCATATCAGTAATCTATTTGTTCGCCGAAGGATGAGACAACTATGGACATAACACCAACGTCGGTCGAGAGCTTGGTTAGCCAGGTAGAAGACGGCGCGATGATTGCACTTCCACCACAATATTCGAATTGCAGTCTGGTCATGGCCCGGGCGTTAATTCGCCGTGGAGTGCGTGATTTACATCTCGTTGGGGTGCCGCAAATGGGCCTTCATGCTGATCTGTTGATTGGTGCCGGCTGCGTCAGCGTGGTCGAAACAGCTGCCGTGACCATGGGTGAATATGGCCTTGCGCCGCGCTTTACCGCAGCTGCCAAGGCAGGCACGTTAAAAGTCCTTGATGGCACGTGCCCGGCGATTTTAACGCAGCTTCAAGCATCAGAGAAAGGCACCCCGTTTGGCGTCCTGCGCGGCATGATCGGCAGTGATTTGCTGAAACATCGTGATGACTGGAAAGTTGGCGAGAACCCGTTTGCCGAGAACGATCCAATTGTCTATCTGCCGGCATTAAAGCCCGACTTTACGATGATGCATGCGCTGAAGGCCGATCGTGAGGGTAACATTTGGTTGGGAGTTCGCCGCGAGCTGATGTTGATGGCGCGTGCCTCTGCGGCGACGTTGGTCACGGTCGAGGAAATTGTCGACGAAAACCTGATTGCCGATCCTGTGACCGCGGCCGGAACACTGCCGGCGATCTATGTGAGCGCCATTGCCGAGGTTGCGGACGGGGCTTGGCCCTATGCACTGCCCGGGGGGTATCGCGAAGATGAAGCGCATCTGCGGGAATATATGACACTGGCGCAAACGGAAGAGGGCTTTCAGACCTATCTGCAGCGGTTTGTTTTTGATGGCGAGCCGCGGGTTGCAGCTGAATGACGACACCCACAGAAACCCCGACGGTCCGACCCGAAGAAGTTCTCATTGAAGCCATATCCGGGATGCTGGCCGGGCTGTCTCATGTGGCGGTTGGGGCGTCGTCACCGATTCCCGGCGCCGCCGCATTTTTGACCAATAGCCGCGCCCCCACAAAGACCCGGGTGTCGATCCTTGGCAGTGAGCGTAATTTTTTCAATGAAGGTGCACGTGAGCTGTTTGATTTGGCAGGTCAGGGCCGGATTGACGCCTTCTTTTTGTCAGGCGGTCAGATTGACGGCCAAGCGAATGTGAACTTGGTTGCGGTCGGTGATTATCGGAAGCCGAAAGCACGGTTTCCAGGCTCGTTTGGCTCGGCGCATATGTATTATCTGGTGCCCAGGGTGATCCTGTTTCGCTGGGAACATTCGCGCCGGACCTTGGTTGAACAGGTTGATTTCATCTCTGCGCCTGGGGTCTCGCCGGCAAATGTTCATCGCCCTGGCGGGCCACATGCCTTGATCACGAATTTATGTTTATTTGATTTTGATCGGCAGCGGGCGCGCTTTCGGCTACGCTCGGTTCATCCAGGCCACAGTCTGGAAGAGGTGCGCGATCAAACAGGCTTTGATTTCGACCTTCCCGAAGACGGTCAGGTGCCATTTACACCGACGCCTGACGCAGCCACGCTGGAAACGATTCGTGGGCCCGTGGCCCGCCGTTTGGCTGAAGTCTATCCGACCTTTGCCGCCCGGGTTTTCGACCTTGGTTCGGCCGCCTAAGAGCTTAATTCTGGTTCAAGCGAGGATTTATCATGAGCGACAAGCCAACCGGTGCCCTTGCCGGTATTAAAGTTATTGACCTGACCCGCGTTCTGGGAGGGCCATATTGCACCCAATTGCTCGGCGACCATGGCGCCGAGATCGTTAAGATCGAACCGCCACAAGGTGATGAGGTGCGTGATTGGGGACCGCCGTTCCATGATGAGGATGCCAGCTATTTTATCGGTGTGAATCGCAACAAACGGTCTTTGGCGCTGGATTTATCGGGCGAGGAAGGCAAAGCTGTTTTACTGCGGCTGCTCGAAGACGCCGATGTGCTGATCGAGAACTTTAAACCAGGGTCGATGGAAAAATGGGGCCTTGGGTATGATGACGTGATCTCGAAGCAGTTTCCAAAATTGGTGCATTGCCGGATCTCCGGCTTTGGTGCCACCGGGCCTTACGGTGGATACCCCGGGTATGACGGCATTATTCAAGCCATGGTCGGGCATTTTTCGATCAATGGTCATCCCGATAGCGGGCCGGTCCGCATTGGCATTCCGATGGTCGATATCGGTACCGGTTTGATGACATCAAATGCGATTTTGATGGCGATTGTTGAACGCGCCACCTCGGGTCAAGGGCAATATATTGATATGACCCTTTATGATTGCGGCTTGGCATTGATGCATCCGCATGTGGCCAATTACTCACTGTCGGGCAAAACCCCCGGGTTGACAGGCAATCAGCACCCGAACATTAGCCCCTATGACTTGTATCAAACGAAAACCTGCAAAATGTTCCTAGCCGGCGGTAATGATCGAGCATGGAAGCGGATGTGCACCGAATTAGGCGTTGCCGAGCTGGCCGACGACCCGCGTTTTGCAAGCAATGTCTTACGGTTGGAGAACCGCGATGCTTTGCGTGCCGAATTAGCTGCGGTTTTGCAAGATGTCGATGGCTATGCCCTGTGTGATCGACTTTTGGCGGCCGGCCTGCCGGTCGGCCCGGTGCGTGATACCGATGAGGTCATGAACCATCCGCATACGGCCCATCGTGAGATGAATGCCGAGCTTGACTGGTATAAGGGTTTGGGCATTCCGATCAAGTTTTCGCGCACACCTGGATCAATTCGCCGGACACCGCCTAAATTTGGGGCCCATAGTCGTGAGTTGCTTGCCGAGCATGGTTTCTCGGAGGATGAAATCGCGGTGTTAATTAATGCTGGGACAGTCCTGGAAAAGCGCCGCCTGTGAGCTATCATAGCGACCACCCTAAAGCTTAAATCGGCAGGAGACGGAGCATGGAAAAGATCGAAAAATCAGAAGCTGAGTGGCGTGCTCAGCTCACCGAAGAGCAATTTGCGGTGACCCGTAAACATGCCACCGAACGCGCTTGGAGCGGGGCTTATGCCAGCAATAAAGATCCTGGCATTTACCACTGTATTTGCTGTGATGCGCCGTTGTTTGACAGCGATACGAAATTTGAAAGTGGCACGGGTTGGCCGAGTTTTTGGGAGCCGATCAGCGCCGGTGCTGTTGGCACCGAGACCGATCGTAAGTTTTTCATGGTCCGTACCGAAGTGCATTGTGCCAGCTGCAAAGCACATCTCGGCCACGTTTTCGAAGATGGTCCTGATCCGACAGGCCTGCGGTTTTGTATGAATTCCGCTTCGTTAAATTTAAAGCAAAAATAAGCATCCCTGCGCAGTATTGGTTGGGGGCAAGGAGAGGTTATGCGACGGATTGCGATACTAGACGATTATGCCGATATGGCGCGCTCTTGTGCCGATTGGGATAGTTTGCCGGATGATTGTGAAATTGAAGTCTACACCGATAATTTGGTTGATCTTGATGCACTGGCGGCGCGTCTGAAAGGCGTTGATATCGTTTGCATCATGCGTGAGCGAACACCTTTTCCGACAGCGTTGTTCGATAAGCTGGATGGTGTGAAATTGATTGTCACCAGCGGCATGCGTAATCGGGGTGTTGATATGGACGCTGCAAAAGCGGCCGGGATCCCGGTTTGTGGGACGGATTCCCCAGGACATGCGACGTCGGAGCACACCTGGGGCCTGATCCATGCGGTCGCCCGAAACGCCCCGCATGATGACCGTATGATGCGGGCCGGCAAGTGGCAAACCCGCATCGGGGTCGATCTGAAAGGCAAAACCCTTGGGTTAATCGGTCTTGGCAAGCAAGGTGGCAGAGTCGCGCGCGTGGCTCCGGCCTTTGAGATGGATTTGATTGCCTGGAGCCCTAATATGACCGCTGAGACGGCGGCGGCAAATGGTGCCCGCTTGGTCAGCCGCGAGGAAATCTTCAGCCAGTCGGATTTCTTATCAATCCATGTGATTTTAAGTGACCGGAGCCGCGGCATGGTCGGCGAGGCCGAGCTTCGCTCGATGAAACCAACTGCCCGCATCGTGAACACCTCTCGCGGGCCGATTATTGACCAGGATGCGCTGGTTAAAGCCTTAGAGGAGGGTTGGATTGCTGGTGCCGCAGTTGATGTTTTTGATGTTGAACCGCTGCCTGCCGATGATCGCTTGCGGGCGGTTGAAAACTTGGTCATGACACCGCATTCGGGCTATACCACCATGGAAACCTACCGCACCTTCTACGGCGAGATGGTGGAAGATATTCAGGCCTGGCTGGACGGCGCACCAATTCGCCTGTTGAACCCTTAAAACCACGCACGGAATAGCTGACTGAAGGAAGACGCATGTCTTTGCATCGACAATTATTGGCACGCGCTGAAGCAGGGCGGCCGATCCGAGTTGGAATGATTGGCGCGGGCAAATTCGGCTCGATGTACTTGGCCCAGGCCGGCCGTACCGCCGGCGTTCACATTCTTGGCCTGGCCGACCTTTCGCGGCAGCGGGCAGCAGCTACTTTACGCCTTGGTGGCTGGCCGGAGGATCGCTTTGACGCCCCTGATTTAGCTTCCGCGTTGGCCACCGGTAAGACCCATCTGACCGAAGACAGCATGGCGCTGATCGGGTTTCCGGAACTTGACGTGCTGATTGAGGCCACCGGTGATCCTGCGGTTGGCATTCGCCATGCGCTGGCGGCCATCAATCATGGCCTGCATGTGGTCATGGTCAATGTCGAAGCCGATGCCTTAGCAGGCCCCTTGCTGGCCCGCAAAGCAGCGGCGGCAGGGGTTGTTTACTCACTTGCTTGGGGTGATCAGCCAGCCCTGATTTGTGAGCATGTGGACTGGGCGCGGACCTGCGGCTTTGAAGTGGTCACCGCAGGCAAAGGCACACGCTATCATCCCTGCTTTCATCAATTGACGCCGGAGACGGTCTGGGATGAGTTGGAGAAATATCTGGAAATTACCGACCGCACGATGATTAACCCGAAAATGTTCAATTCCTTTCTGGACGGCACCAAGTCAGGCATTGAAATGACGGCTGTCTGTAACGCCACAGGGTTAGTGCCGCAACCAAATGGCCTAAATTTTCCGCCGGCGAGCCGCTTTGAATTGGCGGAACTCCTGAAACCGCACGCAGCCGGCGGCCAAATCAGCCATGCCGGCACCACCGAGGTGACATCCTCACTGGCCCGTGATGGCAGTGACGTGGCCCATCACCTATCCATGGGCACCTTTGTGGTTATCCGCGGCGATAGCGACTATGTGCGGCATTGTTTCGGTGAATATCACATGTTGGCCGACAGCAGCGGTGAATTCGCCTCACTGTACCGGCCAACGCATATGATCGGCCTTGAATTGGGGCAATCGGTTGCCAGCGTGGCGCTGCGCTGCGAGCCGACCGGATCGGCCATCGGTTTTCACGCCGATGTCGTGGCAACCGCTAAGCGGGCGCTGAAAGCAGGTGAAATTCTAGATGGCGAAGGCGGGCAATGTGTTTGGGGCCGCCAAGCGCCGGCAGCAAGCTCACTGGCGGCCAGTTA
>QCEM01000034.1 GCA_003280605.1 SAR116 cluster bacterium AG-355-O21 | reverse complement strand
AAAGCAGAAGCATTCAATTTTATTGAAGTACTGGCCCATTTTGTCAGGCGTCACATTGAATGTGGCGGTGCCGACAACAGGCGCATCACCGGTGTTTGTCGCTTGGTAAGCGGCAAGGCTGGTCTCACCTACTTTGACCCTAATTTTATTCACTTCCGGGACAAACCGCCATGGCAGCGCTTTGTTCACGGTGCCGTCAAAGCGGACAACCATCTGCCGATCAACGATAACCTCCGAACCTGCAGCGGCCACCCGTGTCGTGCCACCATAGCCTGTTACGCGGCAGAACAAGTCATAGAGCGGGACAGAGGCAAACGACAACCCAATCATGCCGACAACCACCAGTGACAACAACACGCCGGTGCGGGTGTTGCGACGCCGTGAGGCCGCGTTTTGAGTTGACTGTTGAGACATCTGTGGTGCCATCGGTTAGGACATCCTGACGATTGTAATGACGAAAAACAGCACAAACACGCCGGCAATTAGCCCCAGAACAGCCAAATTCTTAACCCGTTTGCGGCGATAAAGTTCGGCAATGGCCTCAGGTGTCTGACTTTGTTTATTGATCATATCCACTCTCACCACAGCCTGATGCCGTGATCGACCATCAACATCGCAAAGATGGCGAACAAATAGAGGATTGAAAAGCCGAACATTTGCCGACAGTGGCGCTCTTGATCGTCAAACCAAATGCGCACGGCACCGGCAAGGAAAACAGCACCAAGCCCGCCGGCCACAATCGCGTATGCCGGCCCGGCAAAACCCAATAACCAGGGCGCCAAGCCTAAGGGGGCAACAACTAAGCTATACAGAATGATTTGCCGTTTGGTTTCCCGGCGCCCGGCAACCACCGGCAACATCGGGATCCCGGCGTTGCGGTAATCATCGCTGCGATACAGGGCCAAAGCCCAGAAATGTGGCGGCGTCCACATGAAGATGATTGCAAACAACACCAGCGATTCAATCGCCACATCACCACTTGCTGCGGCCCAGCCAATCATGGGCGGGAAGGCCCCCGCGGCACCGCCGACGACGATGTTTTGCGGGGTCCGGCGCTTCAGCCACATGGTGTAAAAAAACACGTAATACAAGACCGTTAAGGCGAGCAGCGCGGCGGCCACCCAGTTAACGGCTAAGCCCATCACCACAATCGAGCCAACCGCCAGTACAACCCCGAAGGTCAAGGCGTTTTCGGGGCTAATCTGGCCTGCCGGGATCGGGCGTTTTTGAGTCCGCAGCATGACCGCATCAATGTCCCTGTCATACCACATGTTAATGGCCCCTGACGCCCCGGCGCCAACAGCAACAGCGAGAATGGCAATAAACGCTAACAACGGATGTAACTGCCCTGGTGCTAATGTGTAGCCAACCAAGGCCGTGAAAACCACAAGCGACATCACCCGCGGTTTTAACAACGCAACATAATCACCGACGGTACCATTATCGAGGCCAGCAACGCCGGCCTCGATGGTATCTGATGGCTGAAGTGTAGAGTCACTCATATCTCAGCGCCTAAAGCTATGTTCCCAAAATCCAAGATTAGTTGAACTTTGGTTGCTCGTTGAAGGTGTGGAACGGCGGTGGTGATGACACGGTCCATTCCAGCGTATCTGCACCCTCACCCCACGGATTGTCTTCGGCCTTACGCTTGGCACTGAACGCTTCCCAGACCAAGAACAGGAACACGATGGAGGCAATCCCGGAAACATATGATCCGATTGACGACACGTAGTTCCAGCCTTCGAAGGCATCTGGATAATCGATGTACCGGCGCGGCATCCCCGCCAACCCAGAGAAATGCATCGGGAAGAACGTCAAGTTGACACCGATGAACGTCAGCCAGAAGTGCAAGTTGCCAAGCTTTTCGCTGTAGTGATAGCCGGTCATTTTCGGGAACCAGAAATAGATCCCGGCAAAGATCCCGAACAGCGCCCCCATCGACAGCACATAATGGAAATGCCCAATCACGAAATACGTATTGTGCAAGGTCATATCAATGCCGGCATTGGATAGCACAACCCCTGTCACACCACCGATTGTGAACAGGATGATCAATGCCAAAGACCACATCATCGGCAGCTTGAAGCTGATCGAGCCGCCCCACATGGTCGCAATCCAGGAGAATATTTTGACCCCTGTCGGCACTGCGATCACCATGGTTGCAGCGGTGAAATAGGCGCGCGTATCAACGTCCAGACCAACCGTATACATGTGGTGCGCCCAAACGATGAAACCGACAAAGCCGATTGCCACCATCGCATAGGCCATGCCGAGGTAGCCGAACACAGGCTTCCGCGAGAAGGTCGAGACGATTTGGCTAACGATACCAAAGGCCGGCAGGATCATGATGTACACTTCAGGGTGACCGAAGAACCAGAACAGATGCAGGAACAGCACTGGGTCACCGCCGCCGGCGGCATCAAAGAACGAGGTGCCAAAGTTACGGTCGGTCAGCAGCATGGTGATGGCACCGGCAAGCACCGGCACAGCCAGCAGCAGCAAAAATGCCGTCACCAGCACCGACCAAACAAACAGCGGCATCCGATGCAAGGTCATCCCCGGCGCCCGCATGTTAAAGACCGTGGTAATGAAATTAGCGGCACCAAGAATTGATGAGGCCCCTGCCAAATGCAGCGAGAAGATGGCCAAATCCATTGCCATACCTGTTTGCGGCGCACTTGAAAGCGGCGGATAAATTGTCCAACCAGCACCCACGCCCGGCGCCCCGCCGGTCCCTTCAACGAACATCGACAACACCAGTAGGATCAATGCCGGCGGCATCAGCCAGAAGCTGATGTTGTTCATCCTTGGGAAGGCCATGTCCGGAGCACCGATCATCAACGGTACGAACCAGTTACCAAAGCCACTGATGACCACAGGCATGACGAAGAAAAACACCATGACCAAGCCATGGGCGGTTACCAGAACGTTCCAGACGTTACCGTCGGTCATGTATTGCAGACCTGGGGCCTGCAATTCCATGCGCATGTAAATCGACATCAACAGGCCGACGATACCGCCGATCCCACCGAAGATGATGTACATGGTTCCGATGTCTTTATGATTTGTCGAATAAAGCCAGCGACGGACAAAGCCTATTGGGGCTCCGTGATCGTGGTCATCTGCATGCGCGGCAGTCGCACTCATTATACTTTCTCCGCTTGTGTCAATGGGTTCCGCTCGCACTTTATTGCGACGCGGCAGCCAGTTTCAACTCAGGTGAAGGGTTATCCATTGCAAATTCTTGTTTCGCTTTCAGCAGCCACTGGGCGTACTCGGCTTCCTCCATGGCGATCACCTTAATCGGCATGAATGAGTGATTAACACCGCAGATCTGATTGCATTGCCCATAATAGGTTCCCGCTTTATCAATCCGCATCCAGGTCTCGTTCGCCCGCCCGGAAATGCCGTAGATTTGGACCGCCAGAGACGGCACAAAGAACGAATGCATAACGTCATTGCTGGTTACCAGGACTTGGATGTTTTGCCCCACCGGGACGACCAGCGGATTATCGACGCCCAACAAACGAGGGTCGCCCGCAGCTTTGGCGTCCTCGGCGTCCAGCATGGTGCTGGAGAAGGTTAAGCCCTCTTGGTCGGGATATTCGTAATCCCAGTACCACTGATTGGCCGTTACCTTAATTGTCATGTCAGGATTTTCAGCTTTATCCATAAAATACAATAGCTTGAATGACGGCACCGCGATGATCACCAAGATCACCACGGGAATGACCGTCCATAACACTTCAATCAACGTGTTATGCGTGGTCTTGGATGGATTGGGGTTTGATGCCGCCCGAAACCGATAGCATGTGTAGGCGAGCAGCAAGAACACGAAGATCGCAATGCCAAATTCGACGACCAGCAATAAGGTGTGGAAATCGTCAACCAGAGCGCCAACAGGCGTCACAAAATCCTGGAAGTTCAATTGCCACGGTGTCGGCTGGCTGGCCATGACGGGCGCAGCGACAAGCAGCAGTAGCGCGACGACTGTGAAAGCGAGCGGTGCCCGAAACCCTGTTACAACACGCATTGTTTTCATCTCATGTGATTGTGTTTTTATCGAGGCCAAGCTGAGCTGCCTCTTAGCTTCGAATTTTTGCCATGATTCAATCTAATAAGCAATCATCTCCAACCCCATCAAGGCGACCCAAATTGCCGCAGTTAATGCCGATATTGGTGTCCGCAAGCAGGTTAATCAGCATCTAAATTTGGCTGCCGCCAGTTAAAATCGTGCCTTATCCATGGCACGGCGCACGCTTTGCCGATTGCCAACCCTCGACACGTTCCTATTCTAAAGCTATGTCATGACGACGGCACTGCGCGGGCGGCGCCGCGACCAAGAGGAGAAGACGCAATGGCCGATCTTGCACGCACCGATGACTTGTTCTTTGCGCAAGCTGATCTGAACCTTGGGCAAGCTCAATCGCTTGTCGCCGACAGCCTGCATGGCGCCGATGATGGCGAGCTTTTTCTGGAGTATCGACAGTCTGAAAGCCTGGCCTTTGACGATGGTCGGCTGAAAATGGCGTCGTTTGACACCTCGCAAGGTTTCGGTTTACGCGCCGTTGCCGGCGAAAGTCGCGGCTTTGCCCATGCCTCAGACCTGTCAATGGCAGCGATTAAGCGCGCTGCGGACACCGTTGCTGCGGTGACCCGCGGCCACAATGGCACCCTGGCTGACGCGCCGGCGGCGACGAATCGTGTGCTATATGTGGATGATAACCCGCTTGCAGCGGTTGAATTCGCCACCAAAGTGAAGTTATTGCAGGATATCGACGCCTATGCGCGTGCTGCCGATTCTCGGGTACGGCAAGTTTCCGCCTCGCTTCTGGGAGAGTGGCAAGCTGTTCAAATTATTCGTGGTGACGGCGCACGGCTGGCCGATATCAGGCCCCTGGTACGTCTCAATGTTTCAGTTGTGGTCGAACAAGATGGCCGCATGGAAACCGGCAGTTATGGCGCCGGCGGTCGGGTGCCGTATGATTTATACCTTGATCCGACCAAATGGCGTAGCCAGGTCGATGAAGCCTTGCGGATCGCCTTAACCAACCTGCAGTCGATCGACACACCGGCAGGCGAAATGGACGTGGTTCTGGGACCAGGTTGGCCGGGAGTGATGCTGCATGAAGCCGTCGGCCACGGCCTTGAAGGTGACTTCAACCGCAAAAAAACCTCGACATTCTCGGACCTAATGGGCCAACTGGTCGCCGCCAAAGGGGTTACCGTGATTGACGACGGCACTTTGCCGGACCGGCGTGGCTCCCTCAGCGTTGATGATGAAGGCACACCCAGCCAGAAAAACATCCTGATCGAGGACGGGATTTTAACAGGCTATATGCAAGATCGCCAAAATGCTCGCCTGATGGGTGTTCCGGCGACCGGCAATGGACGCCGACAAAGCTACCGCCACCACCCCATGCCGCGGATGACCAATACGTTCATGGCCGCCGGCAATCACGACCCGCAGGAGATTTTACAGTCCGTCAAAAAGGGCCTTTATGCGGTTAATTTCGGCGGTGGTCAGGTTGATATTACCTCCGGCAAATTTGTCTTTTCCGCCAGCGAGGCTTACCTGATTGAAGACGGCAAAATCGGCCCGGCGGTCAAAGGTGCCACCTTGATCGGCAATGGCCCTGATGCCATGAAGCGAATCTCAATGATCGGCAATGATCTTGAATTAGATGACGGCATCGGGACCTGCGGTAAAGATGGCCAAGGCGTCCCGGTTGGCGTCGGTCAGCCAACCCTGCGGATTGACGGCATCACCGTCGGCGGCACCCAAGTTTAGGCACCGCCGTAGCGATTGATTAAGCCACGAAATCGCCCAAATCAGGGCGTGGCGTGTCGCCGAACACAGCTTCCATCGCCATGCCGATTGCCAAGGCTTCGGAATCGAAATCGGCTGGGCACATCAGCTGCAGACCAACCGGCAGGCTGGCACCGAATTGATGGATTGGTAAGCTGATTGCGCAGATACCGAACAAGTTCGCGCTTTGGGTGTTTTGTGACGGCAACATGGCCAACTTCAGCGCAGCTGCATCTTCAACCTCGCTCACCGGCATCGGCAAGCATGGCGATGTTGGCGTGATCCAGCCATCGAGGCCATCAAAGCACTCGGCCGCTTCCCACAACAGCGCCTTATGGCGTTGCTGGGCCGCGACATAAGAAACCGCATCAACACTGAGACCGACCCCGGCACGGGCGGCACTGACCGGGTCCATATGCTGATGGTCAGCTTGAAAGCGCTCCCGACCTAGGCTGGCGATGAATTCTGCCGGAACGATGTTTTTAAATAAAACAGCACGCTCGCTGGCATCCGGCAGGTCAACAGGGACGATTTCGACGCCGGCGGCAACTAAGGCAGCCTCCGCCGCCTCGAAACAAGCCGCGACCTCAGGATCAAGGTTGTCGAAGAAATGGCTGTTCGGCTTGCCGAAGCGCAGGCCCGCCAAATGCGCCGGCGCCGGAATTTCCAGGTCGCCGATGACCGCATGAACAATCGCCGCATCGGTCGCCGAACGGCACAATGGGCCAACTGTATCTAAGGTTGGCGAAAGCGGAAAAACCCCATCGGTCGGCCACATGCCAACAGTTGTTTTGTGGCCAAATAAGCCACAGAACGCCGACGGAATGCGAACCGAACCACCGGTATCAGAGCCAATCGTGAAACCCGCCAGACCTGCCGCCGCCGCAACCCCGGAACCACTTGATGAGCCCCCAGGTGCCCGCTTGACCTTACTATCCCAAGGGTTCCACGGGGTGCCCCGAACGCCATTCACACCGGTCGCACCAAAGGCAAATTCAACTGTTTTCGTCTTCCCGAGAATAACCGCACCGGCACGCTTCAATGCGTAGACAAACTCACCCTCAGGGCCGGTAATATCCGCTGTCTCAAGCTGCGAGCCATTGGTTGTCGGCATGCCTTCAACGGCGAAGATATCTTTAATGCCCACCGGCACGCCCATCAACGGCCCAAGATCCGTGCCGGCCTGCAGCAACTGATCCATCGCCCGTGCTGTCGCCAGGGCGGTTTCCGCAGCGACATGCTGGTAGGCGCCAAGTTTAGGGTCAAGAATGGCAATGCGATCAAGATAGGCTTTGGTCACAGCTTCCGACGTTATCTCGCCGTTACGAAGGGCGACAGCAAAAGCGGCAATACCGCCTTCAGCAAGCGGATCAGCAGGTAATGAGGTCATAGCGGTCATATCCTTCAAAAAATGTACGGCTGTCAGTGTAAACCAGCGGTGACCGGTGCAAGCAACACTAAAAGTACCGAGAGTGTGAAAACCGACAATACGGTGGATAGCAGAATGACAGCGGTGCTGCGCATGACCAAAATGCCATAACGTTCGGCAATCACGAATACCAGTGAGCCTGTTGGCAGTGCCGCATAGATCACCGCCGCCGCCGCCGACATCGGCGGCAGCATCAACAAGCCAAAGGCAAGCCAGGCCGTAATCACAGGTTGCGCCAGAAGCTTCAATGCCGTCAGCCAAAGGGTTTCTGATAATCCGTCACCGAATCGCCGATCAAACATAAACAGGCCGATGGCAAACAAGGCAACAGGCGGCGCAGCAGCGCCCAGCACATCGCTAAAATTAACCACCATCGCAGGCAAGCTCCGGCCGGATATTGCCCACAGCACACCTGCGGCAGCGGCCAACAGCAGCGGGTTACGGATCAACATCAGGCCGGCATTGCGTAAATTCGCAATCAGCGAGCGGCGGTTGCCGATATCCAGCTCAATCAATAAAACCCCTAAAGCGGTCATCAGCGCGGCATTATAAACGGCCAACGTTAACCCTGGCCGCAACCCTGCCTCACCATAGGCAATCGCCAACAGCGGCACCCCAATATAGCCGGTGTTTGCAAATGCCGCGTTGAGCGCCCGCACCACGTCGTCAGCGGGCCGTGCCGTCCGACGAATGGCGGCGGTCACAAAGATGATCAATGCGACCCCGGCGACACCACCCAGAAACGCTGCAAACAATGGCACATTCAGACTCTCGTTCACAGGTGCTTGTGCCATCGACAGGAAAATCATTGCCGGAAAGGCGATATAAAAAACGAAGTCATTGAAGATGCGCGTGGCAGCGGCCGTGAACAGCCCAAACCGGCCGCTGAAATAGCCTGCCGCCATGATCGCGAATACGGGTAAAATAACATTAACTACCTGGTCCATGGCCGCCAATATAGCCAGCAGGTGACATTGACACCAGATCAGGTTATGTACTTGTTAGGACCAAACCGAAGCGTCATGGATTGACTGCGATGCAATTACAAAATCATCATTCAGGCCTGATATATGCCATGGTTCTGGCTGCGGCAGCCGATGGGCAAGTACGGGAATCCGAGCTTTGGACCATTGATGAGACAATGATGGTCTTGCCGATTTTTAAAGACTTTCAGCGTGCGAATTTCGGCGCCATCGCCGGGGCCTGTGTTGAATTGCTGAGCGAGGAAGATGGTATCGATGCCGCCATTGGCTTAATCCAAGGCAGCCTGCCGCCGCGGCTTTATGCAACCGCCTATGCCTTAGCTTGTGACGTTGTTGCCGTCGATGGCATTGCAACCCAAGAAGAATTGCGGTTGCTGGAGATGATGCGTCATCAATTGGACATCGATCGGCTGACGGCCGCGGCCATTGAACGCGGCGCGGCAGCGCGCTTTGCTCGGTTGCCTGACAATATTTAACCGCCGATGCACCCGCATCAAGAACTGCACAGCATTCTGTTCGATATTGGCAATGTGCTGATCGATTGGGATCCGCGGCATCTTTATCGGAAAATTTTTGTCACTGAAGACGGCCAACCGGATGACACCAAAATAACCTGGTTTTTAGATACAATCTGCACCATGGCCTGGAATGTTGCCCAAGATCGTGGCCGCTCAATTGCTGACGCCAATCAAGAATTGATCACCAAATGGCCTGATTACAGCGCTGAAATTACTGCCTATTATGAGCGTTTTCAGGAAATGATCACAGGTCCCATCGCGGCAAGCCAGGTCGCCTTCGATCACTTTCGCAGCTGTGGGTTTAAAATCTATGGGCTGACCAATTTTAGCCGTGAGACCTTCCCGCCGACCCGCGAACGATTTGCGATTTTGCAAAAGTTTGATGATGTTCTGGTGTCCGGCGAAGAAGGTTTGATTAAACCGGACCAGGCGATTTTCAATTTGGCCATTGATCGCTTCGGCCTGATCCCGGCAACAACCTTATTCATCGACGATAGCGCCGCCAATATTGCCACTGCGATGCAGCTTGGCTTTCAGACCCATCATTTCACCACCGGATCGCAACGCCTCATCGATGGTCAAGGCATTGGCGGCGCTATTAGCAATTTGGCGAGGGCTTAAAACCAACCCCAAGAAATCCAGTCGGCCCCAGAGGAGCCGAAGACGACATCGCTACCGATGCTAAACAGTCCGTCACCGCCTCGGCCGCCGGCAATTTGATCTTCACCTGAACCCGACAAATAATCGCCCGTCGGCTCTAAAGATACATCGCTAATGTCAATGTTTCCGATCACTTTTTGTAGGCTCATTTTCATGTCCCTTTTTTGCCGTAATAAGTCCCAAACCGCTCAGGATTTAAAATGAGTTAATATCTTATTCAAACTCATGTCTATAATTATGTTGTCACAATAGTTTGATTTCATGTGAACATTTCATAAATGGTTTAAAAAAAGAGCCTGGCTTTCGCCAGGCTCTTTGCAGTCGTCTTTTGCGCAACCCAAAGGTTATATCAGCAACCATGTCCCGGTGGATAGATCGGCCGCTGACTGGCCAATCACCGTGATGCTGAAATCGGCCTCATTGGAGATAACCGTATTACCATCGGCAGTCTCGGTTATGGTCATATCGGCGAGGAATTCCGCCACCGATGCCGCACCGGACCCCTCGACCACAAGGATATCTTCACCGAAGGTAAAATCATTCACCACGTCATGGCCGCCATTACCGACCGAGAAATAGAACCAGTCAGATTCTGCGCCGCCTTCAACGGTGTCATTGCCGCGGTTACCATAAAGGTGATCAACACCGCTACCACCATCGACAACATCGTCCTCAAATCCGCCATAAAGCGCGTCATTACCGATATTGCCATAGAGCACGTCATTGGCTTTGTTACCGTAGACAACGTAGTCGGCTTGACCGCCGTAGAGCGTGTCATTGTGTTGGCCGCCAAATAGATGGTCATCACCTTTGTTGCCGTAAGCGATGTCCAAGCCCCGATTGCCATACACAAAATCACTATCCTGACCGCCGAACAGTATATCTTGATCAGCGCCGCCGGTGACCGTGTCTTGGCCTTGGTTGCCGTAGATCACATCATTGCCGCCAATGGAGCCAATGACATCATCACCACGACCGCCTTCCAGCGTATCGTCGCCTTCGCCAAGCTGAACATCATCATTCCCATTGCCCAGCACCACATGGTTATCCCCTGCGCCGCCACGAACGGTTAATCCCTGATCACCAAGGAAGCTCACAAAGTCAACGTCATCAAGATCAATACTGCTGCCGGTCGGCAGATCAGAGGTATCGACCACCAGGATTTGCCGGACCTCCCCTGATTCGGGGGTAACCCCACTAATCTGGATGGCCTCTTCAACCGTCACGTCAGCAGCCACCGATGGGCTCAGCACCTGCACCGATACCTCCGCCTCTGGATCCTCTGCCTCAAAGCGCGCCGCTGCTTGCGCCACACGCGCATCAAGACGGGCTTGCTCGGCCGGGTCACTGACCAAGCTTGCAGTTTGCGCCCGTGCTTCCTCCACCGCTGCGCTTGGCGCAAGATTATCCTGCCGACCAGTGGTTTCAATGCCGACGGCTGCCGGTAAGCTCACCGCGACAGCGTCATCGATGGCAATTGGTACCGACTGCTGCGGGACCACCGCATCAGGGTCAACTGCCGCAGCCTCAATGACTCGGCTTTCCCGAACCACCCCGTCACTGCTGGTTTCAACCGAGGTTTCAACCGTGTGATCACCGACATTGGTTGTGGTGGTGACCACCGTTGGCGCATCATCTTCCGGGGCTGGACTTGGATCCGGGGTTGGATCCGGGGTTGGGTCCGGCGTTGGATCCGGGGTTGGGTCCGGCGTTGGATCCGGCGTTGGATCTTCCTCAACAACAGTTTCATAGGCGAAATCTGCCGCCGTCAGATCATCAGGGGCAATATTCAACAAGGTTGTTGCCGCTGTCCCGATGGTCAGCACCGTATGCTCATCAGCGGCGGTCAGGGTGACATCATCAAATGACTGCACGCCAAGGGCTGAGACATCCAAAATATCCTCACCGACCGCAAAATCCGCAATCTGATTGCCACCGACACCGATCACAAACACATCCGCGCCGTCACCACCATGTAGCCAATCCGAGCCATCACCACCATCTAAGGTATCAGCACCAGCCCCGCCGGAGAGCGTATTCGCGCGGCCGTCACTACTGAGATGATCGTCGTGATTGCTGCCGATAACCCCCTTCGATACTGATGAAAACCTCGTCGCCGGCACCTATTTGAGCCGTCGCCATGGACAGATCAACGGTGACCGCAGCGGTCGCAGCGGCATACTCCACAAAGTCATCTTCTTCGCCGCCAACAAGGGTGTCCCCTTCACCGGCAATGAGACGATCGTAGCCACTGCCACCCGACAGCACATCTGCACCGGCGGCGCCATTAAGCGTATCGTCACCAGCACGGCCGAACAGCACATCCGCACCGTCGCCGCCGGAGAGCACGTCCGAACCGTCGCCACCATCCAGGGTATCATCGCCGGGACCGCCCAATATGGTATCCTGGCCACCAAACCCGCTGAGTGTGTTGTTCTCATCATCGCCAATCAGAATATTATCGCCGTCATCGCCAAAATTTGGATCGACGACAAAGAGGAAGTTGTCGGCGGTGATCGCATCCGGCAGATTGTCCCGCAAGGTAAGCGTTTCAGCACCAATGATAATCTCCGTATCAGTGCCATTGGCCTGAATGGTTACCCCATCGCTCAGCGACCTGGTCCCTAAGCCGGTGAGATCGATTCGATCATCGCTATGGTCAAAATCACTGATCGCATCGCCGCCTGCGGACCACACGAAAATGTCGGCACCATTACCGCCATTCAACGTATCGGCACCATCACCGCCATCCAGCGTATCGGGACCATCACCCCCGGAGAGTATGTTGGCGTTGCCATCACCGGTCAGGCTGCCGCCCTGAAGGTAATCAGCCCCGACACCGCCATCGAGCGTATCGTTACCGGCACCACCGCTCAGATCGTCATCGCCTAAGCCGCCGGACAGCTCGTCATTGCCATCGCCACCGCTGATGGTGTCATTACCAGCTAAGCCGTCTACCGTATCATCGGCGGTATCACCGGTGATTAAGTCATCCCCTGCGGTTGGATTCACATCGATCGCCATGGCGCATCACCCCTAAATCAAAGTTGGTTTAATTGCCTGCGACCCTCCTTATTGCCCATCAGCACACTCCCAACGACACAGCATATACTACTATTACGCGTTAATTCATAAATTTTTTCGCACAAAACGCTTTCGCAACACGCTTTTGTGAATAGCGCCCCACGACGGAACCAAAAAAAGGCCCGGCAAAATGCCGGGCCTTTCTGGTGATTGCTGACGCTTACGTCGGCATGCGGTAAGCTAAAACCTTACATCATGCCGCCCATGTCGGGCATGCCGCCACCTGGCATACCGCCGCCCGCGCCTTTCGGCTCAGGCTTGTCGGCGACCATCGCTTCGGTGGTGATCAACAGGCCAGCGACCGAACCGGCATTTTGCAAAGCCGTGCGAACCACTTTGGCAGGATCGATGATGCCGGCTTTGACCATATCGGTGTAAACACCGGATTGGGCATCAAAACCCCAGGTCTTGTCTTTCGACTCCAGCAGTTTGCCGACAATAACCGAGCCATCTTCACCGGCGTTTTGGGCAATCTGCCGCGCCGGTGCGGTAATCGCTTTACGGACGATCTCAATGCCAACTTTCTGGTCGTTATTGGCCGGCTCTAATTTGTCCAGACCACGGGCTGCGTAAATCAACGCCACACCGCCACCTGGAACAATGCCTTCTTCAACCGCCGCACGGGTTGCATGCATGGCATCGTCAACCCGGTCTTTGCGTTCCTTCACCTCAACTTCGGTGACACCGCCAACCCGCATGACAGCAACGCCGCCGGCCAGTTTCGCCAAACGCTCCTGAAGTTTTTCGCGGTCATAATCCGACGAGGTTTCTTCCACCTGTGCCCGGATTTGGCCACAACGCGCTTTGATGTCGGCTTTTTTACCAACCCCATCGACGATGATGGTTTCGTCTTTGGTGATTTGAACCCGCTTGGCGGAGCCGAGCATGTCGAGGGTGACATTTTCAAGCTGGATGCCGAGATCTTCTGAGACCACGGTGCCGCCGGTCAGGATCGCAATGTCTTCCAGCATGGCTTTGCGGCGATCGCCGAAACCAGGGGCTTTGACAGCAGCGATTTTCAAGCCGCCACGCAGCTTGTTGACAACCAAGGTTGCCAAGGCTTCGCCTTCAACGTCTTCGGCAATGATCATCAGCGGACGGCTGGACTGCACAACGGCTTCCAGAACCGGCAACATTGCTTGCAGGTTCGAGAGTTTTTTCTCGTGCAGCAGAATGTATGGGTTGTCCAATTCGGCGATCATCTTATCGGCATTGGTGATGAAGTATGGTGACAGATAGCCACGATCAAACTGCATGCCCTCAACCACATCAAGTTCGGTGGCCAGGCTTTTTGCTTCTTCAACCGTGATCACGCCTTCGTTGCCGACGCGTTCCATAGCTTCGGCAATCATCTGCCCGATTTCAGCTTCACCGTTGGCGGAAATGGTTCCAACCTGCGCGACTTCGGCAGAAGTGGAAATTTTCTTCGATGATTTGCCAAGCGCGGTAACGATGTTTTCAACGGCCATATCGATGCCGCGTTTCAGATCCATCGGGTTCATGCCGGCAGCAACCGCTTTTGAGCCTTCGCGGACAATCGCTTGCGCCAAGACAGTGGCAGTGGTGGTTCCGTCGCCGGCGTTGTCGTTGGACTTGGAAGCAACTTCACGGACCATTTGTGCGCCCATGTTTTCGAACTTATCGGCAAGTTCGATTTCCTTGGCAACGGTCACACCGTCTTTGGAAATGCGCGGTGCGCCAAATGATTTATCAAGTACCACATTACGGCCTTTCGGGCCGAGGGTAACTTTAACGGCATCCGCAAGCACATCGATGCCGAGCAGCATCTTGTCGCGGGCCTCTGTGCTAAATTTTACGTCTTTTGCAGCCATTGGTCTGAGATTCCTTTCTCGGGATTAAAACAGGTGTGGCATTTAAAAAAGTGGGTTTAAACGATCCCCATGATGTCGGATTCCTTCATGATCAGCAGGTCTTGCCCATCAATCTTGACTTCGGTCCCCGACCACTTGCCAAACAAAACGGTGTCACCCGCCTTCACATCCAGAGCGACCAGATCGCCCTTGTCATTTCGCGTACCAGAACCGACGGCGATAACTTCGCCTTCCATCGGCTTTTCTTTGGCGCTGTCGGGGATGATAATTCCACCGGCAGATTTTTCATCGCTCTCTAAGCGACGCACAACGACGCGATCATGAAGTGGCCTAAACTTCATACGATTTCCTCCATACACAAACGGTTGGCTGTAACTGAAAACTCACCGAGACCCCAAATGCAAAAACAGCAATTGGCACTCTCGCTGAACGAGTGCCAGCGATGTAAGAACTCTGCTCGACAATGTCAAGTACCGGAAGGCGCAGAAACGCAGATTCGTGGTTTTTTAATCAGATTTCGCGAGGAAGGATTTTTCTAACCAATGGATATCGTAATGGCCGTCGAGAAAATCATTTTCCGCAATCAGTTCTTGATGCAAAGGAATTGTTGTGTCGATGCCACCGATGACAAATTCCTCTAAGGCCCGTCGCAGCCGCAGCAAGCATTCATTTCGGTTGGCCCCATGGACCACCAGCTTAGCCACCAAGCTGTCGTAATGTGGCGGCACGGCATAGCCTGCGTACAGCGCCGAGTCGACACGCACGCCAAGACCGCCTGGGGCGTGATAGTCGGTCACCCGCCCGGGAGTCGGCATAAAGCTGCGCGGGTGCTCGGCATTGATCCGGCATTCAATGGCATGGCCGTCAAATTGAATGGCTGCTTGCTCAAGGCTTAAGCGTGCGCCTGCCGCTACTTGGATTTGTAGCCGCACCAGGTCGATGCCGGTCACCGCTTCGGTGATCGGGTGCTCAACCTGCAAGCGGGTGTTCATCTCGATGAAATAAAACTGCTCGTCCTGATATAAGAACTCCAGCGTGCCAACCCCGCGGTAGCCCATCGCTTTCACCGCATCAACGGCGATTTTGCCGATTTCCTGGCGGGCGGCGGCATTCAGCGCCGGCGATGGCGCTTCTTCCAACACCTTTTGATGGCGACGCTGTAACGAGCAATCGCGTTCCCCCAAATGGATCACATTGCCATGCCCGTCGGCGAGGATTTGAATTTCAATATGACGCGGTTTATCGAGGTATTTTTCCATGTATACCTGATCGTCACCGAAGGCTGCTTTGGCTTCTTGACGGGCCATATTGAAAGCATCGGCAGCCTGATCAAGGCTTTCGACAACCTTCATCCCTCGACCACCGCCGCCCGATGTCGCCTTGATTAAAACCGGCAGGCCGATGTCCGCCGCCATCGCCGTTGCATGCGCCGCATCACGTAACGCACCATCGGAGCCGGGGACACAGGGGATGCCTAATTTGCTGACCGTTTCTTTGGCAACAATTTTGTCGCCCATGGATTGGATATGGGCAGGTTTCGGGCCGATAAAAACAATCCCGTGAGCTTCGACAATCTCAGCAAACTGCGCATTTTCCGACAAAAACCCAACCCCAGGGTGAATCGCATCGGCACCTGTGATCGCCGCAGCCGAGACGATCGCCGGGATATTCAAATAGCTGTCGCGGGCCGGCGGCGGACCAATACAAACACTTTCATCGGCGAGGCGCACATGCATGGCGTCGGCATCGGCGGTGGAGTGCACGGCGACGGTCCGGATCCCCATCTCCCGGCAGGCCCGGTGGATCCGCAGCGCAATTTCACCACGATTGGCAATCAAGACCTTTTCGAACATCCCGGTCGCCTACTCAATGACCAAAAGGACTTCGTCAAACTCAACCGGTTGGCCATTTTCAACCAAGATCTGACGGATCGTTCCGGCCTGCGGGGCGATGATCGGGTTCATCACTTTCATGGCTTCGACGATCAATAAGGTATCGCCCGCCGTCACTTTATCGCCAACGGCAACAAACGGCGGCGCGCCAGGCTCGGCAGCGGCAAAAACCGTCCCGACCATCGGTGATTTCACCGCCCCTGGATGGCCGGCAGCAGAACTTGCTGGTGCCGCTGCACCTGCACCAAGAGCTGCCGGGGCCGCCGGCACAGCGGCCAGCATCGGCGCCGGCGGTGCCATCGGCCGGGCCACCCTGACCCGCAGACCGTCAACTTCATATTCCAATTCACCCAAGCCGGTCTCATCAAGCAAGGTGGCCAGACTGCGGACCAAATCCTGGTCAATTTTGGTGGTCATATTTATCTCCCCTTGGGGGTAAAACCGTCGCTTAGCTATCGCGTTCCAGCAAGCGTCCCATAGCGTCAAGTCCAAGCACATATCCATGGCTGCCAAAGCCGGCGATGCTGCCCTTTGCCACAGCGGTCACGTAGGATATGTGGCGAAAGGATTCGCGCTGATGTGGGTTGCTTAAATGCAATTCGATAACCGGCAAATCGGACAATTTTAGGGCATCATGGATGGCGACGCTGGTATGGGTATAGCCTGCGGGATTGATGATGATACCGGCGGCCCGGTCGCGGGCCTGCTGGATCATACTGACCAGCTCACCCTCAAAATTAGATTGCCGGAAATCAACGCTTAGGCCCAGATCGGCGGCCCGGTCGTGACACATTGATTCGATGTCAGCCAGTGTCTCATGGCCGTAGATTGCCGGTTCACGCACCCCCAACATATTAAGATTTGGGCCGTTTAGGATTAGGACTTCAGGAAGATCGGACATCACAACTCACTTCTCGGTGTCGGTCTGTATACCATGCCTGGCGCAGGGTAAAAAGGCACAAGCTTAAGACCGGTGCGGAAGCACCGGCCGGCTTTCCATGACCGCTGCCAAAACAATCATGACGCCGGAGATTAAATGCAAGGGGCCAAGTGGTTCACCGGCCAAAACCGCGGCCGAGATCGCCGCCACCGGAACTTCCAGGATCAGCAGCAGCGTGACCCGACTGGGTTCCAGTTGATTGCCACCATACAACATCATCACCACGCCCGGAACCATCACCAGGGCACCGATAACCACCGCTGCCGCCAGCGTCAACGGTGTCGGCGGCGTCACCGTCAGGGCGGTCATACCGCCAACCGACGCTGTTGCCACGGCAGCGATCAACAATGCGAAAAACGCTTGCCGCAGCGCTGTCGCATGGCCAGGTAATTTTTGCGCGCTGACAATCGTTGCCGCGAATAATCCGCCCGATACCAGGCCGAGCAAATCACCGATGCCAAGGGACCAATCAGCCGCCCACAAAGCCGGCCCGCCAAACAACACCGCCGCCCCGCCCAAGCCCAGAGCAATGCTGAATAACCGGCGGCGATCAGGACATTGGCCAAGAAACAGATAGGCAAGCAGCAACGCCCAAACCGGTGACAGGTAGAACAGCAAAGTCACCCGCGCGACCTGCCCCCAAATGAGGGCCAAATTCCAACTGACCAAGGTGAAAGCAAACAATATGGCCGAGCACCATAACGCCGGGCCGCCGTCACGTATGGCCGCCGGCCGCGCCAAAATGAACGGCAATAAAGCCAGTGCACCGGCGCCATAAACCAGGGTCGAGGCCGCCAGTATGCCAAGCTCGCTGCCGGCCAACCAGCGCAGCGGCCACCACCACAACCCCCAAATAACTGCCGCTGCAATGGTGATCCAGACAACCCGCCGGGCGCTGCCGCTTACCGGTCGCACCGAACCACGACTTTTCCAACAACCTGCCGATCGGCGAGCATCTGCATCGCCGCTGCTGCGTCTGCCAAGGGCAGCTCGGCGTGAATGCGCGGCTTGACTTGGCCGTTCGCGGCCAGGGTCCAGATCGCGTCCAAGTTTTCCTGACCGCGGGCGGGAAACTGCCGGCCATATTCACCGGCCCGCACCCCAACCACCGAAAATCCTTTGATTAACGCAATATTGGTTGCCAGCGTCGCAAACCGACCGGCCATGAAACCAATCACCAAAAGCCGACCATCAAAGGCAATGCAGCGGGTTGATTGATCAAACACATCACCGCCGATCGAATCAAAGATCACGTCTGCGCCGCGGCCGTCGGTTAACGCTTTCACCTCGGCGGCAAAGGGGGCATTTGCATCCAGGCAATGATCGGCTCCATAAGCGGTCAGGATTTGGCGTTTTTCCGCCTGCCCCGACGTGGCGATGACCCGGGCCCCCAGAATCCGGCCAAGGTCGACCGCCGCCAAGCCGACGCCACCACTGGCACCGTGCACCAACAAGGTTTCGCCCGGCTGTAAATTGCCCCGCCGAACCAAAGCCACGTAAGCGGTCAGATAGGCGGAGGGAAAAGCCGCCGCAACAGGCATCGATACGGCTGCCGGAATATGCCGCAATTGATCACTGTCAATCACCGCAAATTCTGCAAAGCCGCCTGTCTTAGCAGATCCTGCGACCCGCTCACCAAGCTGAAAGCCTGTCACCGCCGCGCCCACTGCCGTGACCTCGCCGGCGACATTCATTCCGGGGATAAAGGGCATGTCCGGGCGGTGTTGATAGCGCCCCTGACACATCAAAATATCCGGATAATTGACACTTGCCGCGCTAACCTTAAGCTGCACCTGGCCGGCCGCCGGTAGCGGTACCGGGCAATCGCTGATGGCGAGATTCTGCAGCTCATCGGCAATCCCTGAACAAACCAACGCACGCATCAGCTGTCGATGGCATTCTTATGTTGGGGTATAGGCCGCACAGCTAATGAGGTCCCAACCAACTGAGTGACTTCAACGGTATTACCGGCTGAGATCGCGGTGCCATCGGCGCTCACCGCCAGCCACATCGCATCATCAATTTGCACACGCCCTCGTCCAAACCGCAAATCTTCCTCCAAGACAATTTTTCGGCCAACAAGCTGCGCACCGCGGACATTTAGATTGGGATGATCAACAGGCCGCTCGCGGTTTCTAAACCACCATCGCCAGCCAATCGCCGAAGCCAGCGACAACAGGGCAAAAAACAGCACCTGCAAACGCCAATCTAAATCTGGGAACACCGTCAACAGACCGCCAATGAGTATGGCTGATACCGCCGGAAAAATCAGCACTGTTGTTGGCAGAATAACCTCAAAGGCAAAAAATAATCCGCCCAGGCCAAACCAATGCCAATAACTAAGATTCCAACGCCAGCCGATAAATTCATCCATTGGCCGATATCCATGCTGTTACAAGGTTGGGACAGAACCACTTGTGCCGTCGTCTGCGGCAGGTGGTGGTGGCGGTCGCGGCGATGGGGTGCCGGCCGCCTGGCCGCCGCCCTGGCGCCGGCCACCATCGCCCGGGTCCGGGCCGAAGGCATCGCGGGCCAAGACGCCAATCCCGCCAAGCGTGGATAGCAGGCCGCTGATTTCCATCGGTAAAAATAGGGTTTTTTGATTGTCGGATTGGGCCAGTTTTTCGAATCCTTCAACATATTTTTGGGCGATAAAATAATTAATGGCTTGGGCACCGTCGCTGGCAATTGCCTTTGACACCTGGGATGTTGCATGGGCTTCGGCTTGCGCTTCACGTTCACGGGCTTCAGCATCACGAAAGGCAGCTTCGCGGCGGCCCTCGGCTTCCAGGATCGCCGAGGCTTTTTCGCCTTCGGCGCGCAGAATTGCTGCTTGCTTATCGCCTTCGGCCTGCAAAGTTTCGGCACGTTTCTGGCGTTCCGCCATCATTTGCTGATTCATCGCCCGGACCAAATCTGTCGGCGGTGTCAGATCCTTGATTTCGATACGTGTCACCTTCAAACCCCACGGGTCGGTCGCCGTATCCACCACCCGCAACAACCGGGTGTTGATGTCGTCACGCTTGGAGAGCACATCATCGAGCGCCATTGAGCCGATCACCGAGCGCAAATTGGTCATTGCCAGGTTGCTCATCGCCCGATCCAAATTCAGCACTTCATAGGCGGCACGCGGAGCATCGATGACTTGGTAAAAGACCACGCCATCTGCTGTCACGGTCGCATTATCTAGGGTGATCACATCTTGCGGCGGAATATCAAGAACCACTTCGCGCAACGACAGCTTTTGGCCAACCTTATCCACGAATGGGGTGATGATATTTAAGCTTGGGTTGAGCGTTCGGACATAGCGGCCAAAGCGTTCAATCGTCCAAGCTTCCGCCTGCGGAACAATCTTCACGCCGCCGAAAATCACCAGAATGACAAAAATCAGAACTGTTAGGACAAAAATAAGAAGGGGCTGATTTCAAACATGCGACACCTTTGTTTGTTACAATTAATACAAGAAAATTATAAACATATAATATTTTGACTTTCATGGATTCTGAATTTTTGCCAATAAACCGGCGGTTTGCTCAAGAGCATTGCCCGGCATAAATGAAATTCTGATTTAAAAGGCTGTTCCGATACCTGGCCATAGCGGCCCGACATCAGCGCGCCAGACAGCCTGATAGGGGCAAGCGAGCACACCCGCGATTTGGAACCAAAGCTGCAAAGTGCTACCTAAAAGCCTATGGCCAAGCTGTATTTTAATTATGCGTCGATGAACGCTGGCAAAAGCACGATCCTGTTGCAATCCAGCCATAACTTCCGCGAGCGGGGGATGGCAACCTTGCTGTTCACGGCGGCAATTGATGACCGCTTTGGCAGCGGCCAGATCACCTCGCGTATCGGCCTGAGCGAGGCGGCTTTGCTGTTCGCACCAGGTGATGACCTTTTCGCCACGATCAGCGCCCATCACCAGCAAACGGCCCTATCCTGTGTTTTCGTCGATGAAGCAGAGTTCTTGACGACCGCGCAGGTTAAGGCACTTTGCGATGTGGTTGATTTCTTGGATATCCCTGTCATCACCTATGGCTTACGCAGTGACTTCCAGGGACAATTATTCGCCGGAAGTGCCGCCCTTCTGGCCTGGGCTGATGACATCCAGGAAGTTAAAACCATCTGCCATTGCGGCCGCAAAGCAACCATGGTTGCCCGCCTCGATGACAGCGGCCAGGTGCTGCAACAGGGCGAACAGGTAATGATTGGCGGCAATGACCGTTATTTGCCGCTTTGCCGCCGTCACTGGAAGCAAAGCTTCGGCCAACTGCCGCCATCACCCGAACCGCCGCAGGGCTAAGCACAATCAGTGCTTATACAAGGCCATCAAGCTGGTTTTTTGAAGGCTATTGAAATGCAATTGAAAGCCAATCACGGCTGCCGAGGTATCGGCGGCAACAGGCAGCGCTTTTAAACCAACCGCATGCAGGGTGAAAATATAACGATGCGGATGATCGCCCGACGGAGGGCAGGCACCGCCATAGCCTGGCTGGCCGAAATCGGTTCGCGTTTCCAAGGCACCGGCCGGCATGGCAGCGGTACCACTGGCGTTTAATGCCAGGCTGCGCACATCGGCGGGAATGTTAACAACCACCCAATGCCAAAACCCGCTGCCCGTCGGGGCGTCAGGGTCAAAACATGTCAGCGCAAAACTGCCGGTTCCTGCGGGCGCGCCGTCCCAGGCCAAATGCGGTGATTGATTACCGCCGTCACAGCCAAACCCATAGGCCGCCGACAAAACATGGTTAGCGGCCAGATAGTCGCCGTCCGCAAAACTGTCACTCCAAAGCTTCAAATTCGTCATCACCTGCCCTCCATCGACAAAACCAGGGTTTATCATCGCCGAAGGCCGAATAAACGGCAACCCAACTTAACTTTTGGCCTGCGCCTTTGCCCAACCGTCCCGCAAGGTCACAACGCGGTTAAAAACCGGTTTTGCAGGGCTGCTATCCAGATCGGCGGCGAAATAACCAATCCGCTCGAACTGCACGGCCTGGCCGGCGGCAACCTCGGCAAGGGCGGGCTCCAGCTTACAGCCTGTCTGGCTAACCAGGGAGGCCGGATTCAAATCTTTAATCGGATCGCCGGCAGCACCCGGGTTGGCGCTCTGAAACAGGGTGTCATATAACCGAACCTCGCCATCAACGGCATGGTCGGCAGCAACCCAATGGATCGTCCCTTTCACCTTGCGGCCGTCCGGGGCGACGTTGCCGCGGGTTTCCGGATCATAGGTGCAGCGCAGCTCAACCACGCGTCCGCTTTCATCCGTGATCGCCTCGCGGCAGGTCACGAAAAAGGCAAACCGCAAGCGCACTTCGCGACCGGGCCCCAAGCGAAAGAATTTTTTCGGTGGATCTTCCATAAAATCCTCCCGTTCGACATAAATCTCACGGGCGAAAGGGATGCGCCGGCTGCCTGCTTCGGGGTCCCCTGGATGGTTGACGGCATCAAGCCATTCAACCTCGCCTTCGGGATAGTTTTCAATAACGACTTTCAAGGGATCAAGCACCGCCATCCGCCGTTCCGCGCCTGTATTCAACGCTTCACGGACAGAGTTTTCAAACATCGCCAGCTCAACCACGCCGTCGCTTTTATTGATGCTTAAGCGGGAAATAAAATCACGTACGGCGGCGGCCGGCACACCTCGCCGCCGCAGTCCCGACAGTGTTGGCATACGCGGATCATCCCAGCCGTCAACATGGCCGTCACGAACCAAGGCTGTCAGCCGACGTTTTGAGAGCACCGTATGGTCAAGATTAAGCCGCGAGAATTCATACTGCCGAGGTTTTGTCGGCACCGGCAAGTTATCGACCAGCCAATCATATAGCGGCCGATGGTCGGCAAATTCCAGGGTGCAAAGGGAATGGCTGACGCCCTCAATCGCATCTGATTGACCATGGGCATAATCATATGTCGGATAAATGCACCAGGTGGTGCCGGTGCGAGGATGTTCGGCGTGTAAGATCCGATACAACACCGGGTCACGCAGATTGATATTGCCGGAGGACATATCAATTCGCGCCCGCAACACGTGCGCCCCATCGGCAAATTCGCCGGCCCGCATGCGCCGGAACAAATCTAAACTCTCGGCTTTTGGACGGTCGCGAAACGGGCTGTTACGCCCTGCTTCGGTCAACGTCCCACGATAGGCCCGCAAGGTTTCCGCATCCAGGTCATCGACATAGGCGCAGCCCTGCTCAATGAGGTATTCGGCCCAGTCATAAAGCTGCTCGAAATAATCGGAGGCAAAACGAATATTGTCACCGAACTCAAATCCTAACCACCGCACATCGGCTTGGATTGTGTCGATAAACTCTTGCTCTTCTTTGACCGGGTTTGTGTCATCGAAGCGCAGATTGCATCGACCACCAAACTCATCAGCGACACCAAAATTTAAGCAAATCGATTTCGCATGACCGATGTGAAGGTAGCCGTTTGGTTCCGGTGGGAAACGGGTCACCAGTTGCTCGGTCGCGCCGCTACTGAGGTCGCTGCGAATTTGATCGCGGATGAAATCCCGCGTTTCGGTGTCGGCTTCAGTTGCCGCGTTCTCAGTCATAATAAAAGCTCTTTTCAGATGCACACAGTTAACGGGTCTTACGCCGGATCGTTATCGCTGTCACCTCTCGCGGCAGATTGCCTTGTTTTCACCAAAATGCTCAGCGACACTGCAGGCCATAAGGTTAGCGCGAAAGATAACGCGAAAGATAACCTTGGCAAAACCATCTGATGTAAAACGGTTCTGGAAAAAGGTCTAAGACATCGATTTTCGGGAAAAATTGTCGGTAATCTGCTGCGCTATGGCGGCCGACTGCTGCTGTTATTTTGCTGTATTGCCGTCCTATCGGTGCTGTTGAGTGCCGGCAGCAAATTGACGGCCGGGCAAAAACACTGGCGAGAGGCACGTCGTGACAGCGCCCAAATCGCCCCTGATCCCAGCCTGACAACCGACGCGATTGTGCATGTTTATGCTGCCCGCGCCTGGGGTTGGCGCGGAATTTTCGGTGTCCATACCTGGATTGCCGTGAAACCGGCAGGGGCCGATCACTACCGCCGTTATGAGGTGATTGGCTGCGGCAGCGGCAATGACCGCTCGGTGGTGCGCATCCACCGTAACTTGCCGCCTGACGGGTTTTGGTTCGGCAGTCAACCGGTGTTGCTGACAAAATTGCGCGGCCCGGCCGCCAGCGCCGCCATAACAGCGATTGACCAGGCCGCCAAAGACTATCCTTTTGCAACCCGTTATACGGTCTGGCCGGGACCCAATTCCAACAC
Organism: SAR116 cluster bacterium AG-355-O21; assembly: GCA_003280605.1. Classification (GTDB taxonomy): domain Bacteria; phylum Pseudomonadota; class Alphaproteobacteria; order Thalassobaculales; family Thalassobaculaceae; genus TMED26. The sequence continues at coordinate 2,464 of QCEM01000034.1, read as the reverse complement.
CTTTACAGCTTACATCGGCCGCCAGGTGCCGGCCTTGCGTCTTGACCTGCCGCCAACCGCCATTGGCAAGGACTTTAACGGCAGGCGATGGCTGACCTTGGCACCAAGTGGCAGCGGCTGGCAGTTTTCCCTCTACGGCTTATTCGGGGTTTTGCTCGCCGCCGAGGAAGGATTGGAAGTCAATATCCTTGGCTTTGCCGTTGGCATCGATCTGAACCCACCGGCGCTGCGACTGCCGGGCGTCGGCCGGCTCGGTCTATGAGAACCTCATCAACCCGACAAGGAGACCACAGCGGTGCATGTCGTAATCTTTGAAGTCGAACCGAAAGCTGAACTTGCCCAAGATTATTTTGATTTGGCGGCAAAGTTACGCCCTGAACTCGAAAAAATTGATGGTTTCATGTCAATAGAGCGATTCGCCAGCTTAAGCGATGATGGTAAATTCCTATCGCTGTCTTTTTGGCGCGATGAAGCCGCCATCGCCCATTGGCGGGAGCATGCCGAACACCGCTTGGCACAGACCGTCGGCAAACAAAAAATTTTCCATAATTATCGGATTCGGGTGGCGACGGTGGATCGCGATTACAGCCTGCAGGATCATTGATTTGCCCGGCAAAGTAATGAATTAGTCATTAAATGATCCTTCGACCTTTTCTGGCGGCGGTTTTCGCCCTATGTCCTTGCCATGAGCGATGATAACAGCAATAGCGGCATCGGCGGCCGCATCAAACGTTACGCCCGGGTGTCAACCGCCGTCGGCGGGTTGGCCGCGCGGGTTGCCGGTGAGCGTTACCTGGGGGTGAGTTTTGATCGCGGCAACCATGCCGCTGAATTGACCGCCGCCTTAGGTGGTCTGAAAGGGCCGTTGATGAAAGTGGCGCAGATCGCCGCCACCATTCCCGATGCCCTGCCGAAAGAATACCGCGATGAATTGCGGCAATTGCAATCAAATGCACCTGCCATGGGCTGGCCGTTTGTGCGCCGCCGCATGAATGGCGAGCTTGGCGTAAATTGGCAAAAACATTTTACCGAATTTAGCCAAACAGCCGTCGCCGCGGCGTCCCTTGGTCAAGTGCACAAAGCTGTTATTGCCGACGGTGCCCCGCACGCCGGCGAAACGGTTGCCTGTAAATTACAATATCCTGATATGAGCTCTGCGGTTGATGCGGATCTGGGTCAGTTGAAGCTTATTTTCTCGCTTTATGAGCGGTATGACAAAGCCATTTCAACCAAACGCATTCACGAAGAATTATCGGCCCGCCTGCGCGAAGAGCTCGACTATCGCCGCGAGGCACAGCACCTGGCGCTTTACCAACATATGCTGGCCGCTGAGAACCATGCCCACTTGCCGACGGTGATCGATCACTTATCCACCGACAGGCTGTTGACGATGAGCTGGATGGAAGGCCGACCATTGCTCGATTTCATTGCCGGTTTGAGCGATGATGCAAAAGGTCAAAAGGCCCGCAACCGATTGGCGCTGAACATGTTTCGGGCTTGGTACGTGCCGTTCTACCACTATGGTGTGATCCATGGTGATCCGCATCTGGGCAATTACACCGTGCGTGATGACGGCGACATCAACTTGCTGGATTTTGGCTGTATTCGGATTTTCCCGCCACCGTTTGTGCAAGGGGTGATCGACCTGTATCACGCCCTGCTTAATAATGATGAGGCATTAGCGGTAAATGCTTATGAAAGCTGGGGTTTCAAAAACATCAGCCGGGAAGTTGTCGACGTGCTCAACCAGTGGGCCGGCTTCCTGTATAAGCCGCTGATGGAGGACCGGGTGCGGCCGATCCAAGATTTCGACACCGGTGAATTCGGCAATGAAGTGGTCGCAAAAGTTCACGGTGAGCTGCGCCGCATTAACGGCGTTGAGCCACCCCGCGAATTTGTCTTGATGGACCGTGCCGCCGTTGGCTTAGGTTCGGTCTTTATGCACCTGAAGGCCGAGGTCAACTGGCATCAACTGTTCCACGGTCTGATCGCTGATTTCGATCCGGCAACGGTTGCTGAACGGCAAAGCGCTGCGATGGCCAAGATCGGCTTGTCAAAACCTGCGTAAATCAGCCTGTGCCGCCACCGCGGCTAGAGACGGCTGACCCAAACCAATACCACCTCAACCGCAGCGGCGGCCGCTGCACCAAGGCGCAGGTTGTGTTCAGGCATCGTTAAGACGACGGCCAGGGCGCGACGCATTGTTTGTGGAAATAAGGCGTATAAGACACATTCAATAACAAGTACCAGTGCGAAGGCGGTCCATAGATCTGTCACGGTGCCGCCCTCGCTCTGATAAGTGTTTATTTATCGGTTACAGAACTGCCGCCTGTATCTTTGAAGTACCGGAAGAAATCACTGTCCGGTGAAAGAACCAAAGTCGTATCACTATCTGTCATTGCTTTGCGATACGCTAACATTGAGCGGTAAAATCCATAGAATTCCGGATCTTGACCAAAAGCAT
>QCEM01000033.1 GCA_003280605.1 SAR116 cluster bacterium AG-355-O21 | reverse complement strand
GCAGCGTAACTGTGTTGGTCCCAATCGTTATAATTGGGAAAATTTATGCCATGGGTTGAGAGAAGATTTCTATGGTCTGTGCATAGTTTTTGGAATGTTGTCGTCGCCGTTTTATGCGTGCCGATATGCATCAGTAGTTTCATTTTATTTTCCTAAATAGCGAACGTGAATGAAATGCATAAACGCCGGTTCCGGCATAATCTAATTCTATAATCGAGCGAAATACAGCAGGGCGTGATTTTAGCGTCAATTATCGGTGATTTACGCCAAGCAACCCATGCTATCAAAAATATCTCGCGGTGAACGAATAAGCAGTTGAGCGACGGGTTAGCTAAAAAGCCGTTGGAGCCAGAAAACAGTCACGCCATAGGTAAAAAAGTACAGCAATTCGGGTTTTTGCATCAGCTGTCCATTTGAGGGCCCTAAACGGGGCGAAATGAATTTTTGAAATCGGTACTGCGAGGCCGTTACTGACGCTAACGATTAATCAAGGGCTGAGGCAGGGTACGGCAGCACATAAAGAGGGCAAACTTCAGGAGGCTGAAAGTCGGTATCATGCTATCTTAAACGCTAACGTCATTCAGCCGGATGCGCACCACAACTTAGGCGCATGAATTGCTTCAGTGCATACAGCTGATACGGCAGTGGCCTTTTTCAAAGCGGTTCTTGAAGCCAGTCCAAAGGTAGAGCCGTACAGGCGGGGTTACATTGATGCCTTCATTAAAGACCAGCAGTTTGCGGCGGCTCGCCCGCATAATCTTTGCTGGCCGTCTGTTCATTAATGTCACCCGCAGCTAACGCCAGGCAACCTAACGCCACACCGGCAACCAAAACTTGTCGCAGACAAACCCCCCAGTAAGAAAATATTGGTTTAGCGGGGGCTGCCAGTCACCGTAATATGGCCGTTCCAGAAGGCATTCAGGGTCCCACTCGCCCCGCTCAACAGCAAATAAATCTTCGCCATTCTGGGCATAGAGAAATGATTTGTCGGAAATGCGGTAAAAAGCAGAAAATCAAACTTTTTGTTCAATTTCCTAAAATTTTGAGGTTTCTACTCAATTTTTTATAGGAGATGATTTTGACAGTCATATCAGTGAGACAAATTATTCCAGCTACCGGTAAGAGCGATTTAACGACAGAGAGCGCGCGCGCATATTGCGGTATAATGGCAAGGTGTGGGGCGCGCACTCGCTTCGGTAAAGTCATTGCTGACGTGGGTGCCGGACAGCTGCGTATTTATGGTGCTTACAAAAGCTTCACAAACGCTAGCCGAGCGACTAAAAAATTAGCGTCAGATCCTGCTGCTTTAAAGCTGATGCAAGAGCGTGAATTAAATCCTGGGGGTTAAGTTATTGGCCCTTTTGTTGCTCGGCGTATTTATGGGGCCGCGCCGTCTGAATATCCGATTGCGCTGCAAAGGGAATGGCAAATGCCTCGAGATAATGTCCCAAAAGCAATAGAAATGATGCCAAAGATTGAAGCCCTGGGTGGTGAAACCGAAGTTAAGCTAACTGCACTCGCGCCTGTTTTTGCCGATGGCATGGACAGCGTAATGATATCATATTGGTTTAAGTCCATGGCGGCCCTAGGTAATACGATTGATAACATCGGTATGTCTGAAGAATATCAATCTATTGTAACGCAAGCTTCCGAACTCGGCAGGTTATTGCGCAGCAGAATTGTCACGATGATCTAATCATCCGTTATCGACAGCTTGCCCTATGCGCTCATTAAAACGACATTTGGCATTGGCGATGTTTAACTCGGCTTGGGTCGTATTTGACGTTGGGCAAGCTACAATCTCGCATCGACCGCTGATCCACCCCATACCGTTTTGCCGAACTAAGCAATTCTTAACCCGCCCGGCGCGATGAAGTAATCGCTCAAGTGCTGAAATAAACATTGCAAGCGTCATCCTGCCATCCGCTACCGCTGTGACCTCGCCGGCTTATGGGGGCTAAGGCAGCGGCCTTTGACGTGGTCTGATGAACACCAAGTCATTCGGCGGCATTGGTTACCGATTCAATTTTCCGACAACTCGATTGATTTTGGGCCGAGAGCGGGTCACAAGCGGTGGCTCTGTTGGTCATAAAAGGACCGCATTAGAAAATCAATTTTTTGAAATCGCCGCGGTGTCTCGCCTAAAGCTGCGCCCAGCAGCGCTCATGTCCAGGCACCGTTACATCATGGCTCGAGCATCCTCGACCGCGCTGATCGCGGGCGGTGGCATCGCCGTAAAGCCCTTTGCAGCAGTCGGCTACCGTTGGCCGCGTGCATTTATCCGATCTTGCCGCGCTTGAATTTCACCTGGCCAGGTACTTTTGATATAACTCAGGACAGATAAAATCTCTTGGTCGCTGATTATGCCCTCATAGATCGGCATCGCATTGGCATAGGTCTGACCGATGAGCCTCTCAATGCCATATTTGGTGACCATGAAAAGATAGCTGTCACTGTGGTGCCATGTGTGACCTGTTGCATCATGGGGTGGCGCCGGGAGCATGCCGTTAGGTAATCGTTGCCGCCAATTTTGTTGGCCCTCTAAATTAGAACCATGGCATGAAGCACAATGGGTCAGGTAAACAGCCTTTCCCTGCCGCACCAAGGCGATGTTTTGTGGCTGCAAAACAACTTTTACACCCGCCGTCGCCGACGGCTGTAAGAATTGAAAAACCCCAAAAATACCGGCAATTAGAAACCCAAACGGAATCAAAAAAAGCAGCTTCTTCGACAAAAAATTTCTCCTGGCTGGCATGGGTATTTGAGGTCTGGGATGCCTTGGTGGCCGCTTGGTGCACGATCTGGCGCTCGCTCTATAGCGCTTCATCACTACTAGACCGCCGGATTTTTGATAATCCTCATAATCAGTAACAAATTACCGCGGTGGCTTGGGATGGGCTCCCGGCATGCAACGCTGGTGCATATTTATCCCGATGCGGTCTCTCAAAGCGACCCCAAAAAATCAAAAGGTTCGCTGTCAGGCGACCCTTTTGATTTTTCTGTCAAACGGCGATTTCCAACATCGGTCCGCCGGCGCTGGTGATGACTGTTATAGCCCGCCAAAGACGACAATTTTGTTGACGTCACCCCACATCAAATCGCTGCCTCTTTTATCGTAACCTTGCAGATTGCCGCGCTTAACACAGGTTTTTCCAAGCCATGTATACAGCGCCTTACCAAAGCCTTTTTCCCTTGTGTCCCATACATCAGACCCATCTCGACGCTTGACCTGGGTGTGCAGCTCACGGCTGTAGTTAATAGAACAGGTCGGCAGGATGTGCATACCGTCCACCATCTCTGTTGGGCCATATACTGGGCTCTCAAAATGGTGAGCACCTGGATATGTCAGTGATTTAAAGCCTGGAACCATGCCTGACGCCGCAATCGTTTTGCAGGTTGAAGCCGGTGTAGAATCGTCGTCCACGCCGTTCAGTGCATATATGGGCGTGCCGTTATCCCAGTTGCCGAGGTAGCTATCGGGGCAAGCTGCATTTACCATGAAACCTGCAGTCACTTGCTTCAACTGCGGATACTTGGCCCGTAGATCAGTCCAAGCCAACTTAAAAACGCCGAGTGATCCTGTCGAACTGCCCATCACATAGATTTTTTTGGGCTTTCCCAATTCATCCGACAGGACGCTGATCGTCTCGGCAACGTCTCGAACGATCACATCACTCGTATATTTCGCGGAAAACTTTGAGGTATACCTTGGGCCTGCGCCATAGATGACAGCGGTAGCTAAACCGAGCTTTCGAAACTTCGAGGCGTAGTATTCCTCGTCGTCCATATCAGGTGTGCTCGAGGGCACGATGATGGCTAAGCCATTTTTCTTGAGTTGCTGCGTATTAGCTAACACCACCTTGACAGGAACTTGTGTGCCCTTATCGGCCAAAAGATCAAAAACCGTAGTCGTGTTTTTACTCATTATTGACAGCGTGTCAGCATTGCCGTCGCGCCGCGCCGCGGGCAGTTTTTTTGGCGACTTAAAGGCTGCTACACACGGGCGCATCTGCTTACCGCCGTACGATCCGGTCATCGGACCAGTAGCGGTTTTGCCGTCTCTTGTTATTTTATATTTTGGACCCTGGTCGAGAAGATTCCCCTGGATGACAAACGTCTTGGGGCGTGAGCCACTAAGATTTCCACGTGACCCGGAGATATAGATCGCCCCGGTGTCGTCGACCCGTGAGCCGCCACTAACGGTGAAACGCCCCGCCCCTGCTTTGTTGTTTGAAACCACCCCATTTCTGACAACGAAGCTGCTGCCGTCCCATTTTGACGACATGCTAAACCCAGCACCATCATCACAGGTGTAGCTGAAGGCATAAATCCCATCAAATTTTGAGCTTGGCGAACCAATCTGGGTGGTTTGACAGGCAGAAAGACTCACAGAAACTATGGCCGCAACAATACCGACGGTGCGATACTGAGACATAATCACCTCGCGGAAAAAATTTAAAATATACGGCGGTTTATAATTTAGAGACGAAAAAATGAATAGCATAAAAATACTAGATAACTGATCGGCCGCGTTGTTAATCAATATTGTTCCGCGTTACAAATGCTGTCACTTGAATAACGGGCGGTGATGTCTTGGTCGCCATCGCGGTTAATATCGCCCACTGACGCGCTATGGCAGTCATTGCGGCCTTGCGGTCAATTGAATTCGCAAATGACCGTCAGAATTGAAATACGGGTTCAAGCAAATGAGCGATCGGTTGAAGCTTAGCCGCCGACCGGGTAGGTCGGGACCATCCCCTCAGGTAAATTTTCGACGTGTCGGCAGATGTTTCCGGGCCGGGTCAACCAAATCTGATCTTTGAAGCTTAAAATATGTTCAAGCGCGCGCCGCAAGGCGCGCATGCGATATGGCCGGCCAACGACAAAAGGATGCAATGAGATGGGGCAAACAACAGGGTGGCCGTCCTTTTCCGCCTGCTCGAGCATTTCGTCGAAACCGTCAATGATCATATCGGTGAACGCCGTTGCAGTGTGTCGATACCAGACAATTGCGCGGTTATCGTTGGTCTCGACCGGATAGGGCATCGACAGGATGCGACCGTTGCGGGTCTTAAGCCAGACAGGCTGGTCATCCATGGTCCAGTCCATGACATAGCGATAGCCGGCTTCTTGCAGCAGATCCATCGTCACCGCGCTATTTGACAGCCAAGGGCTCATCCAGCCTGTCGGCGCGATGCCTTCTTGATCAGTCAGCTGTTGCGTACAGTCCTGGATCATTTTGCGCTCATCAGCTTCAGACCAACCGCCTTGCTCTTCAGAATTGGTATAGCCGTGGCCAAGAAACTCATCGCCGCGTGCTCTAATTCGCGCCGGTATATCGGGGCAGGCGGAATAAATCGCCGTGTTAATCTGATGCTCGGCCGGAAGCCCAAGCTCATCAAACATGTCCATCAAGCGCCAAAAACCGACTCGGTTACCATAGTCACGCCAGGAATAAATACTGTGACTGTGGGCCTGGTCAGGAGGTGCGATGGCGGCGCCCTTGCCGTCACCAAAGCTGAAGGCCTCGATATTCATGGCGATATAAACAGCGACTTTGGTGCCGTTGGGCCATTGGTATTTTTGCCGAGACGGCAGGCTGGAATAAGGATAGCGACCGTGATCCTTGAGCATTTTTCCCTCTCACGCCCAAAAATTGATCTGGCGCTTCTGCACCGTTTCAGCAGGATTCGTGATTGCCAAGTTCACTTGCTTGAGAACACATTGCCGATCGGTGGACATTCACCGGCACGCAGATTTGCGCCGGAAACCGTTAAAAAAATAACATTACCTCAAAAAATGTGCAAGCTGCGATCAGCAGGTCGGCACGCCGCAAGCTGGCAGCATTGTCACTGCACGGTCAGTCTGCCGGCGGTAATAAATTCGCTGAATCTTTCGCACCAAATCACCACCGCCGCATAGGCTGTGGGATCAATGCTTGTCGGCACAGCGATCCGAATGTTCTCATGGCCGGCAACATCGGCAACACGGATGCTGTTGTTTTTGATCGCTTCAAACCCCGCCTCGTCTTCGACAAACTTTGGCGTCAGGTAAAGCTTATAGTCCGGACCAGGGCTTATCTCGCCCTCAAGGGTGAAAAAATACTGCAGGTTTTCCCGGCTTAAAAACAGCGTGCCTTCGCCCCAATGCAACAGATCACTGCCGGCCAGATCGCGCCGAAAAACTGCCGTCGCGAGGCTTTGACTCTTCGCCTGGGTAATCTGGGCGCTGTCGGCACCATCTTCGGCAACGATAATCGGCAGAAAATAAACCCCCAGGGCGAAGCCCGGTAAAATACCGAAAGCAGTACCGACGATAAAGCCGATCAGGAGTGCGCGAGACAGCATTTTTTCCGTCCTTTAGTTACGGCGCCACGATGTTGCGGCAAACGGCATGATATATTTTTGCCAAATGCAAAACAATTTAAGATTGATGTAGAATATTCGCTGGCCGGCTCCAGGTGCGATGTGGCAGATCAGCCGGCAGCTGTCGTGGGCGATTAAATTTTGTCAGCGCGTTGGTAAGCCCGTACAGTTACGCCCATGATCTAATTTTTAGACGAAGGAAATTGTGACGTGGTTGCACATTCAAAAAATCATTTGTGGCTGCAGCAGGTTCAGGAACCGGCATTAGAGCCGGATTTACCAATCTGTGACCCGCACCATCATCTGTGGGACGGCGTTACCGCCCGGGTGCAACCGCGTTATCTCATGGATGAGATCAGCGACGACGTCTATGGCGGTCATAATATCGTCGCAACGGTATTTATCGAATGCGGAGCGATGTTCCGCCAGCACGGCCCAGTTGCCTGCCGGCCTGTTGGCGAAACAGAATTTGTGAACGGTATTGCCGCCATGTCGGCGTCGGGCAATTACGGCAAGACGAAGATTGCAGCAGGCATTGTCGGTACGGTGGATCTGAAACTTGGTGATATTTCAGGGGCGGTTTTAGACGCCCATATCGCCGCCGGTGGCGGCAGGTTTCGTGGCATCCGGCTTGCCGCCAGCACCGATGACAGCGCCGAGGTCATCAATCACCGTACCAATCCACCCAAAGGCTTGTTGTTGCGAGACGACTTTCGGGACGGTTTTAAACATCTTGGCCCTCGGCAGATGAGTTTTGAGGCCTGGTGCTATCACCATCAAATTCCGGAAGTCACCGATCTCGCTCGGGCCTTTCCAGAGACGACCATCGTCCTTGACCACTTTGGCGGACCGTTGGGCATCGGCCCCTATGCGCAACGCAAGAACGAGGTGTTCGAGGAATGGAAAGGCTATATCGATGAGCTGGCGACCTGCTCAAATGTTGTCGCCAAGCTCGGTGGCCTGAATATGGATGTGAACGGATTTGGCTGGGAACATCGTGACACGCCCCCAGGCAGCGCTGAATTGATGCAAGCAACGCGGCATTATTTCGAGCACACCATTGAGCGGTTTGGTGTCGACAGATGCATGTTTGAATCAAACTTCCCGGTTGATAAAATGAGTTGTTCTTTCACGGTGCTTTGGAATTCTTTCAAGCTGTTAACAAAAGATTTTTCCGAGGCTGAAAAAGCCGCGCTGTATCATGATACCGCCATGCGTGTTTATCGTCTTTGAAAACGGCGCGGTCAGTCGGCGTAGATAGCAAATAAGGAAATCGGTAAAGCTTTGATCAACAGCGATGAAAACCAGTACGCGTTGACCGGCAAGCTTTGGGATCCGCAGGCGGAAATGTCCCCTGCCGGCGCAGCGCTGGCAACGGTCACACAGGGTACGTTCTCAACTCTCGTAGGCGCGCTTTGGGATGACCCAGGGGCAGATGCCATCGGCAACACCGCCCCGCCGGACACCTTTGAAGTCAGCGACGCCCTGTCATATGTTGTAAACCTGCCGCTTCCCGCGGCACCTGACGTCGCCGCCTTTGGGCCGTCGGCGCTCAGTTTAAATGGCGGCTTGGGCGACGATACGATAACCGGCAGTACCGGCCATGATTTGATTTACGGCAATCAAAACGCTGATCGTTTGGTTGGCGCCGATGGCGACGACACAGTTTTTGGAGGCCGCGGTGAGGATCACATTTTTGGGGTTCTTGGAACCGATGTGATCTATGGCAATCAAGAAAGCGATAGCTTGGACGGCGGCTGGGGCGATGACAGCCTGTATGGTGGCCAAGGCAACGATCTCATCTATGGCCAAGAAGGCCATGATCGCATCGATGGCAATCGCGGTGACGATACTTTGTACGGCAACGCTGGCCAGGATCTTTTTGTGGTCTCCGCCGGCCAGGATCAAGCCATGGATTTTGTCGCCGGTGATGATCAGATCTGGCTCGCCGCCGCCACCGAAATCGCCACGCAAACAGTGATCGACGGAGATTTGATTTTAAATTTCAACAGTGGCCGGAACATGACGTTAACAGGGGTCACCAAACCTTTGGATGTTAGCTCCTTTAACGGTGTTGCCCTTCAAACCGTGATCGACGGCAATGTGCGAATCCAAGATGCTGACGGTGACTTATTATTGCTGATCGGTGTGCAATCACCGCTGGCGTTTGAAAGCTTTTTGTTTGCTTAGACGGCGGCTTAAAGCCTGCCACGCCGATGGCTCAGGGCCGGCCTAATTTGCAGCGTGGTCACCAGCAGGCCAGATGCAATCAGGCCAAAGCCGATCCAGGCGTCACCACTCAATTTTTCATCGAGAAACGTGAAACTTAGGGCAACGGCGATGGGTGGGATTAAAATGGTGACAAGCATTAAATTGGCGGCGCCGGCACGCTTTAAAATACTGAAATACAGCAGGTAAGCGATTGCCGTTGAAAAAATCGCCACCGCCAAAAGTGCCGCCCAGACAGGCAGCGACAGCGCAAGATGGGGTGTGCCGTCGACCCAAAATACCACCGGCAACATGATCAAGGTGCTGGCCGTCAGCATCCCAAAGGCATTCATAATCGGTGGATAGGCGGCGAGATAAATCCGGCCCCAAACACTCGCAAAGGCATAGGACAGGGCGGCCCCTAAAACCGCCAGTTGGGCAAGGTTGCGCAGGTCAAAATTGGCCAGGGCATCAAAACCCATAATCGCCGCGACGCCGGCAATACCAAGTGCCGCACCAATGATTTTGCGCATTGTTAAAGGCTCATCCTGCAGAAACATGCTGGCAACAATCGCGCCGAATACCGCTGTTGTACCATTGAGGATCGAGGCCAGACCACTTTCGATGGTCAACTGGCCCCAGAAGATGAGCGAAAATGGAATCGCATTGTTTAACGCCCCCATCACGAAATAACACAGCCAGGCTTTTGGCGATCGCGGGATCGTCAGGCCAAGCCAACAGACCACACAAAACAGAACCGGCACGGCCCAGAACACCCGATGCAATGTGACCGTTAACGGCGGCACTTCAAGCAAGGCAATTTCAGCAAAAAAGAACGATCCGCCCCAGACGGTCGCTAAGGCAAGCAACAGCAGTGCAGAAATCAAATCCACATGGGAACGCTGAGGTTTCGGCATCGGGGTTTTCGGCCTTTAAAGCGGCGATTAATTCTTCTTATATGTCTTTGTCCGCACACTCTATCCGAAATTGGCCAGGCAATCCCAGCCCGCTGCCCCAGCCCGCTGCCCCAGCCCGCTGCATGTCCCCGATGTGGCCGCCGTGTCAGCTACCGTGCTCAATTACGGTATTGGCTGTGGCAGGCCTTGCATGTTTGCCCAACCGCAGCCAGCGTCGGCCGTAAATCATCGACGGTTTTTACCTGTTGTGCGGCATGGCCGGCGGCGACTGCTAATTTGTCGGACAACGCGACAAAATTTGCAAACTCCTGCCAAATGCGTGGATCGGCCTCCGATTTGGGGTCGCTTGCAGGGGCTTTGAAAACCACCGGCGTCTTGGTTGCAAGCGCCTGCAAATCTTCGAAAATCAACCGTGCTTGAGGGGCGTCAAAGGTTTGTTTTTGCCGCAACATGAGGCCGATCTTTTGCAGATTAGCACCCATTGCAGACATCACCATCATGCGCTTCATAACGTCTTCATTGGTGACGCCGCTATGCGCCATGGTCCCGGTGACGGTGAAAACCGTGATCAAAAAAACAGTTATTTTATGCATCATAGGTAATTCCGGATCTGGAAGTGAGGCGGGTAAACGCGCGGCGCTGCCCGCAGGTTATACTTTCTGACCGCGTGGGTTGACGGTTTTCGGTGGTGTTTTCGGCAGCTTCAGGGGCGGGATCGGTGGCGGGATAATTTCCACCGACAAATCGCCCCAATCTTGCAAGCTGCGTTTCGAGAAAGGGTTTTTCATTTCCACGCGGCCATCTTGTTTCACCGCTTCCTCAAGCGCACCCTCTAATTTTTCGGCCATTTTGACGCTCCAAGGGGCGACATAGGAACGCGGCTCACGGCTGCCCGGCAGACGCAGCCAAAGATAGATCGCTTCGCCCTCGTGTAAACTCATCGACAGCACCTCGGCTTTGCCTTGACCGCGCTCATACCATTCAAAAGCAACAGGCTTCGGCTTCGACAAAAGCTCGGTGAATTGGAAGTAAATCACCGGCAAAAAGAGCACCGCGCCAACACTTGCGATAATCCGGATGCGGGCGTGACGTGGGGCCCAAACAGCGATGGTGGCAAGGCCGACGGCGGTTACACCTGCGGCCAAAAACATGAAAAATAAGATATCCATAGCGATTATGGCTCCGTGACCAAGCGACTGCTAAGGGTGTTGACGCTGTCAGGCACCAATCCGCCCTCCTCATCTAAGCGAAACCGAAAGGCGGTGACCTCTTGACCCTGGCGGCTGAGTTCGACATCGGTATTCAAGATTTGCCGTGCGGCTTCCAGGCGGGTGCGGACGCTGACGACAACCGACACTTTGACGACGGTATCGGCCGGCAGTGGCCCGTACTGGTGAACATTGACAATATATTCGCCGGCCGGAATGCCCCGACTGTAGCTGATTTCATAGTTTTCATCGGTTGCATCAGCTTCTGAGCCGAGATCGTCGCGCAGCAAATTGAACGTCTCGCCGCCCATATTCCAAAACCCGACCGGTGCCTGGCGTGGTGCCTTCACCCACAGATCAATGTCATAGGGCATTGTGCTGGGCCAATGCAGCTCAACAATCACATTGCCTGGTGCTTTGTGATCTTGGGTTTCAACCTCAGTTGGTTTGATGTGCGGCAACAGCAAGATCACCATCGCCACAAAGCCAATCAAGGCAAGCAGGATCACATCCCGAAAAACAGTGCCCCAACTCTCCTCATCTAATTCATCCAGCTGATGCACGGCGCTCTCCGACCTCAATGATTTCAGAGATAAGGCTGACGGTGCCGCTGGTTAAAATCCGATAGTTCATGGTCAACCAGAGATAAAAAACCGCCCCGATCAAGGTTGTGTTGAGGGCCACGGACATGCCGTCGATCAAGGTCGACACGACGGCGGCAACATTTTCGACCTCGGAAGCAACGGTGGGGTCAACGCCGGATAAGGCGATGATGAACCCGATCACGGTGCCGATCAGGCCCAAGAAGATCAACGAGTTGGCGATATGGCGCACAGCAACGATACGATCGGTCAATTTCAATCGCAGCGCACTGGCCTGAATGGCGCGGCTTTGGGAATCGGTTGCAGGTGCCATTAGCAGATAGCCCTGGATTTTGCTGTCACTCGGCAGGTCATCTGCGGCCAGGCCATTCAACTCAACGCTGGTGCGCCAAATGCGCCAACCACAATTGCCGACGCCATAGATAAAAACCGCGACGATAATCAGCGAGAGTTCGGCCAAGCGTGCCGCTAAGATGCCGTCAAGCCAGCCCTGGCCATAAGCTGCCAGTGTTAACGCGACACAAAAAGCGTTCAGCAAAAAGAACCGCGCAACCAGTAAATATCGATATTCCATAAGCGCCCTCAAAATAACAATCATGGCCGCGGTGGACCGCTTCACGCCATTAAACTAGGGCGGTTTTTGGCCAAAATAAGGGCTATAGCGTGCAAAGGTTGCAAGCCGGCCCGGCAGCCGTGCCGGGCGCTTTTGATGAAGCGGCGCAGCCGGCAGCGGGTTTTGCCGTGCGACGCTGCCTTAAAAATTGAACAGCCGAAGGATCAAATGCGGCGCACGTCGGGAGATGCTGAGGGTTTGGGCGGCAAGCTCGAGGCGGACTTGTCGGGCATGAAAAGCAGCTGATTCAGCCGCCACATCGGTATCCCGTGCAGCCCCTAGTTGGGTTTCCGCGATATCGCGTAGTTTACTGTTGAAGTCAAAGCGTTGTGTTAAATTTTCCATATCTCGGGCGAGGCTTGCCAGCTTGTCATTTTGCGCGGCGATGGCGATTTCCAGCTTGCTGATCAGGGCCGTGCCAAGGGTGTCAAAATCATCGACGGAAAGACCGAGGTCTTGCAGACGCATACCTTGGCCGTTGACGGTGTAATTATCACCATCTACGGACACATTTAGGCTGATGTCATTACTGCCGCTGCCGCTGCCGTCGCCGGTGTTGAGACGAACTTCAATCCCTAAGCTGCCGTTGGTCACCAGGTCGGTTTGGCCGTCGTTATTCATATCCAGACCATGGGCAGCGCGGGGGTAGTTGGTGGGTGTTTCATTATGTACTTCTGGAAAGGGTTCGCTTCCGCTGCCGCCTTGGTGAAAAGCGATATTGTTATAAAAATATGGAAGCGCGAAATCGATATTACCGTCGCTATTGAAGTCGCCGAATCCCGGATCACTTAACGTACTGGTCTGCGAAATTGCGCCGCCAGTTTGTTCCGTGAAGGACAATCCGCCATCATTTCGGAAATAACCATAGCCGCTGCTACCACCATAAAAATAATCTTTGTCACCATCGCCGTCTAAGTCGATTAATTGGGAGCCATAATAAGAAGTGCCGCCATGATCAAGCTGACTGTGAGAGGTAAAGGTGCCGTCACCATCATTGATCAGGATATTGGCTTTACCGCCGTCGTTGCTGACAATGTCATCAAAACCGTCAGCGTTGAGATCGGCGGCGAAAAGTTGATAATTCCGGGAATTCGCAGCATATTCCCAGGTTGATACAAAGCTGCCGTCACCGTTCGACAGATGCGTCATGAGCTTCGATGAATAATGCTCGGCGATGGCGATATCATCGATCCCGTCGTTATTAAAATCACCGACGGTAAGACGAAGAGTTGTGCCATCCGGGCTGGCCACATTAACTTCGCTACCAAAGCTGCCGTCCCCATTGCCAAAACGCACATGGGTGCTGAAGATATCGCCGCCGTCACCGGTCGTGTAAGCAATGTCAACCTTGCCGTCGTTATTAAAATCACCGCTATTGATCTCAATCGGCGCGGTCATTCCGGTTGCTAGGTCGTTTTGCGTGAAACTTGTTCCCGCGCCATTATTTAAAAACACATTTACCGACGCATCATTACCTGCGGTCGCCGCCAGGTCGATGCTGCCGTCGCCATCAAAATCTGCCGCCGTGAGGTAATCTTGCTGGGTTAGGTAATTCAGTGTGAGCGGGGGAGTAAAAGTCGTTGCATCAATATTGACGATGTCGGTTTCGATCAGGTTTTTGCCGTTAAAGACCGCTGCATCGACGGTCTGTTCAATTTCTGCCGCGCGTTTTTTCATATCCGCAATCAGCAGTGATTGCGCGGAACTGCTCAGAGATGGAGCAGCGGCTTGAATTGCTTTGGCGCGTAATTCGCTTAGCACGTGACTGATTTTTTCGGCACCTGATATCGCCACCTTCAAGCTGGCCTTGGTTTGAGCAATGCTGGTGTTGGTCGCCGTGAAGCCGCTAATTTTTCCGGTTAGGCCGCTGGCTGCAACATATTGCGCAGGGTCTTGGCTTGCGTGGTTGACACGCTTGCCGGTTGAAATCCGATCCGAGGACGCATTCTGTGCCTGCTGCTGATCGCGATAGGCGCGCAGGTTGGTATCAAAAACATGGTTCGTGTTTAAGGTGATCATGACAGGTCGGTCTAATACGAAAAAACGCAGAAATCTTAAAACGAATTGCAAATGCTATGCCAATTATCCACTGCCTGCCGCCGCGCAGATTGACTGCGGCTAAGCATTGCATTGTCCAACGACTTGGCATTAACGTGAGACAGGTCAAAAATCTCTGCCGTTATGGCGGTTCGGGACTTCCAGATTTAAAGTGCTAAGCGCGCTGCCGCAGGTGCACGGCAGGAGCAGCGCGGTTGCAAAGGATGGAGCGGTTATGGTGCATATGAGTGGTGATCAGAAGGTCGGCCGTTTTAGATATTTGAGTGAGGCCGCTGAAAGCTCACTTTATCGGAACGGCAAATGCTTGATATCGCGGGACATTGACGGCAATGACAGCGATAAGCTTGGGATGGAATTTGCGGCAGCGGACCTGCCCATCTGTGATGCCCGGCAGTTTTCAAATGGCGCCGCCCCGCACCTTGACCGGCACGGCTTTGAGCTGTTGACGGCACCGATGGCGCAAAAACAGTTTAATTTTTTTGACAATGCGGCGGTGCTGCGCAGCTACTATCCAGATTGTGCCGAGATTGTCCGCCAGGCCACAGGGGCCCGAGTTGTCAAAGGTTTTGACCATAACATCCGTTCGGCTGCCGGAAAGAATAGCCAGCGGCGGATTGACGGCGGCCAGCATGTGCAAGGTCCGGCCCATGTGGTGCATGGTGACTATACCTTAACAAGTGCCCCGGAGCGGTTGCGGCAGCTGGCCGAGGCGCCAAAAATCAATGATACTGTGCGTGAAGTCTTGGCCGATGGTCAGACGTTGTTAGACAAAGATCAGGTAGATGATGCCATCGGCAGCGGGCGCTTTGCGATCATCAATCTGTGGCGCAATATCGCCGCCACGCCGGTTGCCGTCAATCCGTTGGCGCTGTGCAGCGCGGCAACGGTTTGCCCGGAGGACCTGGTAGTATTTGAAATTCACTACGCGGATCGGATTGGCGAAAATTATTTCGCCAAGCATGCCCCAGGGCATGAATGGTATTATTATCCTGAGATGATTCAAGATGAAGCCTTGCTGATCAAACAGTGGGACAGTGCGGGGGCGCTGGCAACCTCTGCCGGGACGAAGCCCGACAATGTTGCCGCCGATAATCCTTGCACCTTCAGTTTTCACAGCGCCTTCAAAGATGCCACCACCCCGGATGACGCCCCGGACCGCTGGAGCATGGAGGTTCGTTGTGCTGTTATTTACTGACCTGATGGGCGTTGAGCGGCAGGCTATGGCACTGTCAAACAGCGTTTTGTTAAAAGGATTTGGCCGATGACCGATAGTGCGTATCCGCAGCTTTTCTCGCCTTTGAATGTTGGCCAACGCCAGCTCGCCAACCGTTTATGTTTGCCGGCGACAGTGACCAATTTTGCGGAAAAAAATCTTATCACCGAGCGCTGGAGCAATTTTTTGATCGAGCGGTCACGCGGCGGTGCGGCCATGGTGGTGAGTGAAATCATCGCTGTTGACCCCGAGGCGGTGGCGCAAGCCACCACAGTGATCGGCTTTGATGATCGCAATAATGACGGCTTTCGGGCCACAGCCGAGGCGATTGATGCTGCCGGTGGGGCGCTTGTGGCACAGCTTTGGCATCCTGGTCGTCAGCAGCTTTGGCATCCGACAAAAGCGCCGGCAGGGGTCTCCGACGGCCCTGACCCGTATAGTTGGACAGTCGCGCATGTGATGCAAGACGGCGATATCCGCAAGCTTGTCGACGACTTTGTTGCTGTCGCCAAGCGATTGGATAGCTGCGGCTTAGCCGGGATCGAGCTGCATGGCGCCCATGGCTATTTGATCAATCAATTTTTATCGCCATGGTCAAATCTTCGCAGCGATGATTGGGGCGGCGATTTGATTGGCCGAAGCCGCTTCGTACGTATGCTGGCCGCCGGCATTCGTGCGGCCTGCCGCGCAGATTTCATCATCGGCTTGAAAATGCCGGGCTCAGAAGCTGTCGACGGCGGCATTGACCCTGATGAAGCGGCCCGCATCACCGCACATTTAGCGGCTGATGGCGTGATCGATTATTTTGCCTATGGCCAAGGAAACTTTAGTTTAAGCCTCGAAAATCATGTCCCTGATATGTATTTCCAGCCAGGACATTTTTTGGAGATCCACAAAAAGATGCGGGTTGCTGCCGGCGGCGTCCCGGTGATGGCGCTTGGTCGGATCGGCAGCCCTGAAGAAGCAGAGCAGGCTTTGGTCGACAAATTTGGCGATCTGATTGGCATGAGCCGGGCGCATATTTCGGATGCAGCTTTTGGCATCAAAGCCCGCCGCGGGGCGGCTGAAACCATCCGGCCGTGTGTGTTTGACAACTCCTCTTGGGGTGAAATTCACCAAGGCAAACCGCTGGCGGAATTTCACAACCCAATGCTGGGATATGCGGGCGAGGCCGACTGGCAACCGCAGCCGGCCGACGCAGGCAAGCGTGTTGCCGTTATTGGCGCTGGGCCTGCAGGGCTTGAAGCTGCTTGGACGGCAGCCGCCCGCGGCCATCAGGTTGATCTTTACAGCGCGTCAAAGCAGCTTGGCGGAGCGCTGCGCCTGGAAGCGGCTTTACCAGGCCGGGGCGATATGGCGCGGATCATCGACCATCAGCATCAACAAGCGGAACGTTTTGGTGTTAACGTGCATCTGAACCATCCCATCACTGCCGGAGATCTGGGCCGCCTGGCGGTGGATAACATCATTCTTGCAACCGGCGCCGAAGCTCGCCCACCGGAACATGCAGCTGATATGGACGGGCCGTTGATTTCCGGCCGCGACTATCTGCGTGGACCGGCCCGTGAGCACATCAAGCGCTTTAAAAAAGCGGTTTTGATCGACCAGGATCAAACCGCCGCAACCTATGGCCTGGCAGACCGGCTTGCCGCTGATTTCGATCAGTTGATCATCCTCACCAGCCGGCCAAACTTTGCGCAAGCGGTGAATTATTGCAGCTCGATCGGGGTCTACAGGCGGCTTTATGGCGCCCAGGTTGAGCTGCTTCCGGCGGTCAAGCCGGTGATGTTGCAAGCCGGCGTCCTGACATTGGAAAATGTTTATGGTGGGCCTGCGCGAACCATCGATGCTGTCGACGCGGTCATTTATGTCACCCCACGGCGTGTCATGGACGGCTTTGAGCCGGCCGCCCTCGCGCAGATCGCAAGCCAGGTATTACGCATTGGTGATTGCCGCTCACCGCGAAACCTCATGGCCGCGATCCACGGCGGCCATCATGCGGCAATGGCGGTTTGACGACGCGCCTTGCGGGGCGATCGCCATCGCTGCAGATGAGGGCGGGCGAGACGCTGCTTTGAGCCCTTAAGTGGCGGTGATTTGCGGTGGATTCTCGCTTATGGTTCGATGGCTGACTGCGAAGTCGATCAGCTCTTCTCGGGTCTCAAAATTTTCCGCGTGGTCCGAACTGCCGATCATGTCTAAGAAGGCCTGGTGCGAGGGGTACCAATAGGCCAGGATTTTATCCAGCGGTTGGTGCTGGCGGTTGACCAGACTTTGGCCAAATACCGGCAGCGTCCAGATATTTTTGCCGCCGTCACTAGCAATCATTTTCTTACTCACCACACGGCATTTTTATACCGGTCACCGTCTGCAAATTTTCAGCTCATATTTGTTTTGATTAATCATCAAGGCCGGTGTGTCGGCTGTCGAAGCGGCGATCTGCCGGATGATTTCGCGCCCTTGTTCGATCATCATGTCCAATATGAATTTCTCCAAAATCAACGTTTGCATATGCTTTATGCAGCCAAAATGAGCCGCTTTTGCCCTGTGATGTCAATGGCGGTTGCAACGGTTTTCGTGTGCCGGCCAGGCATAGCTGAGCTGCGCCGCTGCAGACGCTTAAGCACCCCCGGTCCATACTGTGGCGCCAAGATGTCGCGACATTAGATGATTTCGGCTATAATGATCTGCGTAGAGTATGGCGTTATGGGATGGCAACGCTTTCCGCGCCGTTGGTGTCGACGGGTTTTAGAAAATCAATACTTGAGCTAAAAACGATAACCATAATCAAGGTAGAATTTAGCATGCATACTATTGATAAAGAAATTAATATCGAGGAAAAAAATAAAATTTCGTCTCCCAAAAGGAGATGGTGCAACAAAGATCATAATGAATCAATTACTTTATGAACGCCACATCAATTATTTTTTTGTCGCGCAACAGATTCAAAAAAACTATATTAATATTATCGATTTAGGTGGTAATTTTGGATATCATACCTGTTTATTTGCAACATTTTCTCTAGATATAAATGTAATTACTGTAGAGCCAAATCCAGATGTTCTGGGTATTCTAAAGCATAATATTCAGCAAAATAATTTGACCAATGTTGAGCTGATTGAGTGCGCCGTAAGCGACAAAGAAGATGAGTTAACTCTATATTCTAGTCACACAGATTCAGGAACAACGTCGTTAAACAAGCTAGAGAATTATGATTCCGAATATAAAGTGCCTGTGAGAACACTTGATTCGTTATTGGCTGACCGCGAAGACTATTTTCCAGATTTGATTAAAGCGGATCTTCAGGGGTTTGATCTGCATGCAATAAACGGCAGCCGCCAACTCATCCAAAAATCTTTTCCGGATATTATTTTGGAATTTTGTCCAAATGAAATGCCGCTATCGGTCGAGGAACTGACCGATATTTTTCGTTTCCTAGCCAGAAATCAGTACAACCCGTTTATTTTTCGGGCCCATGATATCGCCTGTGTTGCGGTCTTGGATTATAATGTTCTGCTACAAATATTTGACATGTATAAACAGCATGGCCTTGGTGGGCAGTTCAATATGTTCTTTTCCTCGTCGCACAGAAAAATCGCCTCATAGACAATATGGGTTTTCGGCACGGTTGGCGTTTTTGGCCTTCAGCGGGTTTTAAAAGACACCTTTGATGGTTGCATCGGCCGCGCCGGTCAGTTCAAGATCAATGGCGGTACCGCCAAGAATGGTCATCCAGGCAAAACATACCAACGCCGGAGCGATGATACAGCCAACAATGAACTCGCGCACGGTTCGGCCCTTTGAGATGCGCGCCAGGAACAGCCTGATTGGTTTGCTGTGCTATGTCATTTATGAGCGCATTTGGGCGCGCATTAAATGGGGTAGATCCGTCCATGGCCTTGCGCGAAGACGCTCATCAGGTGGAATCTCAAAACAGCGCGTCGAGGCGGCGGCCCAGGGTTTGGCCGTCATCGGCCGTCACTGCGGTGAGCGGTGCCCGAACCGCGCGCCAGGACGGGTCCGATTGGCGGTGCGCGATCAAGGCTTTGACCGCAGCGATAATCGGATAGGCAAGCAGCGTATCAATAAGTATCGGCAGGTTGGCGACGCTGGCCTGCTGGTGCACGATCGCCTGAATAACCTCTGGCAGAACATTGCCGGTACCGGAGATTGCGCCGGCAGCGCCGGCCCGCATGCCTCGCTCTAATTGCCCCTCATGGCCAACGAAAATATTCAGATCGCCGCGCTCTTTAATCAGCCGTTCGGTATGTGGCCAATCGCCGGAACTGTCCTTGACGCCAACCACCACGCCAGGGAAGGCAGCGGCCAATCGCTTGACCAATTCAACACTTAAAGGAGCTTGGGTAAAACTAGGGATGTGATACAGCACGACATCCGCCGGATTTGGCCCGATCGCCTCAATGGCGGCGCTGAACCAGGCATATAGACCATCGTCATCAATACCTTTGTAATAGCTTGGCGGTGCCATCAAGACATGTCCGCAGCCGCCGTCAAAAGCGGCGCGGGCCTGGTTGCCGGCGTCATCGGCGGTCAGCGCAAAAATCCCGTTGCCAAGTTGCGATGACGGGATGCCGGCACTGTGACAGGCCGCAATTGCCGCTTGCCGCTCGCTGACGGTAAAGCTCGCACCTTCGCCGGTGGTCCCAAAAAGCGTTAATAAATCAATGCCGCGTGCCAGTAAGTCGGTGGTATGAGCCACAAGCTGACGGTGATTAATGCCCAGATCCGGCGTGAGTGGCGTCGAGACAGCGGCGCCGGCAAAATGTTTTTGACCCAAGGGATAAGCTCCGACTGACAAAACCAAGCGGCAGAATAATGACATGGCCTACCGCCCCAACCCTAGCGCGGCTGGGGGGAACAATAAAGCCATCAACGCATCGGATCTTTTTTGCAGACAATTCATTGCAATTAATTCGGTTGCATGAGACGGCAGCTCTGTTGTCTAACCATACCGATCAGGTTTACGCCAAGGAGAGATGAAATGGATCGCGCAACCTTTGAAGCGTCGCTGCAGCGCGACGGCTTTGAGCTGTTTGAACGGGTCATGGCAGCCGGCACGGTCAATGCTGACCATGACCATCCTTTTGATGCCCGGCTGTTTGTGCTCAGCGGTGAAATCACAATCACCTATCTCGGTGAAAGCACGACCTATGGTCCGGGTGATACCTGTGAATTTTCTGCCGGAGCGATCCATGCCGAAGAAGTTGGCACAGAAGATTTTGTCTATCTCGCCGGTCGCCGCGATATCAACTGATCAAGGCGCTACACAGGCTAATGAAGGCGGTGCCGGCATCAAGATAAGCCTGCATGTTTAACGGCAGGGTGATGGCACCAATCCCAACCAACAGCGCGGCGACAATGACGATGGTCGCCAATTCGCGGCTAACGCGGCCTGGCTCCCGGGTCTCTGCCTGCGGCGTTTCGGCGGCCTCTGCGCTGCCGTCATGCGGCGGGCTTGATGGCTCAGATCGGTGGTTTTGCAGAACGCCCTCCCAACACGCCTCAAGGGCCATATCGTTGCATCACCATCGCTGCCTACTATTGCGTCAGATTATACCCGGGGTCAAGGTGCCCGGATCGCTGGTTGGCCGGAGCCTATCGGGCGCTGTCACCAGGTTATCGTTGGGCGAAATATAAACTGGACACATCGGCATGGTCAGATTATCGCCTGTGCCGAGAGATCGGCGACCGTGATCCCTAAAGCTAAGGCATCACAGCGACAAAAAAGGTGAGGGAGTGGTCATGGCGGCAGTGAAACTGGCAATTATCGGCGGCGGCAACATCGGGATGCGGCATCTTGATCTGGCCTGTGCCGAGCCTGACTGCGCGATTGTTGGTGTGGTCGATCCGTCAGCGGCGGTCGGGGCGCAAGCTGCCGCCCGCGGCGTCGCCCATTTTACCGCACTTGACGGCTTGCTGGCGACAACCCGCCCAGACGGGGTGATTGTGGCTGTCCCAACCGGCCAGCATTATAGCGTTGGCCTGCAATGCGTTCGCCACGGTCTGCCGATGCTGATGGAAAAGCCGCTCACCGCAACGGTTGATGAAGGTCGTGACCTGGTGGCGGCGGCAGAGGCCGCTAAGGTGGCGATCGCTACCGGCCATCACCGGCGTTTTGATCCTGCCGTTGAAGGTGCGCGGGCGGCGATTGCCGACGGCCGTTTGGGGCGGCTACTGGCTGTTTCGGCAATGTGGTTTCTGCGCAAGCCGGAGGCCTATTTCGACCCCCATTGGCGCCGCCATAAAGGTGCCGGGCCAATTTTGACAAACCTTGTCCATGACATCGATATTTTGCGCCATATCTGCGGTGAAATTGCCCAAGTTTATGCCGAAACCAGCGGTTCAGCCCGGGGTTTTGAGGTTGAGGACACGGCCGCCATCATCTTGCGTTTTGAAAGCGGCGTGCTGGCCTCGATTACGTTGTCCGATGCGGCCCCCTCGCCCTGGGGCTGGGAGCAGGCAAGCGGCGAAAACCCCGCCATTCCGCCAACCGCATTAGATTGTTATTTCTTTGCAGGCACCAAGTCCTCGATGGCGTTTCCTAGCCTTGACACCTGGCAGCATAATAACCCAGCCGAGGACGGCTGGGCCGAGCCGCTGATCCGGCAGCAACAACAACAGCGGCCGCGGCAATCGCTCAAAGATCAGTTGCGGCACTTTTGTGCGGTGGTTCGTGGGCACGTGGTTGCTCGTTCCGATGGCCGCGACGGCTTGGCAACATTGGCGGCAACAACAGCTGTCTTCACGGCCATGGAAACAGGCCAACCCGTGCAACCTGATTTCACCTTATGACGCCCACAGAGCCACCGTACGCAGGCAACACGGCGACAGCCAAATCAATCTGGCAGGTGGCGGCTCCCTGGGTGGTCTTGCTGCTAATCGGCTGTGCCTGGGGGCTCACCGGTCCGCTGTCGAAAATCGCCGTATCGACAGGTCACAATCCGCTTGGCCTGGCACTTTGGGACATTGCGATTGGTGCCGCCCTACTGGTGTTGACGCTGATCATACGCCGCCGCAAGATCCCCCTCTCGGGCAGGCATCTGATGTTTTTTGCGGCCTGTGGCTTCCTTGGCACGGCGCTGCCGCATGTGTTGTCATTCAACGCTTATCGTTACCTGCCGGTTGGGGTGGTGGTAATCCTGATCAGTTTGGTGCCGATGTTAACCTGGTCGCTTGCGCTTACCTGCCGTTTGGAACGGTTCAGCGGGCGGCGTTTGGGCGGGGTTGCACTTGGCATAGGTGCGGTACTTTTGATCACGCTGCCGAAAACCAGCTTGCCGGCGGTGGAACAGGCGCTCTGGGTCTTATTGCCGGTGATTACGGCGCTGTCCTATGCCGCTGAAAACATCGTTATTGCCACGGCCAAACCGGCGAATTGTGATGCGTTGATAACGGTAACGGGCTTCAGCTTGGCGTCCCTGACGATGTTGTTGCCAACGGTGGCATGGTTTGACGCCTGGGTTGATTTGAGCGCCATGGATGCCCCTGAACAAAGCCTGATTGGCTCTGCACTTCTCCACCTGGGGGCCTATTCAGGCTTGATCTGGCTGATTGACAAAGCCGGCCCCGTATTCGCGTCGCAATGCGGCTATATCGTTACCGCCAGCGGCGTCCTTGGGGGGATTATGATTTTTGGTGAATGGCACTCGTCCTGGGTCTGGATGGCTATGGTCTTGATGTTCTTCGGCCTGGCGCTTGTTCAGCCGCGGCAAAATCGGCCGGCAGGGGGCACTGTCCGGTAAACCGCTCACGGTTTCGAAAAAACCGTCAAGAAAAACCACAAAATGCAACATCGCCATATCTGGATAAGGGCGATTTGGCGAGCTGCGGTTCTGCCTTGTTGCACTGCAGTGACTCGGCAGATACGCGCGGCGCTTCCTCATGAAGGTAGGTCACGGCGAATTGCCGGTACTTGCCGGAAGATAATTTGTCGCAACCCTGCAGCGTGCGGCTAAAAAGCCCCTGTGGTCACAATAGCCAAAAACAATAATTACAACTAAAAAACGAAAAAAATAAAAAGTTTTATATATTTTGATGTTGGTTTCTGGCCACTTCCTAGCCCTTGTTGGCCTATATGAGCCGCCCCAATATCGGATTTAGTACAATGTAAAAATTCATAAAACTTAAAATCAAAAACCAAGGGCTTTCAGATGCAGTTTACCCGATCGCTAAACACTTATAGCGGGTAATAAAAATAGCCGAAGGTTTATGGATGATGGAAGGGGTAGTTTAAAGCGACCGTGGGCGGTCCGCTATTCGCCAAGTTTTCGGCATATCCGACCGGCCTTGGTCGCGTAATGGGGGTTTTCCGAGGGTTTATCTGCGGCATTGTCAACGTTTTCCGGATAGAGGGTCGACGGCACGCCCGCATTATGCATAATTGTGTCGCGCGATCGTTGAATACATCGATCGAACATGAGCGTCGCCGCTTAACTAAGAGTGGAATTAGAATCCACCTGTTGGAGTGCGAAATGCATTCGGAATAGGCGAGACAGGCATCTCAGGTGCTGTCGGCAATAAATAATTTGCCCTAATAAAATCACGTCGGAGGAAGAAAGAAATGCAATTTCATAAAACCAACGGTCAGCCTATGCCGCAAGCGCTTGTGGATATGGCGGAGACAATCAAAGGCACTGATGATGTGCGTAGCAGACGCGAGTTTCTCGCCCTTGCCAGCGCTTTCGGTGCAAGTTTGGGAACAGCCTATGCGATGATTGGGTTAACGGCACCCAAGGCCTTTGCAGGACATCATAAAAAAGGTGGTGTTGCCCGAATCCAGCAGGAAGTTCGCGCTCTGAAAGACCCACGTACTTTTGATTGGAGCCAGATAGCTAACTTTACCCGGGGTTGGTTGGAATATTTGGTGCAGTACAACAACGATGGGACATTTTCTGGGAAGCTGCTTGAAAGTTGGGCTATCAGCGATGATGCCAAAGTTTATGTTCTCAACGTCCGTAAAGGCGTAAAATGGAATAACGGTGATGATTTCACCGCTAAGGATGTTGCCCTTAATATCGAGGGCTGGTGTGATAAATCGGTTGAAGGCAACTCAATGGCAGGGCGTTTCGCAACATTGATTGATGCCGACACCAAAAAAGCCATCGCCGGTGCCATTCAAGTTGTTGACAGCCACACCGTCAAACTGACCTTGCCGAGCCCGGACATCACATTGATCCCAGGCATGGCGGATTACCCGGCAGCAATCGTCCACAGCTCATTTACTGTTGATAC
Organism: SAR116 cluster bacterium AG-355-O21; assembly: GCA_003280605.1. Taxonomy (GTDB): domain Bacteria; phylum Pseudomonadota; class Alphaproteobacteria; order Thalassobaculales; family Thalassobaculaceae; genus TMED26. Next base: position 2,665 of record QCEM01000033.1, on the reverse strand, counting down.
GATGATGAGTAACCCGATTGGTACAGGCCCATACAAGCCCGAATCACTTAAGGTTGGAGAAAAAGCTGTGGTGGTCCGCAATGATGATCACAAATGGTGGGGCGAAGGCGCTTATCTTGATCGTATTGAATACATAGATTACGGCACCGATCCGGCCGCTTGGATTGCTGCTGCCGAATCCGATGAAATCGATATGACATATGAAACAGTTGGTGAGTTTATCACCCTGTTTGATGACCTGGACGGCTGGAATAAAAACGAAGTTGTCACAGCCGCAACCATTGTAATTCGGCCAAATGCGAAGGCTGAGGTTAACGGAAAAGTACCTTATGCCGACAGCCGCGTTCGGCGGGCTTTGGCGATGGCTGTTGATCCGGCTGTTTGCCTTGAGCTGGGCTATTCCAATCTAGGTGCGGTGGCTGAAAACCATCACGTCTCAAAAGTTCATCCGGAATACGCAACCTTGCCAAAACAAACTGTTGACGGCGCTGCTGCCAAAGCCTTGATGGTTGAAGCTGGGATGGGTGATTACGAGCACGAACTGATCTCGATCGACGATGACTGGCGCAAAAACACCACCGATGCGGTGGCCAGCCAGTTGCGGGGCGCGGGGATTAAGGTCAAGCGTACGGTTCTTCCAGGCTCCACTTTCTGGAATGACTGGGCGAAATACCCGTTCTCATCAACCAACTGGAACCATCGACCGCTGGGGGTTCAGGTTTTGGCTTTGGCCTATCGGTCAGGTGAAGCTTGGAACGAAGCAGGCTTTGAAAATGCCGAGTTTGATGGTTTGTTAAAGCAAGCATTAGCTACACCTGACGTTGAAAAACGGCGGGCCATCATGGCGAAAATTCAAAAGCTCATGCAGGATGAAGGGGTGATTATCCAGCCATATTGGCGGGCCCTTTATAACCATGGCAAATCGAACCTCAAAGGCTCTGAAATGCATATTTCCTTTGAGATTCACCCAACTGAGCTTCACTGGGCTTAATTTATTGCCGGTGTAAACACTTTGGCGGGAGCGTATCGCGCTCCCGCCAGCAGTTATTGACACAACGGAAAGGATATCGTCATGGGACCTTTCTTACTCCGGCGAGCAGGCGTCTCGGTCCTGACGGCACTATGCTTGACCTTCGTTGTGTTCTTTTTGACCAATTTAGAACCAAACCTTGAAAAGCTGACCAAGACTCAGGGCAATATGCGGATGACCGACGCCCAGGTCAGCTCTTGGCTAGAGAATAACGGCTATCGCCAGCCGCTGTTACTGCGTTATGGGGAATGGTTGGGCGTGGCCCCCGGTTGGACCCGCACAGATGCTGACGGTAAGGTCGCAGGCCGCTGCATTAAAAACGACCAAGACCCGGCGTCAGCGGCAACATTCTGCGGTGTATTCCAGGGTGAACTTGGGTTCTCGACAGTCTTCAAAGAAGATATCTGGGACATTATTTCCCGCAAACTTGCCTTAACGGGCAAGCTGATGTTTTGGGTCATGGTCACGATGGTGCCGATGGCCATTATCATTGGTGTGGTTGCCGGAATGCGCGAAGGCTCGCGAACCGACCGTGGTCTATCAACTTTTTCGATTTTAACAACCTCCACACCGGAATATGTCTCGGGTGTGGTTTTGATTGTGATTTTTGCCAGCTCGATGGTTGGCTTGAAATGGTTTAAAGGCACTGCTGCCTCAGCGATGGACGGGCTGACATTTGCCAATTTTACCCTGCCTGTGGCGACCATGGCGCTTTATGGCATGGGTTATATTGCCCGCATGACACGCGCCTCCATGACCGAAGTGATGACGGCGCAATACATTCGCACGGCACGCCTGAAAGGTGTCAGTTTCCCCGCCGTGGTTTTAAAACATGCGCTCAGAAATGCTCTAATTGCGCCTTTTACCGTCATTATGTTGCAATTTCCGTGGTTGCTGACCGGCGTCGTCATTGTGGAAACCTTGTTTAACTACAAAGGCTTTGGATGGACTTTGGTGAAGGCCGCCGGCAATAATGATATTGAGCTGCTGTTATCATGCTCTGTCGTTGCGGTGCTGTTGGTCTTGGTTACCCAGCTGATTTCCGATATTGGCTATGTTTTCCTTAACCCCCGCATTCGTGTCAGTTAGGGGCCGGTCATGGATCGTTTAGACGGCTTCCAAATCACTGGCCAAATTTTGCTTCAGATGTCGCCTGTTTGGATTACAATGGCTGTCATCTTGGGCCTCTCGGTTTTGTTTCGCAAACATCTTGGCCTTTATGGTCGGCTGTTTTCCAGTCCGATCGGCATTATTGGCCTGGTCTTGGTTCTGTTTTGGGCCAGCACGGCGGTGCTCGCCGACATGCTGATTACCTTTGATCCGTTGCAGCAAATTTCCGGGATGAAGAATAAAAAGCCGGGCTGGCCGGTGCGCGGCGTTGAGGGCGCACATTATCTGCTTGGCGGCGATAATTTAGCCCGCGACATTTTTAGCCGCATGGTGATGGGCAGTCGGACGGTGTTATCGATTGCGCCGGCGGCGACAATCTTCGCCTTCATGGTCGGCATTACCCTTGGCTTGCCGGCAGGGTATTTCGGCAAGCAATTTGATACGGTGCTGAGCTTCATCGCCAATCTCGTTTTAGCCTTCCCGGTGATCTTGTTGTTCTATCTCTTGGTCACCCCTGAAATCCGT
>QCEM01000032.1 GCA_003280605.1 SAR116 cluster bacterium AG-355-O21 | reverse complement strand
GGCGGCCCGCGGCAATGGAATGAAGGCGGGATCGCCAATCGCCGTGCCGCGGCGTTGAAACATTGTCAGCATCGCCTGGGCGCGCTGCCGCAAGCGGTCGCCTGTCGGCTGTTGTTCGAGCGCCCGCAGGCCGCTCAACACCAGTTGCCAAGCGGCGACCGGCAAACTGACCCCATGATGGTGCCCGCCAGCGGGCCTGGTAATTGGCCAGATCATTGGCATTTAAAAACCCGTCATGCGTCGCCATATCGGCGCAAATGCGGGCGGCAATGTCACCGCGATAAAAACAAGCCGGTCCCTCGGCCGCCAATTGCCGCAAACTTTGGCCATAATCGGCATTGCGCATGGCCGTGCCGGCGCTTGGCAAGGAGCCATCGGGATTCAGTAAAACCCGCACCGTTTCGGCGCTGATGCGCAAAGTTTCCTCGGTACGGGCCAACCGCAAGGCAGGCTTGCGGGCAATCGTAAAGCCGTTTTCAGCAAGGGCGATGGCAGGTTCTAAAACCGCACCAAGCGGCAGCGTGCCGAAGCGTTCAAGCAAGGTGCAAAGACCGGCAACGGCGCCCGGCACGGCCACAGAGCGGTGACCGCGTTCATTTTCCCGGCCGCGCACGGTAATGCGATAGCCGTCAATCGGGCTATGGGTTTGGTACAGTTGGTAATTGGCCGCCAATGGTGCCGCGCCGATGAAATCCAGGGCCAAAGTCTGTTCCTGTTCGGCCACATAGATGGTCGCGAAACCACCGCCGCCGATGCCGTTATCAAGCGGCTCGACCACACCCATGGCATAGGCCGCCGCGACAATCGCATCAAAGGCATTGCCGCCGGCCGTCAAGATTGCCATGCCGGCATCAACAGCATCGGCGTTGCCGGCGACGACAGCACCATGGCGGGCGACGCCTTCGGCCCATGACGGTGGTTCTGCTCGGGGCATGTGGATCCTCCTGCGGGGCAATGATTGGCAGCTTGAAATACAGTCGATTATTGATCAGATTGCGGCCAGAGAAAAGCATCCAGCAGCATAACGTTTTTAAGGAAAAGGTAATGAGCGCTCCGTTGACGGTATTACTTGCAGGCAAGATGTCGTTAAGCCAGGCCGATGGCGTGCGCCAGGCCTTGCAAACAGAGTGGTTGGTTGAAGCTGTGGATCCGGCCGCCACACCCCAGCAGTTCAGCGAGCTGGTGGATCAAGCCGATGCTATGGTTTGCGGCCCGGTGCCGCATTTTCCAACCTGCGGGCGGCTGAAATTTCTGCAAATCCCGTATACCGGCCATGAATGGTTAAGCCCCGACGCCGTGCCGGCAGGGGTGGTGGTGTGCAACACGTTCGAGCATGAATCCACCATTGCCGAACATGTTCTGTTGGCGATGCTGGAATTCCAAGTCGGCTTGCTGCGTGACCAAGACCCTTGGATGCGCCGAAATTCCTTCGGCACCCGCTCAATCAACAGCGGGCCGTTTCGCCGGGAGTTGCGCGACGCCACCGTCGGCATTGTTGGTTATGGTCATATTGGCCGCGAAATTGCGCGCCGCGCAAAAGCGTTCGATATGCGGGTTTTGGCGCAATCACGGACAATTCGCCAAGAGCCTGATTTGGTTGATACTTATTTCGGCGCATCCGGGCTGGAGGAATTGTTGGCAGCAAGCGACTTTGTGATTATCTGCGCGCCGCTGTCGCCTGAAACCAAGGGCATGATTAATGCCGAGCGCTTGGCATTGATGAAAAGTGATGCTGTTTTAATGAACGTTGGCCGCGCACCGGTGGTTGATGAAGCGGCACTTTATGGGGCCCTGGCGGCCGGCCAAATTCGGGGTGCGATGCTGGATGTTTGGTGGCGTCGCGGCAACAGTGAAAACCCTTGGCCGTCGGATTTTCCCTATCAAAAACTGCCAAACCTGATCATGTCCCCGCATAGTTCGGCGTGGAGTCATGAGATGGTGGCGCGGCGGTGGGCTTTCGTGGCGCAAAACCTGGATCGTTTGGCCCGCGGCGAGACCCTTTTAAATTCGGTCTTTATCGGCACCGCTGCCTAGCTGCAGTCGGCGGCAGGGAGGTGCTGTGCAGGCGGCAGCGCTTGCACGGCACGAAGCAGGTCTTCTAAACCGGCGTCATGAATGTCTAAGTCTCTGAGATGCTCAAGCACATTGCTTAGATAGGCCAAGCTTGTGCCGCTCACCCCTGCAGCGGTGGCAACCCGCGCCAGCAGTGCCGGCGGCGGCAGGTCGCCGATATAAAGGGCGTCTTGGCGGTCCACCACATAGGTGATCGCAGGCACCGATTTTTCACTGCCGTCCAATAAATCGATCGGCAGCTGCAGGCGTTGATAGACAGGGTAAATAAGTTCCCGTTGGTCAAGGTACTCAATGACGTGTTGGTAGTTTGCCGGCGCGATCTGGTAGCCGATGCCCTGGCATGCACCGCCTTTATCCAATCCCATCACCACCCCTGGATGTGTTATACTGCCGCGGTAATGGACGGATGAAACACAGGGTCGGCGCTGATACCCTTGCAGGCGGGCGGGTTGCCGGGCAATGAAGGGAAAGCCTGGGTTCCACATCAACGAGCCATAGCCGAAGATCCATGTTGGTGTTTGATGTAACGCTGCCATGGCGGGCACCTTAACAGAAATAGTGAGCCGTCGAACGAGGCATAGCAGCATGACACGACAATCGCTGTTCACAAGAAGTAAAGATTTTTGGCACCGCCAACAGCGCTGGCAGCGCAGACTGCCGGTGCTGCTGATCGCCGTCGTTGTCATTTACGGCGGGCTTTGGTGGACGGCGGCATGGCAGATCCAAACATTGGCCACAGACTGGATTGATGAGCGCTGCCAGAGAGGTGACGTCATCACCTATGAGACGTTGACCGTGAAAGGTTTTCCGCTTGCGTGGAACGTGCATCTTTTACAACCGTCATGGCAGCCAAATAACGTCCTTTGGCCAGAGGTCTTAAGCAGTCCGGAGGTTCATTTATCAACCTCCCTCAGCGATTTCGGGATGGTAACCTTAAGCCGCCCTGCGACCGTCACATTGTCGCAAAAACAACCTGCGAATGCAGCCCGACTCCGCGCTGACGTGACGGATTTTTGGCTCAATCTGCGGCAGCCGGGATCACAGCCGAGCGGCAAGCTGCGGGCGCGTGCCTTGGAATTTGAATGGCCCGCCGGCAGCATCACCGCTAAACAGCTGGATTTCACCTGGCAAGTTGCCACAAGCGGCGGCCAAAACAGCCAGGAACTGCAACTTGATCTCAGCGATATCACATTGCCGGATAGCCCGGTTTTAAGCAGCGGTGGCGGTCAGGTCAGCCTGGAGGTAGATGTTATCGGCGATGTTGGCGACGGCCGCAGGGACAGTATGGCGGCTTGGCGTGATAATGGCGGCGTGGTTGAATTGCGGCGGTTGGCCGTTGATTTTCCGCCGGTAACCTTGAACGGTGATGCAACCGTGACACTGGATCAAGATTTACAGCTGGCCGCAGCAGGTCGTTTTGACGTCGGCGGTGTTGACACGGTGATTAAGTCAGCTGTGCAAAGTGGCCATTTAACGCCGCGCGCCGCAGCCGTTGCACAATTTATAATCACCGGTCTGCGCATGAAAAACAAGAACCGCAGCAAGCAAACAATTGAGCTGCCGTTGAGCATCCAGGCCGGAAAAATTTGGCTTGGTCCGGTGGCGATTGCGGCGGTGCCGCGGTTGCGTTGGGACCCGCCGAAGTGAGCATTTAGCTCTGCTCCGGCGGCAGGTCTTTCGGCTGTGGCGGGATGTCTTGTTTGGCGTCGATGACGCCACGGCGAATTTCACGGGTGCGCGTAAAGAGCTTTTCCAAAGTCTCGCCATCGCCCCAACGAATGGCGCGCTGCAGATAGGTTAAGTCTTCTTGGAAGCGTTGCAGCATTTCTAAAACGGCTTCGCGGTTGTTCAAGAAAACATCTCGCCACATCACCGGATTAGAACCCGCCAGGCGGGTGAAATCGCGAAACCCAGATGCCGCAAAGCGGATCACATCCTGTTTCATATGTTCTTCAAGATCGGTCGCCGTGCCGACAATTGTATAGGAAATTAAATGCGGCAAATGCGAGGTCAGGGCCAAAACCTTATCGTGATAATCTTCATCCATGATTTCGACGATGGCGCCAATTTCGCGCCAAAGGGAGGCTAAGCGCTCAATCGCTGCCGGATCACAATCTGGCGGCGGCGTGAGGATCCAATAGCGCCCTTCAAACAATTCGGCAAAGCCGGCGTCAGGGCCGCTTTTCTCGGTTCCGGCCAAGGGGTGGCCTGGGATCAGATGAACCCCGGCCGGCACATGAGGGGCAATTTCAGCGGTTACAATCCGCTTGATTGAACCCACATCGGTCAGGATTGTGCCTGGCTGCAGCAGCGGCGCCAGCTGCGCCGCCAAGCTGCCATAGGTGCCGACCGGCGTGCACAGCACCACACAATCGGCGTCCTTAACCGCCGCCTGCGGATCGGCGTGTACGGAATCGGCAATATCAAGGGCTCGGCTGCGGTCGAGATAGGCGGCATCACTGTCGGCAACCGCCACATGTGCGGCTAAGGTGCCGGCTTGGCGAACGGCTCGGCTGATCGATGAGCCAATCAGACCGTGGCCGATGATGGCAAGACGATGGAACAGTGGTGTGGTGCGTACGTCAGCCATCGGCGGCAACTGTTGACTGCATGAACTCACGGATCGCGGCGACCGTTGTCTGCATTTCCTCGGTGGTGCCCATTGAAATGCGAACATGTTCGGGCAGGCCATAATCCGCCAGCGCCCGCACCAAAATATTGCGCTGATCCAAAAAGACTCGGGCGGCAGCGGCGTCACGGCCCGCCGTGGCCGGGAACCGCAGCATCACGAAATTTGCGACCGTTGGCTCGACGGTCAGCCCAAGCGCGGTCATTTGCGCGCCAAACCAAGCGATCATATCCACGTTATGGCGCAAAGACAGGGCATGGAAATCATGGTCCTCAAGGGTTGCAATGCCGGCCTCGACAGCACCAAGGTTGACCCCATAAGGGGGTTTCACACTGGCCAGGGTATTGGCGATATCTTCTGGGCAATAGGCCCATCCAAGGCGCAGCCCGGCCATGCCGTAAAACTTCGAATAGGTGCGCAGCATGACAACATTTTCAAATGCATCAACCATCGCCGCACCGGCACTGTAGTCGTTGCGCTCGACATATTCGGCATAGGCGGCGTCGAGAACCAGCAGCACCGTCTCGGGTAAGCCATCGCGCAGGCGCTGCACTTCGGCCCGCGACAGGTAGGTCCCCGTCGGGTTGTTTGGATTGGCTAAAAACACCATTTTGGTGCGCGCGCTGACGCTTGCCAAAATATTGTCGACACTGGCGGTATAGCCCTGATCATCGGCCTTCACGGGCACCCCGCCGGACATCAGCGTGAGATGTGTGAACAGGACGAACGCGTATTGCGTGACAATCACCTCGTCGCCTGGATCCACATAGGCCTGACAGAGGGTGGCCAACAGCTCATCCGACCCGCAACCAACGATAATACGGCGGGCATCGGGAATGCCGTGATGCGCGGCGATGGCATCGGTCAAATGGTCCAGGTCAATGGGCGGATAGCGATGCAAACCAGGTTTGATCCGATCCAGCGCTGCCGTCGCCAACGGGCTTGGTCCAAGGGCACCTTCGTTGACGGAAAGACGGATCACCTGACCTTCGCGCTTGCCTTTAACCTGTGAGGTATAACGGACAAGCGGTTGAATTGCAGGGCGGGGGGTGACAAGTGCCATAATATTGATCTCTAGATGTCTTGGTTAGGGTGTTAAATCGCAGTGGCCTGGCTTAACGGCTGCGGGTAAGTGCCCAGGTAGATCGTGTTATCACCCGCTGGCGGGCGATGGTCTTGATCCTGTGGGTGGCCGCTGATTTCATGAATCTGCCAATCTGCTTCAGCGCCCCCGCAATCCGCATAAAAGCTTATATCATCTCCTGAAGCATCGCTATCGAAACCGGCAATGACCACAGCTTCAAGTGCGCCGCCATTGGCAAAAAAAGGCAGCCGCGAGATGACCCGCGGCTGCTGTGAGGGCTTGTCCATTTGCAACAGATGCCGCCACCATGGCCGTGACGGATCATCATTGCGCAACGCAATCACGCCCAAAAACACACGGCCGCTTGCAACAGCGTCGACAACAGCCGGTGTATCATCGAGGGGGGTGACCTGGGCGCTACTGCCAAAGTGGTCACGGACCAGCAGGTGCACCCCGTCACCACCACTAAAGGCAACGGTGACGGCGGTTTGTTGTGCCAGATTGGAAATTAGAATTTCCCGCCAAATGCGACCGATAAGACTGGCGCTCAAAGGTGGTCGCGCTTGCTGTGACAGGCGCCGCAATATCGCCGCCTCGCGGCCCGGACGCAAAAACGGCCCGCCGTTTGGGCCTTTGGCACGGGCAATTTCGCGGCCAATTTCAACGCGCCGATCAATCAGGTTTAAAAGTTGGTCGTCGATGGCATCAATATCGCGACGCAAGTCATCTAGCGCAGTCATTCAGTGTTCATCCAAATACGGTGAAATGTTGTTACCAGCCGTCGGCTAGCAATACAAAGCCGGCGGCCAAAATACAAGCTGAACAGTCTTGGTGGACGGCCTGGCTATGCCGTCATCAAATCAGCTGTGGCAATTTCCCGCGCCGTTAACATCGGGGCTGAAACCTCTCGCCACCAGGCCATGAAGTCTGCATCAACATGGGCTTGGAAAGCGTCCTTGTCACGGTAGACCTCCCAAATGTGATAGCGCCCCACTTGGCTGTGATTACGGGCCACGGAAAAAGTCACGCAACCCTCCTGGCTGCGGCTATTGGCAGCATGCTGCATCAACCCTTCTTCAAAGGCAGCGGTATCTTTCGGGTCGATTTCAAGAACAACGGCAACTGTGAACATGATCTTTTCCTTGTGGGCTAAGGGCGTTTGTAACGGCAGCGCCTGACGCCGGCGCCGATTGGCCGGCATTTAGCGCTGAAATATGCGATCCAGTGGCAGGTAATAATGCCCGTGCCGGCGCTAAAACGCGACCCCGATTTGGGGTTGCTGCATAGAGCTGTTTGCTGGCTTCAATCATGACCACGCCGGCAAAGCGATTGAACCAACGTGCGCCGATTTTTTCCCAAGCCTCGCCGCTGCGCACCCAACCGCGTGGGGCATGTGGTGGGCTGAATAAAGCTTCGTCTTTTTGAACCGGGGTAAACCGGTTTTGCCGCAACAACCGGGATAGCTGATTGTGGGTATAAGGGTGGCCTTGGCCGAACGGCGTCCGATCGGAGCGTGTCCACATGCCGTGGCGGTTCGGCACCACCGCCAGCAAGCGGCCATTGCCGACCAAAAGCCGCCAGGCTTCCGCCAGCAGGGCCGCTAAATGGTCTGACCCTTCAACCGCATGAACCAGGAGGATCCGATCAAAGGTTGCGTCCAGAAACGGCAATTCATCAGCTGCCACTAAGACCGAGCGGGCCGGCCCGTCAACCGGCCAACGCAAGACACCCTGGGCGGCAGGCATGGCTGAAATGACGCGTTCCGCTTCCTCTGTGAAGGGCCGCAAATAGGGCGTTGTATAGCCAATCCCCAGCAGCGCCTGGCCGCTGAGATTTGGCCAGACGGCGCGAATCCGTCGTCGGATCATACGCTGTGCGACCCGACCACTGGGGGTCTGGTAGAAATCGCGAAGATCAAAAACGTCTGAAAACATGCTCTGTCGGCCCTGCTTGGCTTATGGTGTTACACGGAATCGGGCAATCACGTCCGGGTCCGGATCAGCGCCCAGACCGGGACCGTCGGGAATATGAAAATAACCGTCTTTGGGATCCACCCAAGGGCCCATCAAATTTGCCGCCAGGTTGGCATGGAAGCGTTCGATCAAGCCTGGCTTTGGAAGTGCTGCCGCCAGCTGCAAGGTGGCCAGGAAGCCAGGTCCAAAATACGGTGAATGGGCCATGATCTGAACGCCTGCCGTTTCGGCCAAGGCAGTGATCTTTTGAAATTCCGTTATGCCGCCGACTTTGGTGACGCTTGGTTGCGCAAAATCCACCGCGCCGGCATCAAACATGGCTTGGAATTGAAAGCTGGTGCAGGCGTTCTCGCCGGCCGCCAAGCGCACCCCTGTTTCCATCCGCAGGCGTGCCAGGGCGTCAAAATCTTCGGGCGGGAAAATGGGCTCTTCGATCCAATAAGGATCATATGCAGCCATCGCCGACACCATCTCGGTCGCCGCCACCGGCGTCCACGGGCAGTTTGTATCAACCATGATCGCCATCTTATCGCCGCCGCCCCGGCGGGCCGCTTCGACCGCTTCAACCGTCACCTCATGCAATTTAACATGCTCATAGCCGGCCGCCGCAACCTCGGCTGTGACCCGCTTAACGGTGGCGGCATCGCCATAGCGGAATAGGCTGGCATAGGCCGGCAAGGGTTTCGTGGTTGCTCCGCCAAGCAGTTGAACCAACGGCATATTGGCGGCTTTACCGGCCAAGTCCCAAAGCGCAATGTCTAATCCTGAAATCGCGAATAGGGTGATCCCATATCGACCCCAGAGATGGTTTTCTTGCTGCAGAAGGTGGTTGATGCCGATGATATCGCGGGCGTCGGCGCCAATGACTTTCGGCGCGATCATGTCTTCAACCGCCGCTTGAACGGCCCGCAGGGACCCATAGGCGAAGGCATCACCCCAGCCGACCAAGCCATTATCGGTCTCAACCCGAATAAGCAGCGTGTCCAGGTTTTGGGCAAATTTATCGCCCCAGTCTGGCTTGTCGGTGCCGAGATCAAAAGGAATGCTTAAGGCAATGGTGTCGACTTTGGTGATTTTCATACCAGATCTTTCTGCTGGATCAATAACGACGCCAGCTTATAGTAGGCTGTGCTGGCGGTTATCGCTAGCCTTTGCCGCAGCGCCGCGGCAGGTTAGCAAAATGGACAGGAAGGCAACCATGGTCGGTTTGGAAATTGTGCAGGTACCGGTACTCTCAGACAATTATGTCTATCTGGTTCATGCCCCCGAAAGTGGTGCAACAGCGGTTGTTGATCCGGCTGTTTCTGAGCCAATTATTGCCGAGCTGGCGCGTCGTGGATGGCAATTGACGCATATTCTCAACACCCATCATCATGGTGACCACACCGGCGGCAATCGCAAACTAAAGGCAGCGTTTGATCTTACCGTCGTCGGTGCCGACAACGATGCCGCACGGATTCCCGGCATTGATGTTCGGGTGCGTGATGGTCAGCGCTATGAATTTGGTGGTCATCAGGCGCAGGTTTTTGAGGTCCCAGGGCACACCAGCGGCCATATCGCGTATTATTTTGCCGACAGTGACGCTTTGTTCTGCGGTGATACACTGTTCGCCCTTGGCTGTGGGCGGGTTTTTGAAGGCACCATGACCGAGATGTGGACCTCCCTCGATACCTTGCGGGGCTTGCCGGATGCAACCCGGGTTTACTGTGCCCATGAATATACCCAGGCCAATGCCAAATTTGCCCTCAGCGTCGACGGTACAAACCAAAAGCTTCGCCGGCGGGCCGCTGAAATTGACGATCTGCGGGCCCGCGGCATACCGACCGTGCCGTCGCTATTGGGAACCGAAAAATCAACCAATCCCTTTCTGCGCGCCGATGATCCGGCCTTTGCCGCCGCACTCGGCATGGCGGCGGCAGATCCGGTCGCGGTGTTTGCCGAGGTGCGGAGCCGGAAAGATAATTTTTAAACGCTGCTTAAGCGTTTTGTGAGGGCGGTGAGCGCTTGAGTAAGTCACGGGCCGCCAGCAAACCACCAGCAACGATCAGCCCGCATGCCGCCGCGATGCTCCAGCTTGGGGCGGTCCAGCCGGTGAGTACCAAAATCACGGTTGAAAGCAGCGGCGCACCATAGGCAAGGGCACCTAAAACTTGAATGTCACCCTGCTTGACACCAATGTCCCAGGTGAAAAAAGCGCCGCCCACAGGGCCTAACCCAAGGGCGATAACGGCCAGCCATTGCAGGCTATTTTGCGGCCATACAGTCACTTCAAAGGCCACATGCGCCGGAATTGCCAAGAGTGCCGCAAGCAGGCAGAAACCGCCAACCGCAGAGCTTGGTATGTGCCCAACGTGGCGCGATAAAACCGAGTAACTTGACCATATCAAGGCACAGGCCGAGGCGGCCAGATAGCCGGTGAGATGGCTGCCGTCAAAGCCGATTTGGTCGCCGCCGGTGACCAGAATAGCGGCACCGATAAAACCCATCATGGCACCCATCAGATGGTGCCGGCGGAGCTGTTCACCTGGTAACAGGGATGAAAAAAGGACAATCAGCAGCGGCCATAAATAGGCGATTAAACTGGCTTCAACCACCGGTGCCGTGCGCAAGGCCATAAAATATGCGGCGTGATAACCAAACAGTCCGCCAACCCCCAGCAGCCAAACCCGCAGCGGTAATTTTAAATGCTGTAGCGGATTTTGCCGGCGCAGCACCCACAGCATGATGGCCAGGCCGCTGGCGATGCTAAAGCACATTGCAAGCAGCTGAAAAGGCGGCACCCCGCCACTCATCGCCGTGAACAGTGCCAAGCTCGCCCACATTAAAATTGCGCTGCTGCCAATGGCTGTTGCGCGGCGGCGATGATCGGTGGCTTTTTCACTCATATCGGTTACTCCAGAGCCCTGCCACGGGCCGGGGATGAACCGCTTAGATCAGAAATTGAAACAATATGCCAGAAACCACCGCACCGCCAAGACCAAGGGCAATATAGCTGGCGAAAACCGGTGCTTTCACCAAGGAATAGACAGCCGCCATCGCGGGGATCGAGCTGACCGCGCCGGCGACCATAAAAGCCATCGCCGCGCCGCCACTCATGCCTTGAGTCATCAGGCCGGCCAGCAGCGGCGGGGCGGCGTACCCATTGAGATAGGCCGGCATGCCGACAACGGCAGCGGTGGCAATCGCCATCACCCCTTCGCCGCCGACCACCGCCGCAACCGCTTCGGCGGGCACATAGGAAATCAACAGCGCTTCTAAAACATACGCCAAGGAGAGCCATTTCAGCAGGAACAAACCATTGCCGGCAGATTCTTTCACGAAAGTTTGTCGACGTGTCGGCGCGGTCCAAAACCGCCAAACCGGGCGGCCGTCAAAAGTCGATGGGCCGCACCCGCAGCAGCCTATTTGTGCAGCTTTCAAGGGGGAGGCAAATGCGCCGCCTGCCAGCAACATTTTCATCACGAAGCCGCCGAACAGGCCAAGACCAACTGCCGCCACCGCCTTGCCGACAGCAAATGGCCAGCCAAGTGCAGCGGCGGTGATGAACAATGTTGGCGGGTCGATCAACGGCGATGATAGCCAAAAGGCCATAACCGCCGATAAGGGCGCACCAACAGCCAACAGCCCGGCAATGAAAGGGATCACTTCGCAGGAGCAAAAAGGTGCCAGGCCACCAAAAACTGCGGCCATTAAAATCATCACGCTTTCCCGGCCCTGAAACGCCCGTCCGACCATCGCTTCAGCACCTGTTGCCTTCAGCCAGCCAATCAGCAAAACGGCAATCACGATATAAGGTGCCGTGCCTGCCAATGCGGCCAATGCGGTGCCGATCACATTGCCTAAATTAGCGCTGTCTATGAGCGCCACCAAAAGCACAAGCAAAACGCTTAGGGTCCATGGCGTCTGCAGGGACTTGCGCACCTTGTTCAGACGATAAAACCGTGTTCGCGGTGCTGCGATAATCTCCGTCATGCGGCAGTCTCGGCGGTCAAATCAGTTTCATCACGGCAGCACTCAACAAGCAGATAATCACCTAAATCTTGCAGTTTGGTGATGTTCGCGCGGTTGATCACTGTCCGCCCGGATTTTTCCTGAAGGATCAAATCAACCCGCACCAACGCCGTTAAGTGATGGGCCAAGGTCGATGCCGGCATATCACTGCCGGTCCGTAATTCACCGACGCTCAGGCCACGGCTTCCGGACCGCACCACAGCTTGCAAAACAGCCAGCCGCGCGGGCGAGCCAACAGCTGAAAACAAGCTTGCGGCATGGTCGATTGTGAGCGGTTCAGAAAACATAACTATAAAACTAGTTATTTAGTTATGTTATGTCAAGGGCCCTGTAAACAGGTTGCACTGTTTACGGATTTGGGCCGTCATGATCACGCACGAAAGGGTTGCTTCGACGTTCATTGCCAAAGGTTGACATGGGGCCGTGCCCGCAAACAAAAGCAACATCATCGCCGAGGGGCCAGAGACGGTCCTTGATCGACCGCATCAAGGTTGCGTGATCGCCGCGCGGAAAATCGGTCCGGCCAACCGAGCCTTGGAATAAGACATCGCCGACAAATGCAAGCCGTGAGGGCGGGTGAAAGAAAATCACATGGCCGGGGGTGTGCCCGGGGCAATGGCGAACCTCAAGGGTTAAGTTACCGACGCTGACCTGATCATTATTTTCAAGCCATCGATCCGGGTGAAAGGGCCGGGCCTCCGGCACAATCTGCTGATAGTGCTCCTCAACCAATTGATCGATCCAGAATTGATCTTCGCGCTGCGGGCCCTCGATCGGCACGCTGTGGCGGTGCTGGAATTCATCTGTTGCCCCGGCATGGTCAATATGCCCATGGGTGATTAAAATTTTTTCCAGCGTTAGCCCATGCTCGTGGATCTGTGCCTCGATCTGCTCCAGTTCGCCGCCGGGGTCTATGACCGCTGCCTGCATGGTTTCATCACACCAAATCAAGGTACAATTTTGCTGGTAAGCCGTGACCGGAATAATAACCGCCTGCAACATCTGCCGCCCTTTCGAATGCCGATAAGCAGATATAAAGGGGATCTGCGGCAAAGGCAAAATGCCGCTGCAACGGTCGCCCGCCGGTCGGATAGCAAAAATCTTTGCGGCTGCGGAGATGGATGATGGGATGACAATCGGCACCAGCCTCCCTATCTGTAAGTCTGGATCGTTAAAGGAAGCCGCCAATGGCCACAAAGCCGGATTTAGATTGGAGTGATGAGCCACCACAGCCAGGTCGGCTGGGGGGCAAAGGATTTTCAGGGAAGCTTTGGGGCAAAGGTTTGTGGCGTAAGCTCAGGTTGGCCCGGTGGGGCGGTTTAAGCGTGCTGCTGATCGTGGCCGCGGTAGTTGTCTACTATCTGATTGGTATGGCGGTGATTCACCGCATCGCCGATGATGTTGATTTCACGGTCGAAAGTGCGGCCGGTGAAAGCCGGTCGGTGGCCATGGCCGCAGGGCTGATTGATCGGGAAGTGAACATCAATCGCTGGACCGCCAATGATCCATGGATCATGCCCAGCGTTTTGCTCGATAATATGCCGAATTTTCAGCAAGGTATCATTTACGCATTGTCACGTTTTGCCATTGAAATGTCCGATCAAATTGGCCGAACCCGCGGCTCCAGCGAGGTTGATAACAACTTGGACAAAGCGGCGGGCTTGTTGAAATACCCTGGAAATATTTGGGTTTTTGATCTGTCCACATCGCTGATGCCTACCGCGACCTCGGAAAAACAGTATCGCGCCGCGCTGAACGAGTTACGCGCCTATAACAAACGCTTGGCCCAAGGGCAGGCGGTTTTCGATCGCCGGGCCGATAATCTATTGGCGACCTTGGAGCGATTTGCCGCCGATATCGGCTCCTCCTCAGCGACCATCGATCAACATTTAAGCGATGACCAAGGGGTGTTTTTTGATGTCGTGGTCGATGATATTTTCTATCGCACCAAAGGCCGTCTCTACGCTTATTATCTGTTGCTGCGCGAAATGAGCACGGATTTTGACGCCGTTCTCCGCGAGCGTCAGGTGGCTGCCGTCTACATGGAAATGCTGCAATCTTTGAAACTGGCGGCACAGCTTGACCCGCTGGTGATTGTTGGCGGCACCCCCGATGGGCTTTATTTCCCCAATCATTTGGCGGTACAAGGGTTCTATCTTTTACGAGCCCGGACGCAGTTGCGGGAAATCGTTAACATTTTACAAAAATAATTGGCCCCTCCGGCAGTGGCGGCCGATGGGGGGTATATATGCAGTATAATCGTCTTGGGCTTTCCGGCTTGCTGGTATCCGCCGTCGGTATCGGCTGTAATAATTTTGGTGCCAAATGTGACGAAACGGCAACCCGGGCAGTGGTGCATGCCTGCCTTGATGCCGGTATCACGTTGTTCGATACCGCCGATATGTATGGCAACAAAGGTGGCTCTGAAACACTTTTGGGGAAGGTTTTGGGCAGCCATCGCAAGGACATTGTCCTGGCCAGTAAATTTGGCCTGCCGATGGGCGAGTCAGAGTATCAAAAAGGTGCGTCGCGGCGCTATATCATGACCGCCGTGGAAGCCAGCCTGCGGCGTTTGAAAACAGATCACCTCGACCTTTATCAAGTGCATCGCCCTGATCCGGCAACGCCGATCGATGAAACCTTGCGGGCCTTGGATGATTTGGTCAGCAGCGGCAAAGTCCGTTATATCGGCTGCTCTAACTATGCGGCGTGGCAATTGGCGGAAGCTGAATGGGTCGCCCGTGCCAACGGCAGCGTGCGGTTTGTTTCGGCACAGAATGAATACAGTTTGGTCGAGCGCAGCATTGAGGCCGAACTTGTCCCCGCCGCAACAGCTTATGGGGTCGGCATTTTACCGTATTTCCCGCTTGCCAACGGTTTATTAACAGGCAAGTACCAGCGCAATCATGCGATGCCGGACGGCGGCCGCATGACCGAGCGCCCTGCCCGCGCCGATGAAGTGTTGACCGATCGCAATTGGACGATCAGTGAAAAAGTTGCCGATTATGCCGGCGCCCGCGGACATTCGATTTTAGATGCGGCAATTGGTTGGCTGGCCAGTCAAGCACATGTTCCCAGCGTCATTGCCGGGGCGACAACCCCCGAACAGGTGATGCAAAATGCCGCCGCCGCAGACTGGCGCATGACGGCGGATGAGATTGCCGATATCGCGGCGCTGACGGCGTAGTGTTGCGGTGGCAAAGACAGCTTATCGCGAAGCCTTGTTTTGATGCCCGCTTGCGGGCTCACCCAACAGTGATCTTTCCTCTCTGAGTTGCGCCAGCTGACTTAAGTTTTGGCGCAATGTCAACAGGTTGGCATCGCGTTGACTCTGATTGGTGATTGTCCGCAATTGTTGCCGGGCGGTGACAACCGCGGTTTCTAATTCGCTGATCCGTGACTGCAATTTGCGCCGCCACTGAGCGCTTGAAATGTAGATTCGGCCGCGGCTTAACTCCGGGGTACTAAGGCGATTCCCGGAACGTATCTTATCTTTCACCGACGGTAGGCTGATTTTCGGGGCTTTGGGAACCGGCAGGCCGTTGGTTAAGGGTGGTCGTGCAAGTGACGTGTTGACCGGCACTGCCGGGCTCAACAGCGCATTGCCGACCGGCAAACCGATAATCGCAACGAGCGCCACCAAAAGTGTCAGCAGCCGGCTGCGTTGCGGCGCCCCGGATACGCTATGTGAGGCGGTATGCGGGCCAGTATGTGGGGCGGATGGAGTCATTCTCTCATGCCGCCCCATTGCCGCATTCTAAAGGATACCCTCAGCCCGTAATCCATCGATCTGCTCCGGCGTTAAACCAAGACGATCGCGCAAAATGTCATCGGTGTGCTGCCCCAGCATCGGTGGTGGCCGGCGGTAATCAACAGCAGTTTCCGAAAACCGCATGGGACTTGCGATAAGATTGATTTTGCCGCCGTCAATGGCCGGATGGTCCATTTCCAACTTCATCCCGCGGGCTTGCACATGCGGGTCATCGAAGACCTGCTTCAGATTATTAATGGGCCCACAGCTAATGCCAAGCTCGCGCATCCCTTCCAGCCAGTAATCTGAGGGCTTTGCCGCGATAATGGCGGTGAAGATCGGCAAGAAAGCATCGCGGTTGAGAACCCTTTTACGGTTTGTATCGAAGCGTTCGTCATCAACCAAATGACTGCAACCGGCGAAGTCACAGAATTTGCGAAACTGGCTGTCGTTGCCGACCGCTAAAATGATATCGCCATCGGCGGTTTTAAACGCCTGATACGGGACAATATTTGGATGCGCATTGCCAAGGCGGGCGGGAATCTCGCCGGTGGCCAGATAATTGATTCCTTGAATTGTGGAAAATGCCGTCATCACATCGAGCATGCCGATGTCGATATGCTGGCCTTGACCGGTTTTCTGTTTATGCAACAAGGCCGCGTTAATGGCGACCGCAGCATACATCCCGGCCATCAAATCAGCCACCGGTAGGCCGGCTTTTTGAGGTGTCCCGTCAGGTTCGCCCGTCAGGCTCATGAAACCGCTCATCGCTTGGATCAGCACATCATAGCCAGGCCGCGGCGCATATGGGCCGGTGTGTCCAAAGCCGGTGATGGAGCAATAGACCAAGCCCGGGAATTCTTCTTTTAAGCTGGCATAATCGAGCCCATATTTGGCCAGGCCGCCGGTTTTGAAGTTTTCAACAAAGACATCTGATTCGGCGATCATCTGGCGGGCAATTTCCTGTCCTTTGGCTGCCGTCAGGTCCAGTGTGATCGACTGTTTGTTGCGGTTGGTACAGCAGAAATAAGAACTTTCCGAAGTGTCGTCACCTCGTTCATCACGGATAAACGGCGGTGCAAACCCGCGCGTGTCATCACCGGCACCGGGCCGTTCAATCTTGGTCACCTCAGCGCCAAGATCACCCAGCATTTGGGTGCACGAGGGACCTGCTAAAACGCGGGTCAGATCAAATACGCGGATACCGCTTAGCGGACCGGCCATAATTGCCTCCGTTTAGAAAGTTATGAGAACCTAAGAAATGTCAAAATGACCATGACAAAGACGTTTTTATCACGGCAAGCCGTGTTCGTGCATTAGGAAATCCCGTGTTTCGCTGACAGCTTCGACAAGACCGCAGCGCCGAACCTCGACACCATCGGGAAAGGCTCCTAAAAGCCGTGACGGCATCATCGGGTCCAACAGCACGAAGACACCGCGATCATCGCCGCGTCGCACCAACCGGCCGAAGGCTTGCTTTAAGCGCAGCCGGGTGAGCATGTCAGTGTAGCTGGCTTTACCGAAAGTTTCGCGGCGGGCGCGGTAAAGGATTGACGGGCGCGGCCAGGGCACCCGGTCAAAGACGATCAACCGCAGCGAGCGACCAGGCACGTCAACGCCGTCGCGGACCGCATCCGTGCCCAATAAACACATGTCTTCCTCGGATCGGAAAATATCGATCAAGGTGGAAATATCCATGCCGTCCACATGCTGTGCCAGCAGCTCTAAGCCGGCGGCATCAAGATGTGGGCTGATGCGCCCATGGACGGCACGCAACCGCTGAATGGCCGTAAACAACCCCAATCCGCCGCCGCCTGCGGCCAGAAATAAGGTCCGATAAGCGGCCGCAACCTGATCCATATCGTCTTTGCGAACATCACCAATGATAAATACCCGGGTGTTTTTGGGGTAATCGAAAGGTGACGGCACTTGCGCGCGAATGGCTGGGGTTTGCAGGTGAACGGCGCCGGTTCGGGTTTCCGCTGCCTGCCAATCGGCGGTAACATCTCCTGAACCGTCACTCAGCGTTGCCGAGGTGACAACCAAACCATGGGCCGGCTTAACGACAACCTCGGCGAAGGGTGTCATCGGGTCCAGCCAGTGACGATGCAGGCCAATATCCACATCGCGGCCGTCAATTCGCTCAACCTCCATCCAATCGACATATGCCGCCGGTGTTTCGGTGGCCAAGGTTGCGACCATGTCGCGCCACGCCTGGATCATATATTTACCGCGCCTTTCAAGGCCGCGGGCCGCCGCCTCAATGCGCAACCGCAACTGACTGTCGAGAGTCTCACTTTCGGTGTCTAAGCGGTTGCTGAGGCGTTGGCGCAGGGTCTCGATTGGCCCAAGCATGCGCTCAAAGGCGGCAATCAAGGCAGCGGCGGCGCTCTCCATGCCGTCAATCGGTGGCCGTGCTTCGGTCTCCAGGGTGTAGGGGCTGTCCACATGGGCGGCGCGGGCATAGACCTGTTGGCGGACCAAAACCAGAAAACTTTCAACGCTGCCGCGTGGGGCGCCGTCGGTAAGGCGGTTTTGCCAGCCGTCGCCCGGCAACACCCGGGCGGCGGCAAGAATCTCGTCAAGGGCGCCGAGGGCGGTATCATCATCCGCGATTAAATCTTCTAAGCGCCGCTTGAGACCGCGGGCACGGCCGCCGCGGCGGCCCTCCGCTCCCAGAATCCAGCGCCTGAGGTCAGCTGTTTCCCGCGCCGAAAGATGGGCCGCGAAAGCACCATCGGCAGCATCGAAAATGTGATGGCCTTCATCAAACACATAGCGTGTCGGTTGCCGTCCATCATCACCACCAATGGCAGCTTGGATCATCACCAAAGCGTGATTGGCGATGACCAATTCTGCGCGCCGTGCCTTGCGCACGGATTTTTCGATAAAGCATTTGTTATAATGTGGGCAGGCGGAATAGACGCATTCGCCGCGGCGGTCGGCAAGCCCCAAGGTGCCGGCACGGCCAAGCAAGTCGGCCAGCCAGGACGGAAAATCCCCACCGACCATATCACCGTCACGGGTTGCCAAGGCCCAACGTGCCATTAAGCCAAGCGCGATGCCGTGGCGGGGCAGTGTTGGTAACGTGCGGCTGGCGTCTTCAAGATTCAGCAAACAAAGATAGTTTTCGCGGCCTTTGCGCACCACTACCTTTTGGTTTTTTTGCTGCTGTTCGGGATAAAGGCGGTCAAGCTCCGTATCAACTTGGTGCTGCAAATTGCGGGTATAGGTGGAAATCCAAACGCTGCCTTGGTTACGTTCGGCCCAGAGCGAGGCCGGGGCAACATAGCCAAGGGTTTTGCCGACACCGGTTCCTGCTTCGGCTAAGACCATTGTTGGTTGGTCCTGCTGTTGACGGGGCTGGAAGGCTTGTGCAACAGCGGAGGCAAAATCCCCTTGGCTGGGCCGTGCTTCGGCGTCCTTGCCCAACATTTCCGCCAATCGGGCGCGCGCATGTTCGGGGTCAATCGGCACATTCCCCGGCGGTGGCGGCGGCGCATGATCTGACCATTCACCAAGCTGATTCCAGATCGCCAGGCCGGCGGCGCGAACCGGTCCGGGTGGATTGATTTCACTGGCCCCAAGAGCGCTCAAGACCAGTCGTGCCCAGATCCAGCCGCAGTCTTTCATCACCTCGGCGATCGGCTCGGCACTGCGCCGCAGGGGGGTGGGCGGCCCGCTGACCGCCAGCTGCGCCAGCAGACGGGCGGCGACCTGTGGCAGCAACAGCACCTCATCTTCCTGATTTTGGGGCGCCGGCAGGTCAACGGCGGCGGCCAGGCCGCGGGCCGTTGGTAAAACAAAGCGGGCCGGATGAACGAAGGCAAAAAGTTCCAACAGGTCATAGGCGGCAAAGCCTTGCAGCGACAACCGCCGGCTGATCGAGCGGGCGTGGCAAACCAAGCTCGGCTGGCGCTGCAGATGTTCAGCGGCGGCAGCGAAATCCAGAGCCTCAATATCGCCATCGCCGCCAAGCCGGGTGCAGCCGCTCGGGCCAACCACAACGGCAGCCAGATGGACCTGGGTCGTAGATATGGGCAGATCATTCATAGCTACCGATGTAGCAGTCATGGCCGCCGTTGTCAGCGTTCGTGAAAGAAGCTGCGACATGATCGGCAGGAGAGATGACAGATGCGTCGATCCGCGCTAGTTTCGGGCGCTTTTTTGCCCCCATGTGACTTGGAGCTGAGTTCATGTCCGACCCTGCACTTCGCGAGCTTGCTGAAAATTCCCGTGCCTGGCCCTTTGAGGAGGCGCGTAAAGTCGTCAAACGCTTGGGCGACAAGGTGCCGGAGAAGGGCTATGTGCTGTTTGAAACCGGCTATGGGCCGTCGGGACTGCCGCATATCGGTACCTTTGGCGAAGTTCTGCGCACAACCATGGTGCGCCGCGCTTTTGAGCTGCTCTGCGACATCCCGACTAAGTTGATCTGTTTTTCGGACGATATGGACGGCATGCGGCGGGTACCCAGCAATGTCCCCAATCAGGACATACTAAGCCCGCATTTAGGCAAACCCTTGACCGCGGTTCCCGACCCGTTTGGCACCCATGATAGTTTTGGTGATCATAACAATGCCATGCTGCGGCGCTTTCTTGACACGTTTGGCTTCGAGCATGAATTTTATTCGGCAACGGCGTTTTATAAATCCGGGCAGTTCGACGCTACCCTGATGCGGGTGGCAGAACGCTATGACGATATCATGGCGGTGATGCTGAAAAGCCTGCGCGAAGAACGCCAACAAACCTATTCGATTTTCCTGCCGATCCATCCGGAAACAGGCCAGGTACTTTATGTGCCGATGAAGCAGGTCGATGCCAAAGCAGGCACGGTGACGTTTGATGATGCCGATGGCCGCGAATGGACCGTGCCGGTCACCGGCGGCCATGTGAAGCTGCAATGGAAGCCTGATTTTGGTGCCCGTTGGGCGGCGCTAGGTGTTGATTTTGAAATGTACGGCAAAGATCACGCCACCAATACCGCGATTTATGACCGAATTTGTGAGCTTCTTGGCGCCAAAAAGCCGGAGCATTTTGTCTATGAACTGTTCCTTGACGACAAGGGACAGAAAATTTCTAAATCCTCGGGAAACGGCATCTCCATTGATGAATGGCTTGGCTACGCTTCGACCGAGAGCCTCAGCTATTTCATGTATCAAAAGCCGAAAACCGCCAAACGGCTGTATTTTGACACCATTCCAAAAGCTGTTGATGAATATCATCAGCAGTTACGAGCCTATGCAAACCAAGACGCCAAAGCCCGCCTTGATAATCCGGTTTTTCATATCCATGGTGATAATGTGCCGACCTCGCATATGGTCGTCAGCTTTGCGATGCTGTTGAATTTGGCGTCGGCGGCAAGCGCAGAGGACAAAGACAGCCTATGGGGCTTTATCCGGCGTTATGCACCTGCGGCCAGCCCTGAAACCCATCCCGACCTTGACCAGGCCGCCGGATTTGCGCTGCGTTATTACCAAGATTTCGTGAAGCCCTTGAAGGTCTATCGGGCGGCGGACGAAAAAGAAACGGCAGCGATGCAAGATCTCGCGGCCGAGCTGCGCAGCTTTACCGGTGCGGTCGAAGATGAGAGCGTGCAAAATATGGTCTTATCCGTTGGTAAAAACCATGGTTTTGAGCCGTTGCGCGACTGGTTTAAGGCGCTCTATGAAGTGCTGTTGGGGCAGTCACAGGGGCCGCGCATCGGCTCGTTCATCGCCCTTTATGGGATTACCGAGACAGCCGATTTGATTGACCGGGCGCTGTGCGGCGAAGACTTGGCAGGTTAATTGGGCCGATTAATTGGGCCGCTGCCGCCGGCAGCTAATCCAGATTAAAGCCTTGAGCTTTCAGGAAGCGGGCCAGTTGGTCGCGTTCGCGGTGCGAGACTTGCCGTGCTTTGTCTTCCGACCAGCCATAAAAATTGACCCGTCCAAAGCTGTCGGTATCGCGGTGTTTTTCCGGCGGGATCGAATAGCGAGCATCGCGGCGGCGATCATAGGCATCGACATCGGCTTCCAAGGTGCTGTCGTCATAACTGTCTTGGTGGACAAACACCGAGAGCGGCAGCCGGGTGCTGACATAACCTGTCTCTGCCGGCCAGCCAAGGGACATGCCGGCGACGGGAAACACATGCGGTGGCAGCTCAAGCAGCTCTGCAATCGCTTCGATATGGTTACGGACAACACTGATCGGGCAACAGCCAAGGCCCATGGCTTGCGCCGCTTGAATAAAAAACCCCATCACCAAACCAGTATCGACCGCACCATTAAGAACCGCGTCAAGGTGGTCATTGCCGAAGGTTTTTCCGCGCAATGTGCAGATCTTCCGGATGCGGCGGCTATCGGCACAAAAAACCATGAAAACCGGACAGGTGCGTAGCCAATCCATGGACGGGATCAGATCGGCAATCGCCGCCCGCTTTGCCGGATCGCGGACAACCACCACGGCGGCTTGCTGCAGGTCAGATTTTGCCGGCGCCGAAAAGCC
Source organism: SAR116 cluster bacterium AG-355-O21 (assembly GCA_003280605.1). Classification (GTDB taxonomy): domain Bacteria; phylum Pseudomonadota; class Alphaproteobacteria; order Thalassobaculales; family Thalassobaculaceae; genus TMED26. Next base: position 5,432 of record QCEM01000032.1, on the reverse strand, counting down.
GGCTGACAATAAAACTTCTAAATCAGCATCGCTCACCGGGGCATCGCAATAGCGGCGATGGCTGCGATGGCCAAGCAAGGTTTCCAAGTTTCCTTCCGCAGGCCGATCAGCGCCGGCTTCGGTGGCCAGGCCAAAACGGGTTTCAATAAGGTCGGCGATGGTGGCCATGGAACGTCTCCTAGCTGGCGGTGGGCGGTCAATTGATGATAGGGCACGAATAGTTTGCTTTTGACCAGCAAAGCATAGCGTGATTCGATAGTGTGGTTGAAGGGGGCTCGGATAAGTGCCAAAAACCTATGGTGCAAGCCGATGGAGCATGAGAGATGGCAAGGAATTACGGTCGCGATGACAGCCGCAAGCCGAGTTCGGAATATTTACTGCTAGACCACCTGCAGCGGCTTGGCCGTAATCGTGGCGATTACAAAGCAGTTCAAATCCACCTATCACGGCTGCGCCCACATGCTCGGCAACCGCATCATGTGCGGGTTGCGGCGGCAACCTTCGATACCCAATTGGGGGCCATTGACGGGCGTTTGTTCACCCTTGGCAATGATGATCTTTTTTTGGTTTATCGCGACCGCGAGCCGGCGGAGATTGATGACGCGGTTGGCTCGGTCGCGCGGTTGTTTGCCGCCGATCCGCTCACCGATGCTGACGGCGGGGCCATCTATGGACGCTTTTTTAGTGGCTTTGAGCTGGCCAATGAATTCATCGACGTGCTGGAATTGGTCAAACGCTTGCACCGCGACAGGGAACGCAGCAGGCCCATATCCGGCGCCGACATGGCCAGCAACGCCCAGCCGCTTGATCCTACTCGGCTGGCTCGCCTAGAGAGTTTTTTAAAGCAAAGCGACTTGAGCAGCATGATCCGCAGTCAGCCGATTTGCACTGTCTCGCCTGGTCATCTGTCGGCACAGATGATCATGCGGGAGCTGTATATTTCGATTGCCGATTTGCAGGAAACGATGCTGCCGGAGCATGATTTAGCGTCAAATCTGTGGTTGTTTCAGTATCTGACACAGACCTTGGATCAACGCATGTTGCACCTGTTGATCCGCAACCAGGATAGTGCCCTTAACAGTTCGTTTTCGATCAACCTGAATGTCGATACGGTTTTGTCGCAAGAATTTCTTGATTTTGACAAAGCCCTGCCGGAGGCCAACCGCCGAACGGTTGTGATCGAATTTCAAAAAATTGATGTTTTTGGCGATTTTCAAGCCTTCTTATTCGCCCGTGATTTCGTCCGTGAGCGCGGTTACCGGATCTGCCTTGACGGTTTAGACCAATTCACCTTGCCGATTTTTGACCGCGAGGCCTTAGGACTGGATTTGGTAAAAATATTTTGGTCACCCGGCATGGCCGATGATCCAACCGGCACGCAGTTGTCACAGATGCAAGCCTCGGTTGAGGCGTTGGGACGGTCGCGGGCGGTACTTTGTCGCTGTGACAGCGAAGAAGCCGTGCGGTTCGGTCAATCGCTTGGGATCACGATTTTCCAAGGTCGTTTCATCGACAGCTTGGTGCAGCGCTAGCGCGGTAGCTTAACCTGGCGGCGCATATTTGTTTAAAATCCGCTGCAGGGTGCGCCGGTGCATTTTCAAACGCCGGGCGGTTTCCGAGACATTGCGGCCGCATTGTTCATAAACACGTTGAATATGTTCCCACCGCACCCGGTCTGCCGGCATCGGGTTCTCAGGTGGCGGCGGCAGCATGTTCGCCGTGTTCAGCAAAGCTGCGGCAATGGTGTCGGCGTCTGCCGGCTTCGGCAGGTAGTCAATGGCGCCGGCTTTCACTGCCGACACGGCGGTGGCAATATTGCCATAGCTGGTCAACAGGATAATGCGGGCGTCTTCACGGGCGGCCCTGAGGGTTGCCACCACATCTAAGCCGCTGCCGTCAGCAAGCCGCATATCCAGAACCGCATAGGCCGGTGGTTCTTGTTTGGCGACAGCAATGCCCTCGGCGACGCTTTCAGCAGTAACGACGGTAAAGCCGCGTGTTTCCATTGCCCTGGCCAAGCGATTGCGCAATGGCGCATCATCGTCAAGCAGCAGTAGGCGGCCATGATTTTTAAGTGTTTCCTGCATTTAACCCTTCCTTACGCCGCGATCACCGGCGGCGCTTATCATCTTCGTCTTGGCTTTGCGTTATTAGACATAGGTCAGTTAGCCGCTGTGCGAACCCCCCTGTGGCTCAACAGCATCGTCAGTACCTTGATTGTGTTCCGTTATCCACTTCACCGCAACCCGACCGCCGCCCTCGTCGCGGTTACCAAAATGTGTTGAAGCGCCTGTCTGGACCAACAAATTTTGTGCAATAAAGATGCCCAAACCCATGTGTCCGGCGCGGCCACGGCGGGTTGAAACAAACGGTTCACCCAGACGATCCAGGATCGCTTGGGCAAAGCCGGGGCCATCATCTTCGATGATCACGGCGAATCCATGGGAATCCCAGTAGACGGTTATTTCCACGGTTTGCTGTGCGAATTGCACGGCATTTTGAATCAGCGTGGCAAGCCCGTGTTGCAGCTCGGCCGTTTCCCGGACGGCCGGTTCCGGATCGGTCAGCAGATCGGCGTCAACCGCTTCCGGATCATCGGCCAACGGCAAGGCCAGCCGAGGTCCGGCGGGACCATGCGGTTCGATGATCACGTCAATGCCATGGTGGGCACAGCCACCAACGGCATTTTCAACTAAGGCGCTAAGCGGCACCCGCGGCAATGGACCGGCATATTCGCGGTCGGCAGGGCGCTCAGATAAACGTGCTAAAATTTGTCGGCACCGCTCGATCTCGCTGCGCAACAAATTTGCATCTTCTTCCAACGGGCTGCCATGCGGCAGATCATGTTCAATTTCGCGGGCGATCACGGCGATGGTGCCAAGCGGGCTGCTTAGCTCATGGGCCGCCGAGGCAGCTAATGCTCCCAAAGCCGACATGCGTTGCTCGCGGGCTAAAGACAGTTGCGATTCTTGAAATGCTTGTGACAACCGCCGAGCGTCTTCGGCCACCAACCAAACATAGGCGGTGATAAACGCTGTGGCGATCGTGATTGCCGCCCACAGACCCAGCTTATAAACAGGCTCGAGGGCGTATCCCGTATCACTCCATGGCAATGGTAAATGCCACAGCGCAAGAACCGACGAGCAGGCCACGGCGAATAGGCTGAGCATGACCGTAGAGGCGGTTGACAGGATTGTCGCCGAGACCATGATCGGGGCTAAAATTAGCACCGAAAACGGGTTCTCCAGACCGCCGGTCAGGTATAACAGCGCCGACAATTGGATGATATCAAAAGCCAGATAAAGTGCCGCCGACTGCTCTTTAATGCGCCGCAAGCGATCATGCCGCATGTGGATTAGCAAATTAACCGCGCCGGAAATACTGATCACCGCTAAACAGGCGGCAATCGGCAAATTTAATCCAAACCCAAAATAGATCACCAGCAGGGCGGCCGTTTGCCCCACCACCGCAACCCAGCGAATGGTCACCAACGTGCGCAAGCGAACGGCCCGCCAACCGCTTTCGTAAGAGGCGATTACCCGTGTCGGCTTAAATTCGTCGGTTGAGCTTAAGTTGCCGTCGACCATTTCCAGACCTTTGACCTCAGCGACCGCACGGCGGTTCAGGTAAATGAACTGGGTATTATTGCACGTTAGACAAGGGCTGCGCGAATTGCGGTCAACTCAGCATAGGGTTTTTGGCGAATAAAAGCCTCGGCTGCGAACAGTGACAGCAGGTGCGCAACCTGCATCTGCAAGCTACCGAAATGCAACTTTTGCAGGCAACTGGCAAGGTCAACAGGGATCACGGAAATGTTTTCGCCGGGGTCAAAAACCGGCTTGCCGACGGGCCGGCAACCGACAGCTAAAAAAGCCCAAATGCGATTATTAAACCTGCCGGAATTTGAATAGCCGTCAACGATTGGCCAAATCTGCGCGGCGCCATAGCCGGTTTCTTCCAGCAACTCGCGTTGCATTGCAGCTCGCGGATCTTGATCATCCGTTTCTACCGTGCCGCTGGGTAAGCCGCGCACCACCGCACCGGCACCATGGCGATACTCATCGACCAAAAGGATCTGTAAATCATCTGTGATCGCCACCACATTGACCCAATCGGGCGCTTCCATGACATGATATGACTCAATCAAAATGTCCCGATCCGTGCGGCAGCGGTCAACCCGGTGGCGCAACCATTTGTCTCGGTAGAGGTATTTTTGCGCCTCCACGGTCCACGGCTTGATCGGATTACGTGCCATTGGTTAAGAACCGCTGCCGCCACCACTGACGCCGGCGGTCTGGAACGTCGCCATGTCGTTATGGCAAGCGACGGCGGCGCGCACCAAGCTGATCGCAACACCTGCGCCGGAGCCTTCACCCAAGCGCATCCCCAAATCTAACAGCGGTGCTTTGCCAATCCGCTCCAGCAAGTTGCGATGGGCCGGCTCAGCGGAGCAATGCGCGGCCATGCAATGATCCAGGGCGCGCGGCTCCAGCGCATGCAAGACAGCCGCTGCCGCACCCACGACATAACCGTCAAGCAGGACCGGAATTCGGGCGATACGGCAGGCCAGAATGGCCCCTGCGATGGCCGCAATTTCATGGCCGCCGACGGCCCCTAAGATCGCTAATGGATCGCCTTGACAATCTTTATGGCGGGCCACGGCGGCAGCCACCACCTCGGTTTTGGCGGCTAAGGCCGACCCTGAGACACCTGTTCCGGGGCCGGTCCAATCGCTGGCGGTGCCACCATAAAGGGCATGGCAAATGGCCGCCGCAGAGGTGGTATTGCCGATCCCCATTTCGCCAAGGCAGACCAGGTCCAACCGTTCTTCGATGGCCATCATGCCATAGGCCATGGCACGGGCGCAGTCTTCGTCGTCCAAGGCCCGGCCGTCGACAAAATCTGCCGTTGGCTCCTCTAAGGCCATTTCATAAACCCGTAATTCGGCATCGGCGATTTGGGCGATCTGATTGATGGCACCGCCGCCATCAATGAAATTGCGCACCATTTGGTTGGTGACCGCGATCGGGAAAGCGGAAACCCCCCGATTGGCAACCCCATGGTTGCCGGCAAACACTGCGATCATCGGCCGGTCAAGCTGCGGTTTGGTTTTGCCCTGCCAGGCCGCCATCCAAATAGCAATTTCTTCCAACCGGCCAAGTGCGCCGGCAGGTTTTGTCAGTTCCGATTGGTGCGCCAGCGCGGCGGCTTCGGCGCTTTTATCGGCATCGGGCAGGTCATCAAAGATGCGCCGAATTTCATCAAGCGAGACATCATCGGCAGGCGAATTCTCAGTTGGCATGCTGCAGCCCTTCATTTGCGATCTGGAAGCGCTGTCATACCTCTTGGCGCTCGCCTTGCAAAACGAAAAGAATGCGCGTTATCTAGCGCTGTTATGAAAGCATTATTTGACCATGATGATGGCCCGGACC
>QCEM01000031.1 GCA_003280605.1 SAR116 cluster bacterium AG-355-O21 | reverse complement strand
TCAGGGCACAATGGTGCCGACACAGGCGGCACGGTCATACTAGTGTGCGTGGATTGTGGCGTGGGGTACCGATTGCTGGAGCACCGCTGGCGGCCCGGACAGAGACTTGATGCAGGCTAGTCTGTCTGCTCTGATAGAATTTCCGCAATAGCAGTTTATGTAGGTTTAAAATGGAAAATTATTCAGCAGATGTGGTCGTGGTGGGCTGCGGTATCGCGGGGCTTTCGGCGGCAATGACGGCTGCTGAGCATGGGGCGCGTGTCGCTATTCTAGAGCGCGCGCCGTTTGATGAACGGGGCGGTAACACCCGCTACACCGAGAGCTTTTGGCGGATGAAAAGTGAGACGGCTGTCTCTGATGACTTCGAAGAGCGCTTCGCCGCTAATGCGGGCGGCTATCCTGACCCCGGCATTCTGCAAGATGCGGTCCGCGATTGGGATAATCAGCCGGCGGTCCTGCGTTCCCTTGGCATGGTCGATCCAGGATTTGTGGCAACCCTTGCCGAAGAAGCACCAAAGGCACTCGGTTGGTTAAAGAGCTTTGGGGTGAAATTTGATTTTTTGCCATTGTATTTTTTAAGTCAATCGACAACTCGAATGGGTCCCATCGGCGGCGGCCTAGCGCTTGTCGAGGCATTGGCTGGGGCTGCGGAAAAGCTTTCGGAACAGATTACGTTTTATTATGAAACAGCGGCCCGCGACCTAATTACCGATGACAGTGGCCGGATCTGTGGCATCAAGGCGATCGGCAAAGGTAATCGGCCGATACATTTTCACGGTCAAGCGGTGGTTTTGGCCTCCGGCGGGTTTGAAGGCAACCCTGAAATGCTTAGCCATTACGTTGGCGCGCAAGCACAATTCATCCGTCCGGTCGCCCGCGGCGGGCATTATAATCGCGGTGAGGGCATTCGCATGGCTTTGGCCGCAGGCGCTGCACCCTGTGGTGATTTTGGCAGTTTTCATGCCCAGCCGGTTGATCCGCGGGCGGCGGATTGGGAGCCGGTGGTGCTGAATTACAGCTATGGTCTATTGGTTAACCGCAACGGCCGCAGGTTCACCGATGAGGGACCGGCGATGGTTGATGCAACCTATGAAGCGGTGACCCGAGAAATCATGGCACAGCCGGAAGGCCTAGCTTTTGCAGTCTTTGATGCCGGTCTAGATGACGTCGATAATTGGCAGGCAACGGTGCGCTCACGGGTGCCGCCGCATGAAGCTGCAAGCCTCGCCGAATTGGCGGCCTTGATGGGGGTTGACGGCGACCAGCTTGCGGCAACGGTGGCGGCATTTAATGCCGCCTGTCCAAGTGCTGCGGATTTCGATCCAATGCAGCCGGACGGCCTGGCAACAGTGGATTTAGAGCCGCGGAAATCAAACTGGGCGCGGCCCTTGGTGCAACCACCGTTCCGTGCCTGGCCGATGATCTGCTCCAATTGCTTTACCTTCGGCGGTGTCAAAGTGGATTATAACGCACGAGTGATCAATGCCGAAGGTGATGCGATCCCGGGACTTTATGCAGCGGGCGAAGTTGTCGGTTTATATTATCGCACCTATACTGGCGCCACATCGGTAATGCGGGGGGCGGTTACAGGCCGCTTGGCCGGCGCTGATGCGGCCCGGCAGGGCAACGCACCAAACTAAGCCTTCCTTAGTTTGCGGTATCACCTGTGGCGGCGGGCGCGTTGGCGTTTTGCAAATGGCGGTGAAGTTGCCGATCATGGCGACTCATTGCCGACCTTGGAGCAACCTCGGTAAATGGCTGCCACGTCGCCGGCGGCCGGTTCGGCTGATCACCCATGACGGTAACGCGTTCAATTACACGTTCACCAACGAAATCGTTGACCACATAGTGCTGACTGAAGCGATTATCCCACATCCCAATGGTGCCGGCCGACCAACGGTGGCGCACCGTAAATTTCGGCTGTTGCACCCAGCGGGTTAAATAGCTCAGGATATGTGCACTTTCCGGCTCGCTTAACTCGACAATGCGGCGGGTGAAATGCTCATTCACATATATCGCTTTGCGGCCTGTTTCGGGGTCAATGCGAACCACCGGATGAATGAAGGTGCGGTCCTCGCGGCCATGCGGATGGGCGTCATGGAGCGCCGATAGGCCATCACAGAAGGCCTGAATTGGGGCAGATAGCCCCTCATAGGCGGCAAACAAGTTAGCCCACATTGTATCGCCGCCAATCTCCGGACAGACTTTCATATTTAAGATCGACATCAGCGATGGTTGTTCCAGAAAAGTCAGGTCCGTGTGCCATTCATCCGCGATCCCCCCTTCACTGGCGGCCAGGCGAAAAAGCTCTGGGTGATCATCCCGTGTGCGGTGCTTCAGGTTGGGATGCCCTTCCAGATGGCCAAAGTGACGCCCAAAGGCAATGTGAGCTTCGGCGGATAAATGCTGCTGCGGGAAAAAGATCACAAGATATTGGTGCAGTAACTTACGAATTTCGGTGATTTGATCGCCATCAACTGTCGACAAATCAACGCCTGTGATGACCGCACCAAGGGCCGCTGAAAGCGGTGTTACCGTCCAATCACCGGTCGCCTCGGCAGATTTTTGAAACTGTGTCGCAGCGGTCATGCATCCCCCCTAGTCCGATTGCTCTATATTCACCCAAATTCCCGATCAAATGTCAATTTTAGGCTTTCAAAAGCATGCTCCGGCACATGACCGCGATCATCTTCATAACACTGCCGCTATCGACCCCGGCGGCAAGTGATCCCGCCCCTGAATGCGGAAAGCTTAGGCGTCTTGTGAGGTCATTTCGGTGGCGATCAGATTAGCGCCATAGCGGGCTTGCCCGGCGAGATCCATGTTTGGCGCCAGGCGCATGTATTCTTTGATGGCGATTAAAGCGTCGCGGTCACGGTCGATCAACTTGCCGGCATAGGCCTCAACGGCGATGGCCAAGGCATTTTTTGGGGCGATTTCAGAAATTAACCCATGGGCAAAGGCTGTTTCGGCGCTGACGGTTTGGCGGGTTAAAACCATATGTAAAATAGCTTTTGCCGGCATCTTCGGTAAACACGCCGAGATGGCCAAGGTAGGTGGTAAATTGGTGTCCATTTCCGGCAGGCTGAAGCGGGCGTCGGGATCGGCGATGGTGATATCGCTTTGTGCCGCAAAGGCGCAGCCGAAGCCCTTTGCCTGGCCCTGCACAGCAGTCAAAACCGGCACCGGACAGCGGCGCAAGTCCTCGTACACGCCGAGAATCGCATCGGCGACTCGTTCCCGAAAAGCACGTGCTTGCGCCGGCCGCGTCACGCCGGCAACAATGCGCCGACCAAGGCAAAAATCGGCACCTTCGCCGCTGACCACAACCAGCTTACAATCGGCCGCGCTACCGGCGGCGCTTATGGCCGCACCAAGGGCCCGCATATCCGGCGGTGCCAGGGTATTACCGTCATCACCTCGGCACAGCGTGAGACGGGTGATTGCGCCGTCTCGGCGGACGGTAAAACGGTCACTGGTCATGAGGAGCCTCCTACTGGGCGGTCGCGTGAATCTTGGCGACAATCATTTGCGGGGTGATCGGACAGCTGTCAAAGCGAACATCGAAGGGCTGTAGGGCGTTTTCAATCGCCGCCACGATCGCTGCCGGCACCGGGATCGTGCCACCTTCGCCGGCACCCTTCACCCCCAACGGGTTCAGCGGTGTTGGGCTTTCCATATGAATGATCCGGCAGTTTGGTGCCCATTCAGCGGTTGGCATCAGATAATCAGCAAAGGTCGTTGTCAGGGGGTTGGCGTCATCGTCATAGACCATCCGCTCCAGCAGGGCGTTGCCAATGCCGTGAACAACCCCGCCCTGTACTTGCCCATCAACCAGCTTTGGGTTGATCACATTGCCGCAATCATGCACCACCACGTAATCATCGATGGTCACCATGCCGGTTTCCGGATCAACCTCGACCACGGCCACATGACTGCCGTTGGAATAGGTTGCTTGCGGCGGCGTAAAATAGCCCGATGCCTCTAAATCCGGCATGACCCCTTGCGGCAGCACATAGCCGGGCATGCCGCTGGTCATTTTTGCCAGCTCGGCAAAGCTGATCCGATCCCCTTGGGCGCCGGTGATTTTGACCAGGCCGTCGGCAAGTTCTAAATCACTTTCGGCAACCCCAAATTTGGCCGCCGCCAGCGCCAATACTTTGGCGCGGACCTGTTGGGCCGCAATTTGGACCGATGATCCGGCGTTGACCGTGATGCGGCTGGCAAAAGTGCCGGCCCCACGTGGCATCACCCCGGTATCCCCTAAAACCACGTCAATCGCGGTGATATCAATCCCCAGTTGGTCAGCACAGATTTGCGCCAAAATGGTCCGGTGGGCTTGGCCTGCGGGTGTTGCGCCGGTGTAAATGGCAACCCGACCATTTGACAAAATCCGCACGGTCGCACCTTCAAACGGACCAAGGCCGGTCCCCTCCACGTAGTTGCCGATACCAATGCCAAGATAGCGTCCCTCGGCCAGCGCGGTGGCTTGACGGGCCTTAAAATCAGCATAGCCGGCACCCGCCAGCGCGCGCCGCTGCGCTTCCGGATAATCACCGGAATCGTAGATTACCGGCGCACCGTCCCGGTAGGTGAGGCCCATGGAATAGGGCATTTCGGCGGCGGTAATGAAGTTGCGGTCGCGGACTTCTGCCGGATCAAGGCGCAACTCATGGGCAATCAAATCAACCAACCGTTCCATCACGAAAACGGCCTGTGGCCGGCCGGCACCGCGCATGGGGGTCGTCGCGACCATATTGGTAAAGGCGACCGAGACATCCATGCGATAGGCCGGCAGCCGGTAGGGACCCGGCAGAGTCGAAGCGGAGATATACGGCATGATGATGCCCCAGGGCAGGTAGGCCCCGGCGTCATGAATAAGATGCCCTTTGATCCCAAGGATTTGCCCGCTTGCCGCAACCGCCACTGACACGTCCCAAACCTGATCACGCTCCTGGGTGGTGGTCATGAAGTGTTCGCGGCGGTCCTCGACCCATTTAACTGGCCGGCCAAGCAGCTTCGCTGCTACCGGCACCATCATTTCTTCCGGATAGACTTGGTTTTTGGGACCGAAACCACCGCCCACTTCGGGGGTGATGACACGCACTTTATCTTCGGCCATATCGAACATATCGACCAAGCCACGCTGGGTATTATGTGGCGTTTGGGTTGAGGTCCAGACGCGCAGGCCATCGCCAACCACATCATAGACGGCGGCCACGCCGCGGCATTCCATCGGCAGGCCGGTGCCGCGATGGGTGTCGTAACGGGCGCTGAACACATGGTCGGCGTGATTGAATGCGATATCGACGTCACCAAAGCCAAGGCTGAAACGCCCGGCAAGATTGTCCTTCATGGTGCTATGAACCACCGGCGCATTGGGTTTCAAGGCATCCACGCAATGTGCTGCTGCCGGCAGGGGCTGCCAATCGACAATCACCTGCTCGGCTGCGTCTTCGGCACGGTGACGGGAATCAGCGATGACCATGGCCACCGCTTCGCCAACGAAACAGACTTCCTTGCTGGCCAAGGGCATTTGAGTCACTGGATAGCTGATTGCCGGATTAGGTACTTGCAGCAAAATGCGTTTCTCGCGCATTTCCGCCGGTAGGTCGGCGGCCGTCAGCACGGCGACGACACCTGGGGCGGCGGCGGCGGTGGCGGTATCGATATGGCTAAAGCTGGCGTGGGCGAAAGGGCTGCGCACAAAGGCTGCTTGCAGCATGCCGGGCAGTGCCAAATCATCTAAAAATTGCCCTTGGCCACGCAGCAGATCGGGGTCTTCTAAACGCTTGACGCTTTGTCCAACGAAAACTTTACCGTGCATTATTGCCCCGCTTTCGCTGCCGGTGCCGCGACAACATCCATGACCGCGTCAACGATCCCTTGATAGCCTGTACAGCGACAAATATTACCTGATAAAGCTTCGCGAAGATGGCCCTCGTCAGGTGCCGGGTTGTCGGCCAAAAACGCGCTCAAGGTCATCAGAATGCCTGGCGTGCAAAACCCACATTGCAACCCGTGATGGTCGCTAAAGGCCTGTTGCAGGCGGTTTAAGCGGCCATCTTCATCAGCCAAACCCTCGATTGTCGTCACGTCGCTGCCGTCAACCTGAACCGCCAGCATCAAACAGCTGCGTATGGCTTCGCCATCGACCAACACTGTACAGGCGCCGCAGACGCCATGCTCACAGCCAAGATGGGTGCCGGTCAGAGCAAGGCAATGGCGCAACATATCGGCCAGCGAAAAGCGTTCTTCAACATGCATGTCGGTGACCGCACCATTGACCGTGAAGGTGATCGCCCGGGTGATTTCAGCCTCAGACATGATGGTGCTCCTGGTTCATCGCTTGCACCGCCCGTTGATGGGCGTTGGTCAGCGACCGGCGCACCATCACGGCGGCCAATTGCCGGCGATAATCAGCGGTGACAAGCGCATCGCCAGTGATTTCGGGATGGCGGGCAGCTTCGCCGGCAGCACGGAATAGGTCAGCGTTTGGCAGCATACCAAGCAGCATGGCTTCAACTGCCGGCAGGCGCAGTGGGCCGTCGGCAACACCGATTAATACCACCGCGGCCCGGTCGATCGCGCCGGCCGCATCTAAGGTCAGCAGGCAACCCACACCGACCACCGCAAAATCACCATGGCGTTGGGCAAATTCACGAAAATCCCAACCATGGCCGGCAGGCCAGCGGTTGAACCTGACGGCGGTGAGAATTTCATCAACCTTGATGTCGGGGGTCATATAGGCTTGTGGAAACTCGGCAATGGCGACCTGACGACTGCCGTTTGGCCCGGACAACGTGATATCGGCATCGGTCAAAGCGGCTAGGCCGAGCAGTTCGGCGGCAGGATCCATATGCGCCAGCGAGCCGCCGACAGTGCCGCGGTTGCGGGTTTGTAAATGGCCAACATAGCCCAAGGCTTCGCGGAAAATCGGGCTATGCGCAGCAACCGCGTCATCATCGAGAAAGCAGCGCTGGCGAGTCATTGCACCAACCTGGAAATGATCGTCATGGTGGCTAATTCCGGCCAGCTCGCTAACCGGGTTCAAGTCAATCAGATGGTCGACGATGACATAGCGCAGGTTCATCATCGCCATTAGGCTTTGGCCGCCGGATAAAAGCCGGGCGTTATCTAGGCTGGTCAACATCTCACCGGCTTCGGCAAGACTGTCGGCGCGGTGGTAGCGAAAGGCTGCCGCTTTCATTGAACGCTGCCGTTCTTGGCGGTGGTCTGGCCGGTGGACCGCAAGCTTGACCACAGCAATTTGCCCATTTTAATGGCGGTCGCATCCGGCACATCGCCGCTGTCGATGCGCTCCGCCAAGCGCGTTGAAAACTGCTCAATAAGCTGTTGTGCGGTTTTCGTGACCATGCCAACGCCGCGGGCATATTGGATAATGCTTCCAGCCAGGGTGAGCGTGGTCCGAACGGTAACTTCGGTACCGCCGGCTTTTTCATGTAATTGGAACATAACATCCGCATGGGCGGATCCGCGGCCACGATTTTCCCGGCCTTGGGCGCGGACGGTCACTTGCCGCGCGGCGGCATCGATGGCGGTAATTTCAGCTTGTCCTTGGAAGGTCAGCGCGATTGGCCCGAAGCTAAGGCTGACCGTGCCTTCGTAATGGCGATCATCAATCACTTTGGTCAGCGCCGTGCCGGGCAGGCAGGGGGCGATAAACGGGATATCCAATAACAGCGCCCAGGCCGCGTCCGGCGCCATTGGCAATAGCAGGGAATTGTCGATCTGCATGCAAGTAAACTCGCCGAGGTTGGTCAGGGCGGGAAGAGTTCATCGACAAAAACGCTAGCACAGCCGCACACATAATTCAAAGCGACTAAGTTGTGCGTAAACCGTCCGGCAGCCCGCCCAAGGAATCTGTTTCGGGCTGCCTTTGGTAGGCTTTCTTGCGGCCCTATCTGCGGCCGCTATGTTACTGGCGTTAGCCGCCGCCGGGCCGCCGCTGAGGTGACCCGCAGAGCCGATCACCTGAGCTTAGATTAGTAGCACAGCACAACATCGGCTGCCGCTGACCGTTCCAACAAGACTGTCGGCATGGCAAACTTAGCGTTATAGCCATCGAGCAAGCTCTCATCGTAGCCGCGGGCTTTTGCCGACATGCCCGAGACATGCATGCAGGTGCCAGCTTCTTTCAGCTTTGCCAGGTGATCAAACAGATCACCGGTGCCTTGTCCCACCACCTCGCCGGCCGCTTTGCAGTTCAGCAAATCGGTGCCGTCAGCGGCCAGGAAAATCTCAACCTCATGACCTTCAGCAACGGCCGTGCAGGCGACAAGCAATCCCAAGGTCGCTTTATTCACAAGGTCCGGCCCGCTGTGGACGTGAACTAGATAGTGCGCCATAGCAAAAATCCTCAGATGTCTAAAAAATAAATGGCAAAATGAAGTGTCGTTAACATCGAAAAGTTAATCTTTTTGGAGTGCATGGTAAACAGCAAACGGCGCGGTATGACGGCGGCTTGACGGTGGCGTTTTGTCCTTGCCATTCGACCGGTATTGCCAGCATGCTAACCTTCGGCGAGGGCGGTAATTTTTAGGAAATAATGGATGAAACCCGAGGTTCTGAGCTTTTTTGATACGGCAACACATACGGTCAGTTATCTGGTCAGTGATCCGGCAACAGGTGCAGCGGCAATCATTGATTCGGTGCTTGGGTATGATGCCGCCTCCGGCCGTACCGATTTTAAGGCAGCTGACCAAATTATTGCCGCAGTGAGCGAACGCCGGCTGACGGTCGCGTGGATTATCGAAAGTCATGTGCATGCTGACCATCTAAGTGCAGCACCTTATTTGCGCGCAAAATTGGGCGGTCAAGTGGCAATCGGCGCGGCCATATCAGAAGTGCAGCGTGTGTTTGGTGATATCTTTAATGTCGGTGACGGGTTTCGCAGCGATGGCCGACAATTCGATAAATTATTTCAAGATGGTGAAAGCTATCGCCTTGGCAGCATTGAAGCGCGGGCCTTCCACACCCCTGGCCATACGCCGGCCTGTATGAGTCATTTGATCGGTGATGCATTGTTCGTTGGCGATACGTTGTTCATGCCGGATTTTGGGACCGCGCGCTGCGATTTCCCCGGCGGCGATGCCGGCCAATTATATGATTCAATCCAAATGCTTCTGGCATCGCCTGCGGCCACCCGCATGTTTCTTTGCCATGATTACAAGGCACCGGGCCGCGACTGCTTCGCCTGGGAGACCACGGTCGAGGAACAGAAACGCGATAATATTCACCTTGCCGGTGAGACCAGCCGGGACGACTTCATTGCGATGCGGACGGCCCGTGACGCAAGCTTGTCGATGCCGGCATTGATCCTGCCGTCGGTACAGGTGAACATCTGCGCCGGTGACCTGCCTGCCGCCGAAGACAATGGCCGGCAGTATCTGAAAATCCCGCTGAACGCATTTTAGCAGGCGGCGTAAGATCGTGTTTGCACCCTCGCGGGGCGACATGCCGGCGGCAATCTGCATTGACCTGTCGCCGCAGAATTTCGAGAATGCCAAAAGACACAAAGAGGATGACAGCGATGCGCCAGAATGCGGATGATTTTTTAGCGGAATGCGAAAGTTTAGCTGATGTGCTGGCGGGGTTAAGCCGTGCGGATTGGGACAAGCCAACGCTGTTTAAAAATTGGACCGCCAATGATGTCATGGTGCATTTGCATTTTTGGAACATCGCCGCAGACCTCTCGGCCTCCGATGAGGCAGCGTTTCAGCGCCTGTATAACGCCGTGTCGGCAGAGGTGAAGACCGCAGGACGGCGTGCCGCCGAAGGTTCGCAAGTGACCGAGCGGGGGCCGGAACTGTTGGCGCTTTGGCGTGACTATGCCCGGGATATGGTCGCACGTTGGGGTGATTTTGATCCAAAGAAGCGGGTGAAATGGGCCGGGCCGGATATGTCGGTGCGCTCGTCTTTAACGGCGCGGCAGATGGAAACCTGGGCCCATGGCTTGGCCATCTTTGATGCGGTTGGCGCGGTCCGTGAGGAGACCGATCGGCTGCGTAATATTGTCGTGCTTGGGGTGAACACTTACGGTTGGACGTTCCAGGTACGGGATTTACCGGCCCGTGATCCGATGCCGCGTCTGAGTTTGACGGCGCCATCGGGGGCCTTGTGGGCATTTGGCCCGGCGGAGTCACCGGCAACAATCACCGGCAGTGCCGTCGATTTTTGTTATGTGGTCACGCAAACGCGCAGCTATCTGGATACCACGCTGGAGATCAGCGGGGCGGCGGCGGCACAATGGATGCAGCAGGCGCAATGCTTTGCCGGCCCGCCGGAAACACCGCCGGCCAAAGGCGCGCGTCACCGCCACCAACCAACCGCTTAATGCCGGCTTGGGTTGGCCTGCCGCTGGCGTTCGACGCTGCAAAATTCAGGCTGCCGGTGCCACGGTTAAAAAATCATCAGGCGCAAATTTTTTCGCACAACAGCGCATCATGACGATCGTTCGGTGATTGGTCAGAAAGCTAAAATCCGGCCCGAAAATGCCGCAAATATAACCGGCTTTCGTGATCAGGCTTGCAACATCGGCGTGTTGTCATCGGGGCGAAAAAAAGCTTGCCCGACCGTCACCAGCAGGGGGCGGTTTGAACAACTTTAGCGGTCTTTTGCATCAGCGGCACCAAGCGGCCTTCATGCAGCCGTGGGCGATAGCATTGAAAAGATGGTGGGCGCGGGCAGGATTGAACTGCCGACCCCTGCGGTGTGAACACAGTGCTCTCCCACTGAGCTACGCGCCCTTCAAAGGTAGCACGGTGATAAGTGGCCAAGGGCTGTAAGTCAAGGGCAGCTTGCACTATCGCCAGAAAAGTTTTGCCAAGATTACTGGCTGCTTGGATCAACCCCGCGCAAGCGTTCGGAGCGCCGCCGCAGCAGCTCAACCGTGGTCAGCAAGAAGATCGAGATGACCACCAGAATTGTGGCGACGGCCAGGATGGTCGGGCTGATCTGCTCGCGGATGCCGGAGAACATTTGCCGGGGAATGGTGCGCTGTTTGACATCTGCTAACTGCAGCACGGCAACCACTTCGTCAAAGGAAGCGATAAATGCGAACAGGCCGCCTGAAATCACGCCCGGCAAGATCAAGGGCATTTGCACTTTGAAAAAGGTTGTCAGCGGAATGGCACCCATGCTGGCGGCCGCCCGGGTTAGGCTTTTATCAAAGCCACTGAGCGTCGCCGTCAGGGTGATAATGACAAATGGCGTGCCCAACGCCGCATGCGCCAGAATCAACCCGAAAGAGGTTTTTGCGACGCCAACATCGGAGAAGAAGAGGAACAAGCCTGAGGCGGTAATCACCAGCGGCACAATCATCGGTGAAATCAACAAGGCCATGATCGGCCGCCGCCAG
This sequence comes from SAR116 cluster bacterium AG-355-O21, assembly GCA_003280605.1. Lineage (GTDB taxonomy): Bacteria > Pseudomonadota > Alphaproteobacteria > Thalassobaculales > Thalassobaculaceae > TMED26. The sequence continues at coordinate 16,252 of QCEM01000031.1, read as the reverse complement.
GGCATTTCCGAGCGGCTTAAACCAACGGCCGCCAAGGTGCCCAGGCCGGTCGCCAGTAACGTTGCCCAAATGCCGATGAAAAACGAATTGCGAATAGAGCGGATCCACTGCGCGTTATTCCACATATCCGACCACCAGCCGACAACAGCATCGGACGCGCTCATGCCATTGACCAGGATATCGAGGTACCAGCGGGTAGAGAACGCCTCCGGTTTCAGCGACAGCATCCCTGGGGTGAAGCTGAAATACGGTTCCTGATTAAACGACAGCGGGATCAAAATGATGATCGGCGTGATCAGAAAAACAAACACCGCACCGCAAAATGAGCGGAACATATAGAACCATAAAACTTCGCGGCCAGATGCGTAGGGCGGCAGATTCAAGCGATACCGCCCGGAAGCAAGCCATAAGCTCATGCGGCCAATAAGAAAACCGAACAAACCGAGCAAAAGCCCATAGGGCAGGCTAATGAACACAATCCCTGACGCCCCCAGGGTGAGCCCGGCGATCAGTCCGGCCAGCATGCGGTTTTTAACCCATAGGGTAAGTGCCGCCGCCAGCAGCGCAAAAATCAACCCGCCGATGAAGGCATAAGGCAGCATAATTTTGGCGTCGCCGGTCGCCGTTAACAGGCCAACGATGGCGCCAAAGCCAGCAATGATTGAGACGACAAACGACAGTGGCGGGCTTGGGGGGATATAGCGGTAATCGCCGGATTGAGACATGTCCGTCAGCCAAGTTTCATATTGTCGATACCGACAATTCGGTCATAGAGCCAGAATAAGAACAGCACGAAAACCAGCAGCACCGGACCAAGACCTGCAGCCAGGTTCCAATTCAAGGACCGGCGCATGTGGAAATCAATGATGTTGGAAATCAGCTGCCCATCCTGGCCGCCAACCAATGCCGGTGTGATGTAATAACCAATGGCGAGGATGAAAACCAGCAGACCACCGGCACCGATACCAGGCACGGACATGGGAAAATAGACGCGCCAAAATGCGGTCCAGTTTGTTGCCCCCATTGATTTTGCCGCCCGTACATAGCTTGGTGAGATTGTTTTCATCACCGAGTAAAGCGGTAAAATCATGAACGGCAGCAGAATATGCGTCATCGCAATCAATGTGCCGGTCTTGTTGTAAATCAGTGACAGGCGATCTTCATCGCCGGTGACCCCAAAGACCACGAACAGATCGTTCAGAACACCCTGCGCTTGTAGCATGGCGATCCAGGCCGTTGTCCGCACCAACAGCGATGTCCAAAATGGCAGCAACACCAAAATCATCAGCAGATTAGAGGTTCGCACCGGCAATGAGGCCAGCAGGTAGGCCACCGGATAGCCCAAGAGCAGGCAGAACAGGGTGACCAGGAATGAGATTTCAAGGGTGCGGTAAAACAGTGTGAGATGAATTTGCCGATCTTCATTTTGCTGCACAATTGAGCCGTCAGCATTCATTTTCAGATCAATCGCGCCGCCTCGGCATCGAGACAACTATGGGCGGTGGTGGCAATGACTACATTTACGGCAACCATGGCGGCGACAGTATTGATGGCGGTTCACGCGATGATTTTATCTTTGGCGGCCAGGATAACGACAGGCTTTATGGCGGCGCAGGGTCTGACATCATTGCCGGCAATAAGAACGATGATATCCTGAGCGGCGGCGACGGCAATGATGTGCTGGATGGCGGATTGGGGAATGACCTTTTAATCGGCGGTCCGGGCGATGATCGTCTGCAGGGCGGCGATGGTCATGATGAGATATTGGGCGGACTTGGTGCCGATGTCATCGATGGCGGTGTCGGTGATGATACGCTGGCCGGCGGCGACGGCATTGATATGTTCATCTTCTCTTCCAATAGCGGCAATGATCATATCGTTGACGGGCCATACTCTCGCGAAGTGATTCACGTGCAAGCCAATATCAATGGCACCGACATTACCACAGCGTTCGATTTACTAGCGCGTCTGAGTGACAACAGCAATGGTGAAGCGGTATTGGATTTGGGTGCCGGCAACACGGTCACTTTTACCAGTTATTCTCGTTCCTGGTTTTATAGCAGTGATTTTTATGTGTTCTAAGGCCGTCAAGCGGTCTCAAAAGGTGTTGCCACAGGGCCGCTTTGGCGACGTTACAAGCTGAAAGAATTGTTTATTTTGTGGACCTTCGAGGAGCGTGGCAGACTGCCGCGTGAGTCGTCATCAAATTGAAAGCGTTTCTCATGTCGCACCGCTTCGCCGCCGTCCTGCTTGCCGCAGGTCAAGGCACCCGGATGAAATCCGATATTCCGAAAGTTCTGCATGAAATTGCTGGCCGTTCGATGATCGGCCATGTGGCGGCGGCGGTTGCAGTGCTTCATCCGGCAGCTGAAATCATTGTCCATGCGCCGGGTGGTGAACATATCGTCGGCAGTGTTGACGGTGCTGTTGGTGCCGAGCAAAGTCGCGCCCTTGGAACAGGGGATGCGCTGAAGGCCGCCCTGCCGTTGCTACCGGACGACGTGGATACGGTTTTGGTGCTGTATGGCGACACACCTTTTATTTCCAGCAATACCTTGAGAACAATGCTCGATCTGCGTGCCGCTGCAGATGCGCCGGCTGTGGTCGTGCTTGGCTTTGATGCGGCGCTGCCGAACATGTACGGACGCTTGGTTGTCGATGCCGCTGGTCAGTTGACGGAAATTATCGAAGCGCGTGATGCATCCGATGCGCAATTGGCGATTACGCTCTGTAATTCAGGGATTATGGCCATTGCCGCCGACCGGCTTGCCGATTGGCTTGGGCAGATCGGCAACACCAATGCCAAAGGTGAATTTTATATGACCGATCTGGTCGCGATCGCCTGTGCCGCAGGGGCGCGATGCGCCGCCGTCGCCGGACAGGAGAGCGAAGCACTGGGGATTGATGACCGGCTGGCATTGGCCCGTGCCGAAGTGATGATGCAAGACCGTCTGCGGCAAGCAGCAATGGCCGAGGGGGCAACCTTGATCGATCCGGCCTCTGTCTATTTCAGTTATGACACCGTTCTTGGCCGTGATTGTGTGATCCATCCGCAGGTGGTTTTCGGCCCCGGCGTACATCTGGAAGCGCGGGTTGAGATCAAATCTTTTAGCCATATCGAAGCCAGCAGAATCGCCGAAGGTGCGGCGATTGGGCCGTTTGCGCGGTTGCGTGGCGGTGCCGAAATTGCCGCTGACGTGCGCATTGGTAACTTTGTTGAGGTGAAGAACGCGCGTCTGCATGCAGGTGTCAAAGCCGGCCATTTGAGTTATCTCGGCGATGCTGACATTGGTGCCGGTGCCAATATTGGTGCCGGTACAATCACCTGCAATTACGACGGCATTGATAAGCACCGGACAACGATTGGGGCAGGGGCGTTCATTGGCTCGAACACAGCTTTGGTCGCACCTGTGAAGATTGGTGCCGACGCGATGATTGCCGCCGGCAGCACCATTAGCCGTGATGTTGACCCTGCGGCCATGGCCATCAGTCGGGCCGAGGTTCGGGTTGTCGCGGGAGCCGCGACGCGGTTCCGCGATCGCCGCCGCGCCAAGAAAACCAAAACCAGTTCTGAAGGGTAGAGCTCAGCATGTGCGGCATCATCGGTATTCTGGGAACAGCGCCTGTCGCTGATCGTTTGGTTGAGGCGTTGCGGCATTTAGAATATCGCGGCTATGATTCAGCCGGAATTGCGGTGGCCACAGCTGACGGCATGGCCCGCTTGCGGCGGGCCGGCAAGCTGCATCATTTAGCGACAGCTTTGTTGACCACGGAACTGTCTGGGAGCGCGGGGATTGGGCATACCCGCTGGGCCACGCATGGGGCTGCAACCGAGGCCAACGCCCATCCCCATGTGGCCGGCCGCGTCTGTATTGTGCATAACGGCATCATCGAAAACCATGCGGACTTAGCGGCCGAATTGCAAGCTGGCGGGCGGCAATTTGAAAGTGAAACGGATACCGAGGTTTTAGCGCATTTACTGGATCACATGCTGGCCGGTGGCGCGCCGATTGAACGTATCATGGCAGACTTAATGCCAAAATTACGTGGCGCCTTTGCCTTTGCAGCGCTGCTTGACGGCGGCACGCAAATGATTGTCGCCCGGCGCGCGTCACCTTTGGCGATTGGCTTTGGCGATAGCGAAATGTATGTCGGCAGTGATGCCCTGGCCCTGGCTGGCCTGACGCGTCGCCTGTGTTATCTAGAGGAGGGCGATTGGGCGTTGATCAGCCGCGACGGGGCCGCGATCTTCGATGCTGATAACCAGCCAGTCGAGCGCCCCGTAGTTTTGAGCGAGGCCACAGGCGCGCTGATCGGCAAGGGTAATTTCCGCCATTACATGGAGCGTGAAATCCATGAACAGCCGGAAGTGTTGGGTTATACCCTGGCCTATTATCTGGATAGCCGCAATCGGCAACCGGCCCTTCCGGTGCTGCCTTTCGATCCCTGCAAACTGCCACGTTTAACGATTGTTGCGGCGGGAACCAGCTATTATGCCGGGGTGGTCGCGAAATATTGGTTAGAGCATGTGGCGGGGGTCTTGGTGGAGGTGGATATCGCCTCCGAATTTCGATATCGCGAGGCGGAAATGCCGGTTGGCGGGGCGGCGCTTTTTATCAGTCAATCGGGGGAAAGCCTGGATACTCTGATGGCGCTGCGTTATGCCCGCCAAAAAGCGCAAACAATCCTGGCGCTGGTTAATCAGCCGGAAAGTTCGATCGCTCGCGAGGCCGACGTGGTCTTGCCGACACGCGCCGGGCCCGAGATCGGTGTTGCTTCCACCAAAGCGTTCACAACACAACTGATGGCGCTGGCGGTGTTAAGTCTGGATTGGGCCGCCAAGCGTGGCCGGTTGAGTGCCGATGAGGTGGCCGACCGCCTGCAAGCGCTGGGCGAGCTGCCGGAATTGATTGGCGATATGCTGTCAAACCTTGAGCCTTATCAGCCCATCGCCCATGGGTTGGCGCAGGCCCGTGACGTGCTGTATTTGGGTCGCGGCACCTCCTATCCGATTGCCATGGAAGGTGCGTTAAAGCTGAAGGAACTCAGCTATATCCACGCCGAAGGCTACGCAGCCGGAGAGATGAAGCACGGGCCGATTGCTTTGATTGACGAGGGGGTGCCGGTGGTCATGGTTGCGCCGAGCGACGCCTTGTTTGAAAAGACCGCCAGCAATGCCCGAGAAGTTTTGGCCCGTGGCGGCCGGGTGATCCTGTTGTCGGATGCCGGTGGGGTGCAGCACATCGGCAGTTTTGCCAGTCACATCATCGAATTGCCGACGGTTCATCCTTTTGTGGCGCCGATCCTGTATTCGGTGCCGGTGCAAGTCTTGGCGTATATGACCGCGTTGGAAAAAGGCACCGATATCGATCAGCCCCGAAACTTGGCCAAAAGCGTAACCGTGGAGTAGTTTCGAAAGGGGGTATTTTACCGGAGGATATTCGAGCGTACCTTCGCTTCACGGTGACCATAACGACACCGTCTTTATCCGTTCCGGCACTCAGCGATTACCAGACCTTACTTATTGAAAAGATTACGGAACTCCGAGAGAGAGGTTTGCGCGATAGACAGATTGCCAGTGTTCTAAAACGAGAGGTTTATCAGACGACAAGGGGCAAAACCTTCACGGCTAAACACATTTGGTCTATGCGGAAAAAGCACGGTGCGAGACGGGCACGATTAGAGCATAAACCCCAGCTTGATTATGGACCGCTGAGTTTAGAATATGTTGATCATTCCCCATCATACCTAAAGAAAGTGAAATAACTCACTTTCGCCGGCCGAAAGTGAGAAGCAAAAATCCCACCAGGGGAGTGGTGGTCTTTCGCTCGATCCAGCGCCTCTGCGACTGACGAAGCGGTCTGCTTAGATAAAAATAAGTGCTGGAGACGGAAGAAGCGCATCAATCACTGTCTTGCTAAGTTTATTTATAAAAATCTAACAAGCTTAGGCGGGTGTCATTATGACCCAATACAAAGAAGTTAACCGGGATTTGACATATACTCGACGTGAAATCGGGCTGAATTTTAGCGCTTTTTATTTTTCATTAGCCACAAATGTAGGGGCGTTAATGATCAGTAAAAGTTTATCATCACGTGAATTGTCCCTCGAAGAAAGCCTTCAGTTTGCACTTAGAGAGATTGGGTCTGATGTGGCTAATGCGGCTGCTGATCACCTGGCTAAACGTGCGATTAGCTCGGCTGCATTGAACATACATTTGCGGAATGCCCAAATGACAGCTGCTGATGTAAGGCTTATCGCAGACGCTTTGAATAGAACGTCGGTTTCTGAGCTGAGCAGACTTGAATCATTTAGCTTGAGTTACAACACCATTGGTGACGAAGGTGCCAACACATTAGCAACTAGTCTTCCTGTTACTTTGACAGAACTTGGCTTGGTTGGGTGTTGGATCGGCGATCAAGGAGGCGCAGCATTGTTAAAATGGGCGAGGCGTGCCAGGGGTCTGCGAATGATCTGTATCGAAGACAACCGCTTGTCAGGAAAAATGCGTGAACAATGCCTTAGTTTGAGAGGCATTTCGGTATTTATCTAACAAACAAAACATAGCGTAGTTATGTAACGACTGAAAAAAGTTAAAAAAATCAGGTTTTACGGCGTTTTGAGCGTGCAACTTTTATAAATAAACTTGGTTATTCTCGGTAAATCCGCCGTCTTCGGTCGGTGGCTTTCTGGAAATGCTTATAAAAATCGTTTTTGTTCATGCTTTTTGCCAGTGATGCGCTGTACGAAGCTGGCTTATGGGGTCCCGCCCCGACCACTCAGAAAAGAGTTATCAGCAGGGAAATGGTGCCTCTTAAGGACGGTGCCCGCTTTCAGTTATGATTTTGAAAATGGAGGGCGCTGTCGAGCACTGACAACCCTCAGGGTCGTATCAACGACGGTGTGTTGGCAGATACGCCTTGCCGCCTTGGTCTATTGACCGAAAGCAGGGGTAAAGGTGACCGGAAGACCTACCATTCCTCATATGAGGTTCCCTAACACACGGCGACAGCGATATCGGTAGACTGATAGCTGCTGGGAGCACTCCGCCTTCTCAGGTGGGAAAGTGCGCCCGCTCGTCGGGTTCTGATTAGGTATAGTTGCTCGCTAAGTTTGCTTCGCAAATGGGCTGACGCCCCTAACTCTATAGATAAAATAAACAAGGTCACGCCAAGGTGCGAGGCGTTTGCCGAGGTACGAGGCATGGGTAAATCACCAAAAATATAAATAAGTAAAACCAGCAACGATAAGAATAAGGGGTTTTACAATGACAACGGTTCGTTCTTTGGGTGGTTTTCGCCCAAACAAATATCATAAGGCAAATCCACAGGCGCCGGAGCTTATGGGGCGCTTGTTAATCACCAGAGATACTCTGAATAAGATATCTGCTGACAGTCGAACCAATCCTAATGATCTAATCGAAGTTGGTTTGGCTGGGTGGAACAATCAGAAGAAATATCCCAACGGTAAAACGGATAAATATCTGACTGTGGAAGTTCGCCCAGTAAGTGAGAAGCAGCGTTGGTATCTTGGCTAAAATGAATGCACTCAGGAATAAGATGCAAAACGCTGAAACCACTGAGGCTAAGTTGGACCACTTAGCCGATTTGACGGTTCAAACAGGGTATCTGAGTTTGAACGCTGTTGCCGTTGATACCGAAGACAAAAAGTTATTGCGGCTATCAAGAGGCAGAAAGCGATAACTGACTTTCGTCCGGCGAAAGTGGGTTGCACTCGCCCTCTGGTAATGACGCTTTGGAGCCTAAGACCACGCTCCAACCGTCGGTGCCAGTTTTTATCAAACTAGCTATCGATGCAGCCTAATTGGCGACTTTTCTGATGTATAGTTCGGTGTTAGGTGTGCGAAGAATTTTAATCTTGCGGCAATAGATGTTAGTGAACGCGTCAATAGCTGGTTTGGGGCAACGGATTGGATCAATGCCGTACGGGAGTTTTTCTTGCCATAAATATTCATCAAAAGCTAATACACCATTTTTCTTTAACAATCTAAAGCTCAGGATTGCATCACATAAAACGTCGGGCGCTTGTTGTGAACCATCAATATAGATAAAATCAAAGTATCCTTTTTTCCCTTCGGCTATCATTTTTGATAAAGCGGTATCGCTAAATTCTCTGTGAATTACAAGCTGAACGGGGTTGTCAACTTTACTTATCGCCAATTTAGTGTTGGCATTGAATCTTTTCTCAATACCGATCATATCGACTTTATCTTTACCGATTTTGTGTTCTATACCACCTTCCCAAGTATCGACACAGTGAAGTTCTATTCCTTTTGATATCGCAAGTTTTTCGATAAGATAACAGGTGCTTGCCCCTTCGTAAGAACCTATTTCCAATATACGAGTTGGATCTATATGAGAAATCACCTGGTCCCAAACGAACTTTGAGGTTTGCTCAAACCAGCTGTTCGTAAAATCGTATGTTGGACTATTCATTTTTCAATCTGCTATCTATTTTCGAATTTGATCAGCTTAATGTTTTGGGGCTGTACAAAACATTCTTAATCTCTACGAATAGTAATAGTTTTTAAACTTTATACCGTTTTCGTACGTTCTGTCCGTCATCAAATCATTCAGCAAATCGAGAACCTAAAGGGTCGTCGTTCTTACGAAGAGAAACGGGCGGCAAAACTTGGATTTGCGTCGCTTTACGCTTACTTCGAGCATAAACATGAAAAATCGGCGTTCACGGCAGAAGCAAGCACGGCGCAGTTAGAGCGGCTTAAGATTGAAAAAGAGCTGGCGCCAAAGGCGAAAGCTGAAAAGAAAAAAGGCTGCGGCTGTTGCTAAACTGAGGCTCTGCCGAAATCACGTCTTTTTAGCCTTCCAGGTGCCACCATATCGATATGTCGTTTGGTGCTCACTTTTCACGATCATTAAGCACGGCTCGCATAAAAAAGGCCAATCCTTCTGCGCGTTGTATCGGCACCGATAGAGAACCTCTGTGGCTTCGGCGCACCGGTAGCAGTTTTTGGTTCTCACGCGCATTGAAATCTCCCATATCTTTTGGCGACGCCTTAAAGATACCACCGCGAACCGTCAAATATCTGTATTTTACGTTAATTTTATATTTTTAACGCAAAATATCGTGAGGCCGGCTCAAAACAGTACGCTTTTTATCAAAGTTGAAAATCACTTATCCCACAGTGCAAGTGAACAGCAGTCGCGCAATTTCCAGCAATTTTCTTGCAGGCTTAAAGCGATCTATTTAGATTAATCGCTAACTTCAATTGGAGAAAACAATGAAAGCGCTTCGTTCTTTGCTAATTTATGCGGTAATTGGTTTTGCAGGTTACGCCTATTTTTCGTATGAGGACTGGCTTGACCAGGCGAGTGCAACCATGGGCGGCGTATGAGTCGGTAGAAAATTACCGCGAAGCTCAAAATATGGGGGTTGCGTCGCGTGATGAGTATTTAGAGAAAAAGCAGGCGATCGCCGACAAGCTTAAAAAAGAGCAAGAAGAAAAAGAGCGCCTCGCTAAAATCGAAAAAGAGAAAAAAGAACGCTTGGCCCGGTTGGAAAAAGCGGAAGCGGCGAAGAAAACAAAATTCCTGAATGAGAATTTTCCCGCAGGTAAGAAGTATGTTTACTTTACAGACGGGTCTTGCAAACCGAAAGCAGGAAGCATCTGTATTGACCAAGCACGCGCCAAATTTGCATGTGATAATTTAGAGAAGCTTGGGGCGAACGGCATGTATCCTTTCCAGGAACGGTTGTTAGCCCGAAACGCGGCAACGTTTCGTTTTGGTGCCGAGAAACAGTTCATTGAAAGTGCATCTTCGTCCAATGGTGTTTTTGTATGGACCAGTAACTTCACGAAAACATTTGAAGCTGGTTATGCGCAAATCACCCTCACCGGGATGATGAATGGCAGCTCAAAGGTAATGAATATTCAAGGCCGAGCCTGCACGTTCGAACGCAAGAAAAACAGCAGCGGAAAAGAATATTTTTCTGTTGAATATTTCTGCAGTTGATCGGCCGGCGTTGCGGTCCGTGCTGGCTGGCAGCGCCTAAGTGTCAAAAATCTGCCGCTGTGACAAGCGTCGCCCAGGACAGGCCCTGGGTCGGAGTTGTTGATCGGGGCCCTTGATCTGTGTTTTTGATCTGTGTTTTTGATCTGTATTGTTGATCGGTATTGTTGATCCGGGTTGTTGATCTGGGGCCTGGATCCTGGTCGTTGATCCAAGGCGGCAGCTTGGGCCGGGCGAAGTTAGCCGCCCCGTAAGTGGTCACCCGTTGCCGTTGCGGTCATGATTGCGTCGCTTGCCGTGCCTTACCGGCGCCGATATTCAACACATCCTGCGGCCGATAAATCCATTATTTGGAGTGATCGCTGCATGGTCAGACTGCGCTCGCATTCGATTCGGCTGCTGAAGACCCCAGTCCCAACGGGGACACCCATGATCACCGTGATGATCACAAATATTGTCGCCATAGTGCTGGCCTCTTTATTATTTTTTAATTACCGCAAATTTATACCTCAAGGCGCAGCTTATCGATCACACATAAAGCTTATCGCCGGTGCGGGCCGTCAGTGAAAAACGCCCCAAGGACGCATTGCATTGGCCTTCCTGGGTCACATATTGGTGGTTTAGCATCGCATTAGGCCGCCGCAGGCAAGGGAGGGACGATATGGAATTAATCGCACGTTTAACCGATAAAGGGCTGTTACAGCATCAGGGTTATATTGACGGCGCTTGGGTTGATGCTGCCGATGGTGCGCGCTTTGCTGTGGATGACCCGGCGACAGGCAAACAGATCGGTCAGGTCGCCGACATGGGTAAAGACGACACTCACCGCGCCATTGCCGCCGCCGAGGCTGCCTGGCCGGCCTGGCGCAAGCTGACGGCCAAGGAACGGGCGGCGATTTTGCGAAAATGGTTCGACTTGATGATGGCGGCACAGCGCGACCTTGGCATCATCATGACTGCCGAGCAGGGCAAGCCCTTGCCGGAAGCGATGGGCGAGGTTGCCTATGGTGCGTCGTTTGTCGAATGGTTCGCCGAGGAAGGCAAGCGCGCCTATGGCGATGTCATCCCGCATCACCAAGACGGCAAACGCATCCTGGTCACCAAGCAACCGATTGGTGTGGTCGCCGCCGTCACCCCGTGGAATTTTCCGCATGCCATGATCACCCGCAAATGTGCGCCGGCTTTGGCGGCAGGCTGTCCGGTCGTGATCAAACCGGCACCGGCAACCCCTTATTCAGCCCTAGCGCTGGCGGTGCTGGCCGAACGTGCCGGTATCCCCAAGGGTGTTTTTAATGTGGTGGTCAGCAATCGGGCGGCGGAAGTTGGTCTTGAGATGTCAACCAATCCTACGGTGCGCAAGCTTGGTTTCACGGGATCAACAGCGGTTGGCAAGCTGCTGATGCAGCAGGCTGCAAGTACCGTGAAGAAAGTCTCTCTTGAGCTCGGCGGCAATGCGCCCTTGATCATCTTTGATGATGCTGATTTAGAGCGTGCGGTCGAAGGGGCGATTGCCTGTAAATATCGTAATGCCGGGCAAACCTGTGTCTGCACCAATCGGATTTTCGTCCAAGACGGCATTTATGATGCCTTTGCCGAACATTTTGCCGCCGCCGTTGCAGCGCTCAAGCAAGGCAATGGCTTTGACGACGGGATCGACATTGGCCCGATGATCACCTCGGCAGCGGTCGATAAAGTGGAAAGCCATATCGCCGATGCTGTCGCCAATGGCGCGCAAGTTATCGCCGGTGGCCAGCGTGCGAACCACGGCGCGCTGTTTTTCCAACCAACCATCCTCACCAACGCTACCCCGGCCATGAAAATCTTCCGCGAGGAAACCTTTGGTCCGGTTGCGCCGTTATTCCGCTTCAGCGATGAAGCGGCGGTGGTGGCCATGGCCAATGATACCGAATACGGCTTGGCAGCGTATTTCTACGCCCGTGATTTGGGCCGGGTCTGGCGGGTTGCCGAGGCCTTGGAATATGGCATGGTGGCGGTCAACGAGGGCATCTTATCAACGGAAGTGGCACCGTTTGGTGGTATGAAAGAATCAGGTATTGGCCGGGAAGGCTCAAAATATGGGCTCGATGAATTTATGGAAATCAAATACATCTTGATGGGCGGTCTTAACAGCTGATTGCGTCGTGGTAAGGATGTGATTGGCCAGGGTGCTGACCGACAAACAAACAGGAGGCAAAAATGGCCGCGTATGACTATGACTTGATCACCCTGGGTGCCGGCTCCGGCGGGGTGCGTGCCAGCAGGCTGGCAGGCGGTTTTGGCGCTAAGGTGGCGGTGATTGAAGAAGATCGTGCCGGCGGCACCTGTGTCTTACGGGGCTGCGTGCCGAAAAAGCTTATGGTTTATGGCGGGCATTTCGCTCATGACGTTGCGGATGCGGCAGGTTACGGCTGGCAAGTTGGTGATATCAGCCATGACTGGGCAGCGATGATTGCGGCCAAGAATACCGAACTGGACCGCCTGCATGGCATCTACATGTCGCTGTTGAATAATGCCGGTTGCACGGTGATCAATGGCCGTGGCCGCTTGATTGATGCGCATACCGTCGAGGTCAATGGCCAGCACCTCACCGCCGAGCGGATTTTAATCGCCGTCGGTGGCTGGCCCTTTGTGCCGGACGTGCCTGGCGCCGAGCTGTGCATCACCTCCAACGAAGCACTTGAGCTGGGGCAGCGACCGGCGCGAATTGTGATTGTCGGCTCGGGATTTATCGCTGTTGAATTCGCCGGTATTTTCAACGCCTTCGGCAGTGAGGTTCACCAGCTGTATAGGGCCGATCAAATTCTGCGCGGCTTCGATGAAGATGTGCGCGAAACCTTAAATGCCGAGATGACCAAGAAAGGCATCCATCTGCATCCAGGATGCCTGCCGGAACGGATCGAGAAAACTGTCGATGGCCTGCGGGTGCATTTATCCAACGGCAGCACACTGGATGCCGATCAGGTGATGTATGCCACCGGCCGGGCGCCCAATACCGCTGATCTTGGCCTTGAGGCCGCAGGGGTATCGATGAATGCCAAGGGCGCATTGACCGTTGATCAGTGGTCAAAAACATCCCTCGACAGTGTTTACGCCATTGGCGATGTCACCGACCGGATCAATCTGACACCGGTGGCCATCGCCGAGGGCCATGCTTTCGCCGAGACCATTTATAACCACAACCCGATGTCGGTCGATCACGACGACGTGCCAAGCGCGGTCTTCAGCCAACCGCCGGTCGGCACCGTTGGCCTGACCGAAGCAGAGGCGGCGGCCAAATATGGTGATATCGATGTCTATGTGGCCGGCTTCCGGCCGATGAAATACACATTGACGGAAAATCCCGAACGCGGCTTACAAAAGTTGATTGCGGATGCTGCCAGTGGCCGGGTCGTCGGTGCACATATGGTCGGCGTTGATGCGCCGGAGATTATCCAAGGTGTTGGTATTGCCGTCCGCATGGGTGCGACCAAGGCTGATTTTGACCGCACCATGGGCATTCACCCGACCGCTGCCGAAGAATTTGTGACCATGCGCAGCAAGCGGCCGCCTGTGGCCAAGGCAGCGGAATAAGCAGCTTTTATGTTAACGCGTCATGACCCCAGCATACCCTGGATGGCCGGCTGGACAGGAGGTGTGCACGGGCTGCCGTGACCGCTCCGGAGCAGTGCTTTTGTCGGCCCCATTGACAGCGGTTTTCGGCACCGTTACAACCCATGTCGCGTGACTGTTGCGACGGCCAATTTGCCGCTGTTTGTGTCGTGTCGGGGCGGAGTAGCTCAGTTGGTTAGAGCAGCGGAATCATAATCCGCGTGTCGGGGGTTCAAGTCCCTCCTCCGCTACCACCACCTCACTGATTTCATTGAATAAATCTCTTTTTCTGAAATCTGTTTGTATGTAACTATAAACTTACATACAATCGCTGTATGAAACAGCGTCATATCCCCTACGATATTGAGAACATTCCGCGCTATCCGAAGGCATTACAGATTTACCGCATACCTGCGTCGCCTTCGTATCAAGTCAGGCTTTTTTCAGAGCGGAAGTACATTCGTCGCTCCACGCGCACATCCGATAAGCACGAAGCCGTTGAGTTTGCGAAAAAGTTCTACGATGAGATAGCCATCGCAAAGCGATTAGATTTCACAGTTCATACCGACACATTCGCCGCGTGTGCCCGACACCTGCTTGAAAACCAAGAAGCGATGATGAAGCGAGGGGAGAGAAGGGAGCGTTTTGGTGAAGAGGATAAAAAGAAGTTAGACAAGGATTTGCTGCCATTCTTCGGAACGATGGGTGTTGCGAAGATAGGAACATTAGAAATTAGAGAATATCTCAATCAACTAACCGAAAGCCGCAAACTCTCGCCATCTACCTTATCAAAGCATCTTGTTGTCATCAGAAAGGTGCTGAATGAGGCAAAGACACGAAACTACATATCTACCTTGCCCATTTTTCCACCTGTGAAAATGAAAGATAATCCGCGCTCTTGGTTTTCCGAGAAAGAGTATCGCATCCTACGAGACACCGCTCGTCGTCTGGCTAAACAAGACATCAAAGTGAGAGGTGTTCCGCTTACGGAAGAGATTTACGACTTCATTGTTTTTCACATGAATGTGTTCGTGCGAGTGAGCGATATCAAACTCACAAAGCACCGTCACATATCTGTTGAGAACAATAAGGGTGAAAAATATCTTCTCATTGTTCCAACAAACTCAAAAACAACCGTGCGAGATAGTGCGTCTATGGAAACCGCTGCGGTGGTTTATGAGCGTATTTTGGCGAGAAATCAGGAATTAGATTTAGCGGGGAGGGATGACTACTTATTTTTCCCTCAATATAAAAACCGAGCATATGCCCTAGCCACAATTCGTCGTCAGTTTGAGTTCATAGTGAATGAGGCACAACTCAAATATGACAGGTTTGATAATCCGAGAACGCTCTATTCGCTGCGCCAAAGTGCCTTGATGTTTCGTCTGCTCAATAGCGAGCAACCAGATATATTTTTTCTCGCTCGTAACGCTCTCACTAGCGTTCAGCAGTTAGAGCGATTTTACCTTTCGCACATTGAAAGCAGAATGAAGATTGAAAGCCTACATTCGTTCAAGCGTCGTGATTGAAGGCTGATAGTCATTTCTGATCAGAAATGACTCCTCAATCCCGTCATTAGATAAGTATGATTTTCTAATGAGCGGCACCTAACTCATTGAAATAACACGATATAAAGGCAATGCGGGATGAGGAATTGGTTGATTTTCATTAGAAAATATTGTATTATATAAAAATCTAATGAAGAGAGGGATTGTTATGGCATTAGGCAAGCAAGCAAAGACGCTCACCGACAAGCAGATGAAGTTCGTGTTGTCATACATTGCTGACACTCGCGATCCGCTTCGCAACAAAGTCATGTTCCTGCTATCAGTAGATGCTGCGCTGCGCGCGTGTGAAATCGCATCTGTTGAATGGAGTATGGTGTGTGACGCTGATGGCGAACTGACTGACGAGATTCGTCTGCAAGACAAGTCGTCAAAGGGGCGAAGCGGCGGTGTCGTCTACATGAGCGCGCGATTGAAAGACGCGCTTGTTGAACTGAAGCAGCAAAGCGGTGCGTCTGGTACGGTCATCAAAGCGAAGTCAGGCAAGCCATTCTCTGCTGCATCTATGACGAACTGGTTTTGGGTAATGTATCGTGATCTCGGTTTAGAAGGTTGCTCGTCGCACAGCGGCAGACGCACAGCGGTCACGCGCTGGAGCAGAAACATCACTGCTGCAGGTGGTTCGCTGCGTGATGTTCAAGCATTAGCGCGTCACCAGAGTTTGCAGATGACACAGAAATATATTGCGATCAGCGAAGACGCGATGAAGCGAGTGGTTGGGTGATAGTCATTTCTGATCGGAAATGACCCCATCATGAAGTTGCGTGATTACCCATTTGAGATGGTTCAGTTCTCGTGTGCCAAATGCTTACGGAGTGGCAGATACAAGAAATCTAGGCTGATTGAGAAATACACCGCTGATATTCCACTGCCTGACCTGCGCAATCATATTGCGAGCGATTGTGAGAGAATGCTGAATAAAGCGGGAACTGACCCGTGTAGCATTTCATATCCTGGTTTGTTGGAAGGAGGTTCATCGAATTTAATGATTTGGAGGTATATTTAAGAAGGTGAAAGCGACACAAACCATGTAGGGATACAAATTAACAGTGGTCGGACCGATCAAAATTTTTAGTCAGAAAACTGATGGGATACATAGGGTTGGGC
>QCEM01000030.1 GCA_003280605.1 SAR116 cluster bacterium AG-355-O21 | reverse complement strand
TTGATAACCGGCAGCACGCCGCCCGCTATCATGCCGTCAGCTACCGCCCGCCCGAGTGCCGTAACCACCGCCGGGTTATCACAATAAACCCGGTCACCAATCACCGTAGGGTGGCCGTCGGCATGGCCAAGATCCAGGTCCGGCACACAATTCACATTGATACCCAAGTCTGCCAGCTCCGCTGCCATCAGCAGAGCATTGAGATACGCGGCACGGCAACCGGCGGCGGGGTTTTGTGCATACAGTTCACCGAATTGCCGCGGCGCAGGTCGGGCCGGCCAGATCGGCGGGGCCAAGCGCTGCACCCGGCCGCCCTCCTGATCGATCAACACAGGCAATGGCCGCCCCAGGCAGTCCCGCAATTGATCGGTGAGCGCTCGGACCTGCTCGGGCGAAACACAATTGCGTTTAAATAAGATAAAGCCAAACGGCGCAGAGTCCTGAAAAAAGTCCCGTTCATTCGCCGACAGCACCGTCCCTTCAATGCCAAATATGGTCGCCTGCACGGTCATCTCCTCAGCCTTTTGAACAGCTCAAGCGTGACCCCTCGGTGCGGGCCAACTCTTCGGCGCATCGCGGTGAGATCACGGGCGCACTAAGATGCAGGCCTGTTTTCGACTTTTCAAAACCTGGCAAATCTTCGCTGCTTGCTGGCGGCTCAGCGGCCCAGCCTGAATCCGGAAAAAGATACCTTTATCCGCACCCAAGTTGATCTGCTGGGTCATCAACGTCAGGCCAGACAGCACATCAGGATTTTTACGCTGCACCCGTTGCCACTCGGCCTCGGCGCGCTGCTGAGAGCGGACTGCCGCTATCTGCACACGGAAGTTGCCAGTGGCGGGCGTCGCGGCCGCGATTTTTGCCGGTGCCGGTTGCACGGTTGCAGGTTTTTTAGCCGGCGCCGGTTTAGCGGCAGGTGTTGCTGCTTTTACAGCCGGTGTTGCCGGCGGGGTAACAGCCGCAGAGGCGGGCGGTGGGTCGGTGACTGGTTTCACGATCTTTGGCGGCTCCGGGCGGCGGGGTGCTTCAGCTTGCACTTGCGGCACAACGGGCGCCGGCTTGGGGGCCGTCGCAACCGCCGTGTCGGTGGTGCTTGCCGTTTGAGCCGGCAGCACAGGTGTTTCAGGTTGCGGCAGCAACCGCTCAATACGTTCGACCTTGGCGCCATTCAAATCTTGCAAGACCAATTTATCTTGATCTGGAACGCGCATACCGCCTGCATCCCGCGGCTTAATTTTGACCGGTTTGCTGGGTGCCTTGATCAAGGGAGCGGCTGCATCATTGCCCACTTGGCGGCCTTGATCATAGGCGTACCATACGATGCCGACGAACACCGCCAGCGCCGCCAGGGCCAAGGCGATCGATAAGACCTTCACTTTTTCTGGCCGCACCTCTTGCATAATTGGCGGTGGTCCGGGTCGCTCTATTTCGTCGTATCGCCCGATCTCTGGCTCTGGGCGATCGTCACCAGTTGCCATAATCACATTTCCTCCACCGGCTCCACACCGATTAATCGTAACCCTGATGCAATTACTGACTGACTAGCGCGCACCAACGCTAACCGTGCGGTCGTCAATGCGGTATCATCGTCAATAATGAAGCGCAATCTTGCATCATCTTTACCGCGATTCCAAAGCCCGTGAAAAGCCGCAGCGACATCACCCAGATAAAACGCGATGCGATGTGGCTCGTGACTTTCGGCGGCGCCTTCAATCACTCGCGGCCAATTGGCCAGCACTTTGATCAGAGCAATCTCGTCCGGCGCGGTCAAGCGCTGCTTATCAAAGCGCCCTAACCAGGCATCACGTTCGGTCCCAGCGGCCGGCAATTCGGGCACATGGCGCAGCACAGAGGCAGCGCGGGCGTGGGCGTATTGTACATAGAAAACAGCATTGTCGCGAGACTGCTCCTGGACTTTCGCAAAATCAAATTCCATCGACTGATCATTGCGCCGCGTTAACATCATGAAGCGAATCACATCCTTACCAACCGCATCGATCACATCGCGTAAGGTCACAAATGTTCCAGCCCGTTTCGACATCCGTACCGGCTTGCCGTCGTTCATCATATGAACCAATTGGCAAACCTTCACATCCAGCGCCCCTTGCCCGTCGGTCACGGCGGCAACCGCTGACTTCATTCGCTTGACATAGCCTGCATGGTCGGCGCCCCAAACATTGATCATCAACGGGTAGCCACGGCGAAATTTACTTAAATGGTTGGCCACGTCATTGGCAAAATAGCTCCAGCTGCCATCGGATTTTTTCACCGGCCGGTCAACATCGTCGCCAAACTGCGTGGCCTTGAACAGCATTTGTTCACGTGGCTCCCAATCATCAGGCTTTTTACCCTTCGGCGGGTCCAGAACCCCATCATAGATCAAGCCGCTGGCCGCTAAAACCTGGAATGCTTCGTCAACGCCGCCGGCCTCAACAAGGGCGCGCTCGGAGACAAAATGATCAATGTTTACGCCAAGGTGAGCCAGGTCACCACGGATTTCATCCATCAGGTAGGCGATCGCAAAATCGCGCATTTCCGGCAATCCGACAGATTCCGGTTGGGACAACCATTTGTCACCATCACGTGCCGCCAAAGCGCTGCCGACCTCCTTCAAATATTCCCCGGGATAATAGCCATCGGGAATGGTGTCGATGGTCTCCCCCAAGGCTTCGCGGTAGCGCAGAAAAGTTGACTTCGCCAGCACCTCAACCTGCGCACCGGCGTCATTGGTGTAATATTCTTTCAAAATATCAAAACCGGCCTTGCTTAAAAGCGCGGACAACGCATCTCCGACCACAGCACCGCGCGCATGGGCGGCATGCAAAGGCCCGGTCGGGTTGGCGGAAACATATTCAACAACAACCTTTTGCCCGGCCCCCATCTGGCTGTCCCCAAATGCATCGCCTTGCGCCAAAATCGCCGCCAAGACCTGCCACCAGATATCGTCAACCAAACGCAGATTGAGAAATCCCGGGCCAGCAACATCGACGCCGGCAATATCGCGATCAGCAATCAAATGGGCACTGACAGCCTCTGCCAGATCACGCGGCTTCATGCCTGCCGGTTTTGCAAGGACCATGGCCAAATTGCTTGCCACATCACCGTGACTTGGATCACGTGGTGCTTCAACCCCAATGCGGCTCAAGTCAAGGTCGGCCGGCAGCTCGCCGGCAGCAATCAAGGCGTCAACTGTGGCGGTCAATTTTTCGGCAACCAGGGCGAATACATTCATAACTTAGCTTTTCACATTCGGGTCAAAAAGGCGTTTATGTTCCAACAACGCATAGCGGTCAGTCATGCCAGCGATGTAGTCGGCAACCAGGCGCGCCCGGGTCACATCATCAGCCGATTCCGTCGCTTGCCAGCGTTTTGGCAGACAATCAGGTTGCGCCATGAATACACCAAAAAGCTCGCTGACCACACGCACGGCCTTACTGGTCATGCGATTCACTTTATAATGGCGATACACCCGGCTGAAAAGAAAACCCTTCAGCGCCAGGTTTCGGGCCTGCATTGCATCGCTGAAGGCGACAATGGGATGATCGGCGGCGCGAATCGCCGCCGCACCATCGATTCCCTGTTGCTGCAGCCGACGCCGGGTCTCTGCCAGCAAATCACTGACCATCCAGCCAATTAAACGGCGCACCAATTCTTTGCTTTGCCGCGCCGGATCTAAATCCGGCAGCTCGGCCTCGATTTCAGCCAATGCAGCCCCGACAAGTTCCACTTCGCGCAGCTCATCAAGCTGCAATAACCCGGCCCGCAAGGCATCATCAATATCATGATTATTATAGGCAATGTCATCGGCGATGGCGGCAACTTGCGCCTCGCCGCTGGCAAAACTGCCCAATTCAAGCGGCCAAGATCGATCCAGCGCGTCCGTGAATGGACGCAACTGCCGGCGATCTCCGTCAGCTGCCAATAGCGGTCCATTATGCTTAACCACACCCTCAATCGTCTCCCAGGTCAGATTAAGGCCGTCAAAACCTGGATAGACGTGTTCAAGCGTTGTTAAAATCCGCACTGTCTGCTCGTTGTGGTCAAAGCCGCCAAGATTGAACATGGCAGCATTTAAAGCCCGCTCGCCAGCATGACCAAACGGCGTATGGCCCAAATCATGGGCCAGCGCCAAGGCCTCGGTCAGGTCTTCGTTGAGCCCCAGTGAGCGGGCGATCGACCGGGCAATCTGCGCAACCTCGAGGCTGTGGGTTAACCGGGTCCGAAAGTAATCACCTTCGTGATAGACAAAAACTTGGGTTTTGTAAGCGAGCTTACGAAACGCCCCGGCATGCAAAATACGGTCTCGATCACGCTGAAAACAATCACGTTCAGCAGCCCCTGATTCCGGCCAAAATCGGCCCTGGCTTTGATCTGGATAACAGGCGTAGCAAGCAAGCGTCATTTCATAAATCCCCTGCGCTCAAGAACGCCAGACAGTATCCTGGTTTGCCGTTAATGTCATCCCGGAGGCCAGAAGGCGACGGTATTTTTGGCGGTTGCAATCAGCCGCCGAGAGATTAAGTTATAAGAATCGGCGCAGATATATGAAAGCTGACCAATGGACCGCCAATTTAGTGTTACCAGCAATGCCGCACGGCGCATTGAAACCTTAATTGCCGCCGAGGCGCGCGATGGCCTGCGGATGCGTGTTGAGGTGCAGGGTGGCGGCTGTTCGGGTTTTCAATATCAGTTCAAATTCGATGAAAATATTGCTTCCGATGACCACGTTTTTCAAACCAATGGGGTCGCCGTAGTGGTTGACGACACCTCGTTGGACCTGCTGAACGGGGCCGAGTTAGACTATGTCGAGGAGCTTATTGGGGCGTTTTTCCAAGTGAATAATCCGAATGCCGCATCATCCTGCGGCTGTGGCACCTCGTTTTCTATCTGAGCCAAAACAGCTTTTGCTTCAGCCGACGGTGACGGTTTTAAGATCAAGAAAATCGTGAAACCCGAAACCGCCATTTTCGCGGCCATTACCAGATTGCTTGAAACCGCCAAAAGGTGCGTCCACATCAGGATAGCCGCCGTTGATTGAAATCAGCCCGGCACGTAACTGCCGGGCGACACGGCCGGCACGGACAAGGTCTGCGGTCTGAATATAGGCGGCCAGGCCGTAGGGCGTATCATTGGCCAGGTCGATTGCATCGGCCTCACCATCAACAGGCGTGATACACAAAACCGGCCCAAAAATTTCCTCACGGCTAATCGCCATCTGCGGATGCACGTCGGCAAATACCGTCGGCTTCACAAAATAACCCTCAGCCATGCCAGGCGGCCGACCAAGGCCGCCGGCGATCAGCCGAGCGCCCTCATCCAGGCCGGTTTTGACCATGGTTTGCACCTTGGCAAACTGCACCTCACTGACCAACGGACCCAGATGATCACCCACCGTCAGCGGGTCGCCAACAGCTGTGGTCGCGGCGGCATCGGCGGCAATCGCCAACACTTGATCATAGACCGGCCTCTCAACCAGCAAGCGGGTCGGCGCATCACATGTCTGCCCGGTATTCCCAAAACAATTGCCGACACTCCAGCGTGTCGCTTGCTCTAAGTCCGCGTCGGCAAATAACAAATTTGGCGATTTGCCACCCAATTCCAAAGTCACACGTTTGACCGTCGGCGCCGCCGCCTGGCTGATGGCGGTGCCGGCGCGGGTTGAGCCGGTGAAGGATACAAGATCAACACCAGGATGACAGGACAAAAGCTGACCAACCCCTTGCCCATCACCGTTCACAAGATTAAAAACCCCTGCCGGTACGCCGGCCTCGTCGATGATTTCGGCAAAAATCAATGCCGATAACGGGGCGATCTCACTTGGTTTCAAAACACATGTACAGCCTGTTGCCAGTGCCGGCATGACCTTCGCCATGATTTGATTAATCGGCCAATTCCATGGCGTGATCAGGGCCGCCACGCCCACTGGCTCGGCAAAAACCTTACTGCCGCCACGTGGGGACAGCTGCTGGAAGGCGAAACTCTCTAACGCCTCGATGGTGGTTGTGATATGGGCTTCACCGCTTGGTGTTTGTTGGCTGCGTGAGAAGCTGATCGGCGAGCCCATTTCCGCTGTCATGGCCTGTGATAACTCCTCCGCCCGGCGTTGGTAAATCGTCCGTATGTTCTCCAGGACCGCCAAGCGCGCCGCGACCGTTGATCGGCTCCACCCGTTAAATGCCTGGCGAGCGGCGGCAACCGCCTTATCGACATCTGCCTTTTGCCCCAGCGATATCACCCCGGCCGGGGCCTCTGTAGCCGGATTAATAACCTCAAAATCATGGCGCTGATCCGGCCATACCCAAGCCCCACCGATGTAAAATTGCCGACTATCCATGATGTGCTCCGCCTCGGGCACGGACCTCATAACCGGCTTCTTCAGGTTCTTCATCAACCATGTCGGCGGGGAAGCCGGCAGCGCGAATATCTAAGCCGGTGGCATCTTCCAGGCGCTGAATAATGCTAGGTGAAAAGGCCCGTTCGCCATATCGTGCGCGACCATCATTGAAAATATCAATCAACAGCGGGCTAATCTCTAAGGGCACCCCTGCGCGATCGGCAACTGTTTGGAACAGGCCAATGTCTTTGGCCACCAAATCCATCGTAAAGTTAATGTCCCGAGAGCCGTTCAAAATCACCTGGCTTTCGGTTTCATGGACAAACGAATTACCGGAGGAAATGCGGATCGCTTCATAGGCCGTGGCCAAATCCATACCAGCTGCTTTGGCAGTCACCAGGGCCTCACAAACGCTGAGCAGATTAGCTGTCGCCAGATAATTGGTGACCACTTTCAGAACCGACGCCGAGCCTATGGGGCCGGTGTGTAAAACCCGCCGCCCCAAGGTTGTCAGGACCGGCAATAGACGCTCAAAAGTGGCCCGATCGGTGCCGGCAAAAATTGAGATGTTACCTGTTGCTGCCCGGTGACAGCCGCCTGATACGGGGCAATCAACAGCCTGACCGCCGGCGGCGATCACCCGTTCGGCAAGGCGTTTGACCTCAGCTTCATCGGTGGTTGACATCTCGGCCCAAATTTTTCCGGTCGACCACCCTGTCAGCAAGCCGTCGGCGGCCTCCATCACGGCGGCCGATGCCGCCGGCGATGGCAGGCAGGTAATCACCACATCACAATCACGCGCCATCGCCGCTGGGCTATCGGCCCATGTCGCCCCATCGGCCAAAAGTGGTTCCGCCGCCCCACGGTCAAGATCGCGGACCATCACGGACCAGTTATTGCGCAGCAATGAAGCAGCTAATTTACCGCCAACATTGCCAAGTCCAATGAACCCAATTTTCATGTTTAACCTCTTTGTTATCGCCGCCGTGGCCCCATCTCCGCCGTGGCCGCATTCCCTTGCTCAGAACGACCGCTGGATGTCGTTTAACGTTCAGACCGGCGTTCATGAAACGCGTCAATCGCCGCCTGCCGGGCCGCCGGATCGGTGATGCCGCTTGGTTGTGCGCGCGTCGGCATGGTCACCAAAGAGGGCCGGCGCTCAACTTCATAGACAGTAAACAACCGTCGCAACTCAACAAGCGGTTCGGGGTGATCGTCGACCCTGAGATCAATTTCCGGGTGCGCTTCGCCGGCAATCACAATAATGGCTGCCGACTGTTTGCCGCGCTTATCACCGCCGGCGGCCTGGCCTGCTTCCAGAGCGCTGAGCAATCGGTCGGCAAATGGCATCTGCGTGCCGGCGGTCCAGCAACAAGCGGTTTCCGCGACCACGGCTGGGCCGGCCAGCATGTTGCCAGCAACCGATACGCCGGCTGCGGTCCAGTCACCATACCAATCAATGCAGCTGCTGCCGGTATAAGCAAAGCTTTCACCATGCCGGTCAACACCATGAATTTGCCGCCAGTCACGACCATCATCGTCTTTCAGCGCCGCCGTCATTGCCGCATCCGCCGATAGCGCTGCCGCCAGGCCATCCAGCATCCGCTCACCTGCCAGCGGGCTAGAATAGGACTGCGATGATAACGCCCCAACGCCCCAGCGCAGATTTGGGCAAAGCGCCCCAACAGCAAAATTGCAGGTTGAAATGGCAACCCCTAAGTGCCCCGTATCCGGATCGCGGGCGACAATTGACCAGGTCATCTCAACTCCCATTTTCAAAATGTATCTGCTCGTCGGAATTTTATCTGCGCCGCCAATAATCGCGGTGCGGCGCAGTCTAACTTAAGAGCAGCCTAACTTAAGAGCAGCCTAACTTAAGAGCAGCCTAACTTAAGAATAGCGAATTTCCATCACTTCAAGTGCCTCCATGCCGCCGGGCACCCGCAGATGGACGATATCCCCCTCCTCGGCTTTCAGCAGCGCGCGTGCAATTGGTGCGACCCAACTTATCTCGCCCAATTCATGGCGCACCTCATCAACGCCGACAATCCGCACCACATGTTCATCTTGACGGCTGTTGCGGTAGCGCACCGTTGCCCCAAAAAATACCTGCTCATGATTGGTTTGGCGTTGCGGATCGACAACCTCGGCGATTTCAATACGTTTGAGCAGATGACGCATGCGGCGATCAATCTCCCGCAGCCGCTTTTTGCCGTAGATGTAGTCACCATTTTCAGAGCGATCACCATTGCCTGCGGCCCAAGAAACAATCTCGACAACTTTCGGCCGTTCAACAGAGCGCAGCTGCTTTAATTCTTGATGTAAGCGCTGCAAACCCGCAGGCGTGATGTAGTTGCGTGCGCCGGTCGGAGGGGCCTCTGCGGCATCAATTTCAAGATCTTCTGTTTCTGTCTCTTTGGTAAAAGCCTTACTCATCAGAACACCAAAGCCATGACGGATTTCACATTTTTACAACCATGAAGGTTTTCTCGACCGCCCATTAGCTTTATCATTGCCGGAAAGATCAAACAGCGCAAGCAAGCCAATTGGGCGGCGGAGAGGGCATCATGACAACAACCGGACATTGTCTTTGCGGCAGGGTGACTTTTGCTTTTTCGGGCCAGCCTTTGTGGTCAGCCCACTGCCATTGCGAAAGCTGCCGGCGGCAAACGGCCTCCCATATGACAAGCTTCCTCGGGGTGGCCATCGACAGCTTTAGTTGGAGCGGAGTTTTGCCGACTGTCTACCGCTCCTCACCCAGGGTTTCTCGCAGTTTTTGCCAATCTTGCGGCACACCGATGGCCTATGCCCATGCAAGCCTAGATCACGAAATCAACCTCTACGCGGCAACTCTTGATGACCCGCTGCAATACCAGCCGGAACGCCATGTTTTCGCAGCCGAGAAATTACCCTGGCCGGTGATCGATGACGGGCTGCTGCACTATCCACAAACCTCCCGAGACTAAAAAAGCGCCTTGCCTGCCGGCAACATCACGGTAAGCAGCACAATTGCTTTAGATTAAGAAATTTATTGAAAATTAACATTTTCTCCTTTTGGTAGTTTTGCACGGTAGAAAATGATTGCCGCACCAAAAAAAAGGATCGGTTCGCAGTCAAGCCCGTTGCATGGCACCTGCGGCACAATGGAAATCCTCAAAAAGCGGCATCTGAAAAATCCCTTGCAAATCAAAAAAAGAGAAATGTCGATGCATAGGAGATCTTTCATGAAAAACGCTGGCCTGGCGGCTGAAGGCGCCGCCGCGTCATCAACACTTGCAGCGTCGGCAATCGCGCAAAACCGGATCGATATGACAATTGTTTCAAGCTGGCCAAGAGACTTCCCGGGACTTGGCACTGGTGCGCAGCGGTTGGCCAAAAAAATTCACGGCACCTCAGATGGCCGCATCAACGTTAAGTATTTCGCTTCTGGTGAACGCGTTAGGGCTTTTGATGTGTTTGACGAAGTCGCTTCAGGCAATGCGCCAGCCTATCATTCCGCTGATTATTACTGGAAAGGTAAGCACGCCGCATGGGCCTATTTCACGACCGTCCCTTTCGGCCTCACAACATCTGAAATTTCCGCCTGGATTAACCATCTTGGTGGCCAACAATTATGGGATAAATTAGGTGTTGAATTTGGCCTTAAGTGCCTGCCTGCCGGCAACACAGGGGCACAAATGGGAGGCTGGTTTAACAAAGAGATTAATTCCGCCGATGACCTGAAGGATCTGAAAATACGAATTCCCGGTCTTGGCGGCGATGTGATGTCAAAACTGGGGTCGTCTCCGATCTCCCTGCCCGACGGCCAGATCTATGAAAACCTCGTTTCAGGTTCGATCGATGCCACCGAATGGGTTGGACCCTGGAATGATTACGCCATGAAGTTCTATGAAGCCGCGAAATACTATTATTAACCAGGCTTCCATGAGCCGGGCTCGACGGCCTCACTGGACATGAATACTGAATGGTGGGGAAGCTTATCACGCCCGTATCAAATGATCATCGAAGCTTGCGCCGGAAAAGCTTATGATCATTTTTTGGACGAGTACAATGCCAATAATGGTAACTTCTTGGCCAAGTTGATTGAGGAAGAAGGTGTCATCGTCAAGTCCTTCAGCGATGACGTTTATGATGCATTTGGTGAGGCCTCAGAGGAAGTTTTCGAGGAAACCCGCGGCAAAAACGCATTGGTGGCCGAAGTAAATGACAAATTCGTTGCCGCACGCGTTAATGTCGGTGGCCGGATGAACCTGTCAGAGGCTCCATATTACGCACAACGCAACCGTATTTTGGGGCTGTAAATCTCGCTCCTTTTCAGGATCGGCAGCATTAATTGCTGCCGATCTGCCGAGGCGCGTCGGCAGCCCTTGCGGGCAGGATCCGTCAGTCGAATTATTCACCGGTATCATTAGGATTTTTATCATGCCTAAAGCGGGAATTTTAGCGCTAACGGCCGGTGCCAGGAGCATAAGCGTTGCTGCCGTCAGACAGTTTGTGCGGGTGCTAACAACATCGCAGTAGATACCGAAGATTTGGCAGCTCTTACTTGATCGGCCAATCAACCGCCGACAAACACAGCCTGCTCATTCCCTACGCTGCAAACAATTTAGGCAATCGCATCGCATAACCACCTATGTTTCGGGCGTTCCGACGACCGGTGTAAGACCTGGCAATGACCTGCCGCGCTTCAGTTGGGCAGCATTTTCCGCACTATCAAGATTAATTTACCGCTTAATACTATTCATCTATACTAAATCGCTCTTTGGCAAAGAAAAGGCACAAGAATTGCGTCCGCTAGAGAGCGATCCACAGGCGAGCAGAAAATGCTTCGCGTGAATGGGCATTGTCCTACGTCCTGTTATCGTGGTGTCAACAAAACGTGCTGAGCATCAATGATACAATGAGGCCTTAGGGGCTTGGGCGCTGACATGAGTTAAATTTGCCCTATTTTGGGCAAGTCGAAAACCTTATTGGGAGCCATGTAAATGGAAAGAAGATCTTTTATCAAACGTGCTGGCGCCGTTGCGGTCGGTGGGGCCGCAGCAAGCACGCTCGCGACACCAGCAATCGCACAACAACGCATTGAGATGGTCATCGTCTCTTCCTGGGGCCGCGACTTCCCTGGTTTGGGTACCGGTGCTCAGCGTTTGGCACAAAAAATTCAGGACACCTCCGACGGTCGCATTCAAGTTAAGTATTTCGCTGCCGGCGAACGTGTTGGCGCCTTTGATGCCTTTGACGAAGTGGCATCCGGCAATGCGCAAGCCTATCACGCTGCCGATTACTACTGGAAAGGCAAGCATCCTGCTTGGGCCTATTTTACATCAGTGCCTTTCGGCCTGACCTGCACCGAAATGGCTGCCTGGATCCATCACATGGGCGGTCAGCAATTGTGGGATAAATTGGCTGCCGAATATGGCCTGAAATGCCTGCCGTCCGGTAATACAGGCGTGCAGATGGGCGGTTGGTTCAACAAAGAAATCAACTCGGCTGATGATCTCAAAGGCCTGAAAATGCGAATTCCGGGCCTTGGCGGTGACGTGATGGCGAAACTCGGAGCCTCACCGGTGTCACTGCCTGGTGGTCAAATTTACGAGAACCTTGTCTCCGGTGCCATTGACGCGACCGAATGGGTTGGGCCATGGAACGATTATGCGATGAAGTTCTACGAAGCCGCTAAATACTACTACTATCCAGGCTTCCATGAGCCAGGCGGGTATAACTCGCTCGGCATGAATGCTGAATGGTGGGGCAGCTTGTCCAAATCCGACCAGATGATCATTGAAGCTTGCGCAAGCCAAGCAAATGACCTGTCTTACTCCGAATACAACGCCAACAATGGTAAGTATTTGGCCAAGCTGGTTAATGAGCACGGCGTGATCGTTAAAGAATTCGGTGATGAGGTGTATGACGCCTTTGGTGACGCCTCTGCTGAAGTCTTTGAAGAAACCCGCGCACACAGCGCTTTGGCCGCTGAAGTTCATGATAGCTTCGCTGCTGCCCGGGCCGAAGTGGGTGGCTGGATGAAACTTTCCGAAAGCGGTTATTACGCTCAGCGTAACCGCGTTTTGGGTCTGTAAAAGCATAACATAGGGATCGGCACCACCGGTGCCGATCCCAAACTTGGCCGGCGCAGGCCTGCCGGCAGTGGTTAATTTTGGGTCAAAAACTTTGGATATGAATAATGACTGAGCTGTCTGCTGCAGGCACACCCCCGAACAATCACGCAGCGATTATTGTTGCGGCGCGCATGTTTGGGTGGGTCATGTTGGCGCTCACGGGCGCATTCATCGTTTCTAACTTTTTTACGTTTTGGCAAGGTTGGCCGGGCGTGCCAACGCTGTTCGGTGACCTGGGTTTATTCGGTGTCAGCGCACCAAAAAAGAACTATTCGGCAACCCAAGCCTGGCTTCAACTGCTGGTATATGGTGTCGCGGTGGTACTGCCCATTATTTGGACAAAAATGTCGCCAGCGCGGTCGTTACGCAGTGATGCAGAAGCCATCATGGCAATTGCCGTCTATCTTATTCGGGCCTCATTTTGGGCGATCTTATTCATCGGCCTAGCGGATATGGTGATTTCTTTCCTCCGCGTCGAGGGCGTTCTGGCTGCCGCTGTTGGACAAGATTTAGCGCAGGAACTTGGCCGTTCGCGCTTTCGTGGTGCTGTCGTTCACATGCCTTTATTTGCCGCCGGTGCGATTGTCGCTGCGATAATGCGCAGCTCGCTTGGCTTTCACTGGCTGGCCATGCTGGTGGTTATTGCGGAACTTTTCATTGTCATTAGCCGTTTCGTGTTCTCCTATGAGCAAGCCTTTCAAGGCGATTTGGTGCGCTTTTGGTACGCCGGTTTATTCCTCTTCGCCAGCGCTCACACCTTGTTTGAGGACGGGCACGTCCGCGTCGATGTTTTGTACGCGCAGTTTTCTTCGAAGACCAAAGGCCTGGTGAACGCCATTGGATGCGTCACCTTAGGCTTGCCAATGTGCTG
Organism: SAR116 cluster bacterium AG-355-O21; assembly: GCA_003280605.1. GTDB lineage: Bacteria > Pseudomonadota > Alphaproteobacteria > Thalassobaculales > Thalassobaculaceae > TMED26. Next base: position 15,978 of record QCEM01000030.1, on the reverse strand, counting down.
GCTGATTTTGATTATCGGCTTCCTTGGCACCTCCAGCATTATCAGTGGGCCATTGGTGAATTACGAAATCTCACAATCGGGTTTTGGCATGTATGTCAAATATCTAATGGCTGCATTCCTAGGTATTTTTGCAATCACCATGATGGTCCAGTTCATTAGCTACTTTTTAGAAAGTATTGCTGATTGGCTTGACCAACCTGGTGCGCGTATCCGCAGCGAAGCGTCAGCGCATTAACTTTCAGGAATAGTCAAAACGATGGAACTCTTTTTCCTCTTCATCCTGGTGGTGTTAATGGCAGGTGCGTTAGCGTCTGGCTTTCCGGTGGCTTTTGCCTTACCAGGGTCAGCGATTGTCGCCATTGGCCTGGCGGCGCTTACAGGTGAAATCTTCGCCGGCAACCCAGATGCATATTTTTCCCAGGGCAGCCCCGTTAACTGGTTGACCGCAGGAACAACGAACCTGCGAGGAATTTATTGGGAGGTTGAACGAGACACGCTGATCGCGATCCCCCTATTCGTGTTTATGGGCATCATGCTTCAGCGCTCAAAAATCGCCGAAGATTTGCTGGTCGCCATGGCGCAGCTTTTTGGGCCTATTCGCGGTGGCCTCGGGATTTCGGTGGTTTTCGTTGGCGCTTTATTGGCGGCCACCACCGGTATTGTCGGCGCAACCGTGGTTGCGATGGGCTTGATTTCCCTACCTGCAATGCTGCGGAATAACTACTCACACTCCCTTGCAACCGGCACAATTGCCGCGTCCGGAACGCTTGGCCAGATCATCCCACCATCCATTGTATTAATCATCCTTGCCGATCAGCTGGCGAATGCTGTCGACCAGGCCGGCATGCTGCGAAAATCCGAATATAAAGTTGCGACCGGGGATTTTTCACTGCCGAGTGAGTTTGGAGTCATTTCAACCAGTGCCGGCGATATGTTCATGGGCGCGCTTCTGCCCGGTCTGGTGCTTGTCGCGTTGTACATGATTTACATTTTAGTGGCGTCATATCTGAACCCAAAACTTGCACCGGCGGTGGCTTATGAGGGGAATTATGATCGCGGTTTCTTGGTCCGGGTCTTGCTGGCACTGTTGCCGCCGCTAACACTGATTTTCATCGTTCTCGGCTCGATCATCACAGGCATCGCAACAGTTAACCAGGCCGGCGCAATTGGCGCTGCCGGCGCTTTGGTAATGGCAGGATACCGACTGTATGACGGTCATCGCGGCGCCTTTTACCCGGCAATCATGGCGCTAACCTCGCTGATTGGTATTTTGGTGGTTATCAATGTCTTCACGGTCAATGTGAACGATATCAAAACCACCGATGACGTGATCGGTATCACGCTTGCTGCGATCGCGGTCTTTTTCTTCTCCGTCTCGTTGTTGTGGAGTGGCTATCGCACCCTTCGGATCGAAAATACGATGCAGGAAGTGATGATGGAAACAGCGAAGACATCGTCGCTGGTGTTCATCATCCTGCTGGGTGCGGCCATGCTCACGGCAGCCTTTCGCGCTTTCGGCGGCGAAGAACTGGTTCGGGATTTCCTAACCAGTTTGCCGGGTGGGTTTTGGGCTCAGTTCATCATCGTCATGACAGTGATCTTCGTGCTTGGCTTCTTCCTTGATTTCATTGAGATCGCTGTTGTTGTGGTGCCGATTGTGGCGCCTATTTTGCTGGCTGACCCATCGGCCAATATCACCGCTGTTTGGCTGGGGGTGATGATCGGCCTCAACATTCAAACAAGCTTTCTGACTCCTCCCTTTGGCTTTGCGCTGTTTTACTTGCGTGGGGTGGCACCAGCCGTTGTCCGCACGATTTCAATGTATAAGGGCGTTATCCCATTCATTGCCTTGCAACTCTTGGCTTTGGTGATCGTTGGTGGCTTCCCGCAATTGGTCAACTATCTGCCGAACCGGTTGTCACTGACCGCCGAAACCTCACCACCGCCAAAAAATCCCCGCCTGCAAATGTGCATTGAAAACTATGTCGGCGTTCAGTTTACCGATAATGATGCCGCTATCCGGGCTGCGATTGCAGATGCTAGGGCCTGGGATCTCTCAATGGTTCCGGAAAAGACGGCCAAGACACTTACCGGCAGTATTGCCGCCGCCAACGGCAGCTTTGAGGCCATCTCAGCCGCCCATGAAGCGACCGCAAACCTGCGCACCGCAGCAATCGACTATCAGCCGTTGCAGCGCGTCGCCCGTAAGATTGAGCGAAACATAAAACAGCTTGAAGCCACGTTGAAGGTCGATAACAAGGAGCTTAATCGCCTGCGTCGCCGCCAAGGTGAGAACGATCCAACGGTTATCGCCCTGGCCGAGGAAATTGCTGAGACGACAGCCGCCAAAGAGGCCGCCGTAGCCTCATTACCGGCAGGTTGGGCGGCGAGCTCGAAGGCTTTCCAAGGCCTAATTTTGGCCGAGAAAAAAGCCCGTATGGTCTATCGCCGAACCGTCGATAACGCCTATCAGCCGATTGGCAAGTTTGTCGACACCCTGAAAAGCGCAGATGGTCTTGCGGCATTGCGGGATGACGTGGTGGCGCTCGACAAAGTCATTGCCGGCGGCGATGCCAAGGCGATCCAGGCCGCCGTAAAGGCCGTTGAAAAGACCATTGGAACAGTGAAAGAAAGCAGCACTGTGCGTTCAGCCGTGGCGAAAATCCGGCGGGTCGTGCGCGGTAAAAAACCGAACTTTGAAAAAGCTGAAAAAGCCTATAATCAAGCGATTGCGACCCTTGACCGTGAAGTCAGTTGGCGGGCGGCGGCCCGCGACAGCTTGCTGCCGTCGGTGCAGGCGTATGATGCAGCGATTAAAGATACCATCGGTTTACGCTTACAGAACAAACTGCCCAAGCATGTTGCCCTATATCTTGCCAAATGCACCGCAGGTCACCGCGACATCTCGATCTACTTCTAAGGCCATGGCGATCATCGTGCGGCCCCGTGCCGATGTTATGTTGTTAACGTCGGCGCGGGCTGTTGCGGTTTAACAAAACCGAGTGCAGCAACCCCGGCGGCAATCGCAAAACCGGTAAAGACAACTAACGATAACTGGTAATTGCCTGTTTGGTCCCACAGGATCCCGGACAAGACCGGGCCAATTGCCTGGCCACTGACCTGCACCGAAAGCGCCAAACCACGAATGGCGCCAAAACTTCGCCGGCCAAAAGCATCTGCCCAAGCAATCATTGGCACAGTCAGCAATCCACCGATGCCAACCCCAAAAAGAGCGGCGGCAAAATAAGCCATCACGGGGGTTTCAATCTGATTCATAAAGAACGCTGCGGCGGCCAGAAAACCGGCGACCATACACAACATCCAGCGGACACCTATGGGCCGAACAATCGGACCAACCAAAAAACCGACAACGCCAGATACCGCCGAGAAAGTGCTCACGACCGTTGCTGCAATGGTCGGGCTAAGGCCAAGTTCAATCAAATGCGGGGCCTGATGCAGGCTGACCCCTGCTTGTACCGGATAGGCCAAAAAGGTGAATGCCAGTAACGCCCAAAATGCCCGTGTGCGCAGGGCTTGGGCACGGCTAAAATTTGGTTCGACCTCACTGCTGCTGGCGGCCGCACCTGCTTTGGCGGCCACCCCGCCATCAGGTTTTAAGCCAATATCCTCCGGCCGCCGCAACAACAGCAAGGCCGTTGGCACAAAGCCCATGATCACCACTGTCGCCGCGATCGCCACCCATCCCCAGCGCCAGTCTCCGCCTGCGCCCATGGCAAAGTGACCGATGAGCGGCATGGCGGTCAGGCCGACCATGAACCACAGTGTGGATATTGAGGTCGCAATTGGCCGCAACCGCACAAACCAGTTGTTCAAGGCGCCGTAAATACCAAGATCGAACGGTCCTGCAAAGCTGGTGCGTGCCAGACAGAAATAAAGATAGAACAGCGGCAAACTTTCGACTGTGGCCAATAGTAAGCAGCCAATCGCCATCGCCATCACCGCCCACATCAGCAGGGTTCGAGCGCCATGGCGATCAACAAGTGGCCCCAGCATCGGCGAGGACACGGCGGCCAAAATGCCGCTTAGTGAGACAGCCCCGGAAATCGCCGTCCGCGACCAGCCAAGCTCATCGGTCATTGGCCCAATAAAAATAGATAAGGTTGCAACCGCTGCACCCTGACGGGCAAAACTAACACAACAGATACAGGCCAGGATGACCCAGCCGTAATAGAATGGTGTCCGTGCAGCCACGAATTGCGGCACCCCGATCATCACTTTGGCTCCATTCCTTGGTCTAATTCCTGCAACCAATTCACGGGAACAGGCAGCACATCGCCGGACGGCGCTTTTTGAGGTGTATCACTGTCTCACGATCTGGCCAATAATTGGCCAGCTGGTATAGTCGGAAATTCATCACGGGAGGGATCAAGATGGCTGATAAGGTGTTACTGGCACAACAGGACGGGATTCTCACATTAACCTTGAATTGGCCGGAAACCCGCAACGCCTTAACCGATGATGCCTTGCTTGACCCGCTTGGTGAGGCATTAACACGGAGTGCCCGCGATGCATCGGTACGGGTGTTAATCATTACCGGCACCGACCCGGCTTTTTCATCAGGTGGAAACCTTAAGGATGTGCAACAACGGCGCGGCGCCTTTGCGGGCAACAGCAATGATATTCGTGAGGGCTATCGCCATGGGGTGCAACGCATTCCACGCCTGCTTTACGAGTTAGACATTCCAACCATCGCCGCCGTCAATGGCCCGGCGATGGGTGCCGGCTGTGATTTGGCGACAATGTGCGACATGCGTATTGCCTCTGAGAAAGCCGTGTTCTGCCAAACCTTCGTGAGCTTAGGCTTGATCCCTGGCGATGGCGGTGCCTGGCTGCTACCGCGCGCCATAGGCCATGCACGGGCCGCCGAAATGATGTTCACAGCAGACCCTATTGATGCCCCGACGGCGGCTGAATGGGGCTTAGTCTCACGGGTGGTTGCCCATGATCAATTGCTTGACCACGCGAGCGCCCTGGCCAGACGCATCGCCCGCCACGGCGGGCCTGGTTTGCGGCTTGCCAAACGGTTGTTGCGCGAGGGTCAGCGCTTAGATCTCGCCTCCCTTCTGGAGATGTCGGCAGCCTTTCAAGCGGTCGCTCATGACACCCCGGAACATGCCCAGGCGATTGATGACGCGGTCACGCGCTTAAGCCGCAAGTAACCAGCCGTTACACCTTAACTCGACGATTAAGCGCTAGCGGTCTAATAACCGGGTGGCGGCTGAAAACCACCGACCACATCGGCCATCAAGCGGGCAAAATGGATTGCCTCTAAGTCACGGTAACGGTTCGCCACAATCTGCAAGCCGCACGGCAATCCAGAAGCTGTGCGCCCCGCCGGTGCGACAGTTGACGGCAAGAACGCCATATTTGGATAGCCGGCCCAGAACAGCTGATCGACCACAGGTTCTTGGCCTTGATTGATCGCAATTGTCCGATCCGCACGCTGGCCTGCTTGATCATGCACAAAAGCAGCCGACGCAGCGATCGGGCACAACAGCAAATCATAATCCTTGAACCATGCATCCCAGGCATCGATCATCTGGTAGCGTTTTTCATTCAGTTTCAGCCAATGATGATGGCGCAGGGCAACCCCGCGATCGACCAAATTATGATAGCTTTTATCGGCCTCGGTTGCGGCCTCGGCACGCTGACAAAAAGCGGCAAAAGCCTCAGGCTCGGCATGTGCGCCAGTGGCTGAACGCAGCAGCAGCAAATAGGTCTCAAAGGCATCTTTGGTGTCTATGTCCGGCCGTGCGCCGTCATCGACCTGGACCCCTGCTGCCGCCAGCGCGTCAACGGTTCGCTGCAGCTGTTCGGTAAGGGCATCATCCTGGGTACAATTCGGGTTGGTCAGCATCACGCCAACCTTAAAGTCAGCCAAGGTTTGTTGCCGCGGCGGCGGTAAATCAAGGGTCCAACCCACCGCTTACTGTTGATCGGCACCAGCCATGATCTTTAAAGCCAGTTCTAAATCATCGGCCGAGCGCGCCAACGGACCACTGACACATAAATCATCCTCGCAGATCTGACCTGGCCACAATGCCCCACGTGACCGGATAATCCCCCAGGTCGGCTTATGTCCATATACCCCGCAATAATGTGCCGGGTTGCGGATCGACGCGCCAATGTCGGAGCCGACCTCCAAGGCCGACATCCCAGCGGCCAGCGCCGCAGCCGATCGCCCCGAGGAGCCGCCCGGCACCCGGCTTAAGTCCCACGGGTTATTTGTGGTCCCGTAAATGCTGTTGAAACTTTGCCAATCCGATAAATGCAGCGGCACATTGGTTTTCCCAAAAATGACGGCACCGGCATCAATCAAACGCTGCACCGCGTCCGCATTTTGAGTTGGGAAATTATCTTTGAAAACCGGATCTCCCCAAGTGCTTGGTGAACCGACCCAATCAAAGGCTTCTTTGATGGTCATCGGCACACCGTGCAGCGGGCCCCAATCTTCGCCACGATCAAACGCAGCATCAGCGGCATCGGCACGGTCACGGGCAGCACCCTCGTCACGCCAGATAATGGCATTGATGGCGCCATCAAATTGTGCCGCCCGGCTCAGAAACATTCCCAACAAGTCGTGCGCAGAAATCTCCCGAGCCTTAAGCCGGGTCGCCAGCATGGTGGCACTTTCAAACCAAAGTTCAGTCATTGGTTTTCTCCTCTGGAAGGCGGCGCTGAGATTTTGCGCGGCGGCGGCGATCAGCAGGATTATCCTGTAGTTCCGGAAACATCCAAAACACCATAACAGCGGCAGCGACACTGACAAATGACCAAAGAAAGTTGGCCGTATAACTGCCTGTTAGATCATGCAGATAGCCGGCGATTAAGGCACCGCCGCCGGCACCAAGCCCTTGGCCAATCGAAACCGCACCGAAAATTACACCAAATCCAGGACCAGCAAAGCGCCGCAATGCAATCGCCTGAATCATTGGGCTGCGAACCCCCAAGGTACCGCCGACCGCCAGGATATAGCCGCCAACCATGACCCATGACGGCCAAAACTGCACCATCATCAAACAAAATACACCCAGCGCCGTGACCGCATAAGAGGTGGTGGCGGTGATCAAATTACCAAAGCGATCTGCTGCATAGCCAGTCACAACCATACCGACGCAGGTCATCATGCCGGTCAACCCGAAAGCCCCCGCCGCTTCTATGGGATTGAAACCATAGTCAACCAGATAGGCAACTGACTGCAGCACAATCGTATAAACCGCAAAACCGGTTAAAATATAAACCAAGACCAGCGCCCAAAAGGTCCGCACCTTGGTCGCCTCGAGCAGAGTAACAAGCAATTGCCGGAAACTAAGTGTTGGCGGCCTAAGCCGGCTTTCCGGGGCTTGGTTATTTGCCGGCCCGGCTTCGATCCGCCGCCACGGCAACAGCAACACAATTGGCAACAGCCCGATAAATACCAAGCTGAGGGCGAAATATCCAAACCGCCAGCCGCTGGCATCAATGATAATTTGGGCCGATGGCGCAACAATCAGGCCACCAAAACCAAGCCCCGCGGAGGTGAAACCCATTGCTGTCGTGAGGCGATTGCGAAACCACCGGCCAATCAATGCCGACGCCGGCACCAAGCCGACAAAAGCGGCACCAATGCCGCCAATCACCCCAATACAAAGATAGAATTGCCAGAGCACCGAAATCTGCCCTGCCAAACCATAACCTAGGGCCAGCATCAGAATACCCAAGCCGTAAACAACCCGGGCACCAAACCGATCAAAAATAATCCCTGCCAAGGGTGAGGCGATCGCAAACGAAATCATCAGCGCCGTGTAAATGGATGTCAGCTCACTGCGCCCCCACCCAAATTCAACCCCGAGCGGCAAAAGGAAGACAGCGAAGCTTTCGCTTGCACCCCGTGATGCAACCACCAAAACAAAGCATAAAAGCAGCACCGCAAGCGCGATCCATGAGACGCGTTTGTCGGCAAGAGGGAGCGGGGTCATAAAATTCTTCTTTAAAAACAGGCTTTTTATATCTGCGAGCAGGATTGACTGGACAGCGTCATACGTCAACGCAACTTTCGCAGTAATGCCGCCGGCGGGCGCTCAAAATTTGCCAGTGCCATCGGTAATTCACAGCCCTAGCGCCATCGTGTATCTGATACTTTTGGATTAAAATCAGCATCCCGGCAGAGCGGTCGAAACCGTTAGTATTTTGTAAATAAAATTATGAATTTAAGACCTCATGAAAGATTGTTGCGCTGCACAATAAAAATTTAGGCTAAGGCAGCGAAATTTAAGCCAAAAAAGGAACTTTTTTGTCCATGTTAGTTGACACCTTCGGCTCTTTCAGCGCACACTCCGCAGGTATTACAAATGGATGACAGAGCCATAATGGTCTGCTCAAACAGGGAGGCTAAGAATCAATGAAATTTACGTTTACTAAAAAAGTTGGGGCTATCGTTGCGACTGCCGCGATTGCACTGACAATGGCATCGGTAGACGCCGAAGCAAAGAAAGTGCGTTGGAAAATGCATTCTGCTTTCGGTACTAACCTTGCCGTTATTGGTCCGGTTGGACCACGGATTTCGGGTATGATCAGAGACATGTCGGATGGTGACTTCGACATCAAAGTCTTTGAGCCAGGCGCATTGGCCGGCGGTTACGCTTACTACGATCCGGTGAGCCAAGGTGCGATCGACGCCGCTTATGGTACCCCTGGTGCTAACCAAGGTAAAAACGCAGCTTTGGCGTTCATGTCGACTTGGCCATTTGGCCCAGGCGCGCTTGAGTTTAACGCTTGGTTGCGTTACGGCGGCGGCATCGAGATGGGCAAAGAAATCTATGCCAAAGACGGTATCAACTATTTCTACTGTGGCATGATCCCGCCGGAAACATCAGGTTGGTTCCGGAAGCCAATTAATGACCTTTCTGAGTTGAAGGGCCTGAAAATGCGCTTCTTCGGCATGGGCGCCCTGGTGATGCAAAAGTTCGGCGTGTCAACCCAGCAGTTGGCTGGCGGCGACATTTATCCGGCACTTGAGCTGGGCACCATTGACGCAACTGAATTTGCCATGCCCGCCATTGACCGTTCACTCGGTTTCTATCAGATCGCCAAATACAACTACTTCCCAGGTTGGCATCAGCAGTCAACAACCAACGAAATCGTTGTCAACATGAAGAAATGGGAAAAGTTGTCAAAGCAGCATAAAGCCATGTTTGAAACTGCCTGTGCAGCAAACATTGCTTGGGAATTGGCCGAAGGTGAAGCACTTCAGCCAGCCGCTATGATCGCCAACGAAAAAGACGGCGTGAAAAACATGACTTGGCCAGATTCGGTTTTGGACGAACTGCGTGCAGCTTGGGAGGAAGTCCTCAAAGAGCAAGTTGCTGCAAATGCAGACGTTGCTAAACTCTGGAAAAGCTACTCGGAATTCCACGAGCAATACAAAATCTGGGGTGAGCGCGGTTATCTGAAATAAGCCGGTCAAACGATAGATTTAGATCAGCAATTTGAAAACGGCGGCATAACCAGCCGCCGTTTTCTTAATAACACCCCAGTGATCGGGGATCACGTAGATAACTAAACAAGTGATCGGTGATCACAGAGAAAACAGGACATGACGCCATAAGTTTAATGGTGTGATCGGAGGTGAAATGGGCTCTTTATTAGCTGGCGCGCAGGTGCTTGACACAATTGCCCGCAGCATCGGCAAAAAAATTGGGTGGATTATTCTCCCTTTGATTGCCGTCATAATGTTTGATGTGATCACGCGTAAAATTGATGTGACCCGGATTTATTTTTCCGGCTTTACAATGGAATATGGGATCTCCGTGTCGACCATTTTGCAGGATCTGCAGTGGCATTTCCATGGTGCCTTGCTCATGTTGACCTTTGGCTTTGGCTACTTGTCCAACGCCCACGTCCGGGTTGATGTTTTTCGGGAACTTTTCCGGCACAAAATTCAAGCTTGGCTGGAGTTGGGGGGCCTGATCATTCTCGCAATTCCCTTCCTTGTTTTGATGATTAATTACTCAATCGACATCACTGTTCTGTCCTTCAATCAAGGTGAAGGGTCAGAATCGATGACTGGTTTGGGACAGCGTTGGTTCATCAAAAGCGCCATGATTGTTGGCTTTGCCATTGCTCTAATGGCAGTTATCGCAACCCTGGTGCGGCTGATCGGCTTTCTCTTTGGAAGCGAAGAGGACCAAGAAAGCGCGCGCCATTCCTTAGAAATTTTCGCCGATGAAGCGCGGGAATTAGAAGCAGCCCGGCTTGAAGCCGAGCGCGCCCTGCAAGCGGAAAAAGGAACCTAAGTGATGCACGAGTTATTCGAGGTCTTTTACGACCACATGTATGAGTTTGTCGGTGCCTATATGTTTGTGGCGCTGGCGCTTACCTTGTTCACCGGCTTCCCTGTCGCTTTTGCGTTGGGCGGTATCTCAGTCATCTTTGGTGGTTTCGCAATTTACCTTGAGATTTTTGAGTTGAATGTCTTCTTCCAGGTAATCCAGCGGATTTGGGGCGGCGATGGCGCCTCCGGGGCGGTTCAAAACCCTATTCTGGTCGCTGTTCCTTGCTTTGTGTTTATGGGAACAATGCTTGAGAAGTCGCGGGTTGCTGAAGATCTGTTGCATATCTTACAAATCATGCTGCGGCGGGTTCCAGGGGCTTTGGCCCTATCGGTGACTGTTATGGGCACAATCATGGCTGCCACAACCGGGATCATCGGTGCGTCGGTTGTTATGATGACCTTGCTTGCGTTGCCGGCGATGTTGGCCCGTGGTTATCACCCGGCGCTGGCAACTGGCACAATCGCGGCATCAGCGACTTTGGGTATCCTTATCCCGCCGTCGATCATGCTGGTGCTGATGGCAAATCTGCTGGCCGTTTCGGTGGGCAACCTGTTTATCGGCGCAATCTTGCCGGGGATGGTCTTGTCGGGCCTTTATTTCGCCTACATCATGACCATGTGCTCCGTCAAACCAAGCCTGGCGCCGCCATTGCCTGAAGACGCGGTCAAGATTGATCCAACGCAAATTCAAAGCGTGCTGCGCTATTTTGGGATTGTTGCGGTGATCGTGGCGATCGCCTTCGTTGGCCATTACACGATTGAATCTTTAAATTGGAAAGTGATTGGCTTCCTCGGGGTTTTCCTCGCCTCAATGATCATGGGCCGCTCGGAAGGTAACACCATGTTGGGAGGCATCCTGCGTGGTTTCGTGCCACCGATCTTCCTGATTGTGTTGGTTCTTGGCTCGATTTTCGCTGGCTGGGCAACGCCGACCGAAGCTGCCGGCGTTGGTGCCTTTGGCTCGCTCACCCTGGCTTGGTTCAATCGCACCTTAAGCAAAGACGTCTTAGAGCAGGTTGTTCACCGCACAGCGTTAACAACCGCGATGATCTTTTTCATCTTTGTTGGCGCGACCGCATTCTCGACCATTTTCCGGAATGTTTACGGCGAGGACTTGATTATCGAATTCATCGAGTGGTTGGAGCTTGGCCCATGGCCATTGCTGTTCATGCTGATGGGCGCGATCTTCATTATGGGCTTCTTCTTCGACTTCCTGGAGATTACGCTCATCATCTTGCCGGTGTTCTCACCTGTTATTCGCACCATGGCGCCTGCTTTTGCGCCGCATTTAGGACTGGAGGTACCGGAAAATGCTGCCCAGATACAGTTCCTTGAGGCGCAGGTGATCTATTGGTTTGCGATCCTCGTTGCCACCAACCTGCAAACATCCTTCCTGACGCCGCCTTTCGGATTTGCGCTTTTCTATATGAAAGGCGTGGCACCTTCTTCGGTTAAAATGCAGGAAATCTACAAAGGTATTATCCCCTTCGTGATGTTACAGTTGATTGGCCTGACGACTGTTGTGTACTTCCCGCAATTGGCGTTGTGGCTGCCGCAACAGATCTTTGGCCGTTAGCGCGGCCGGACCCAAAACACTTCTGGCCTCGGCCAAAACCAACTGTCATGAGGGCCGCCTATCAGGCGGCCCTCTGCACGTCCCGACACCAGCGCCGTTGGGTCGTGACAATACCCCGTAATGCCCTTAACTTTTTGCTCTCGCCGTCATTTTTCTTGCCCTAAAAAAGGTTGTTGTTATGAACCAAGTACCCCTTACCGCCGCTGACCTTGAGGTCTTGACTGAGTGGGATACCCCAACAATTTGCAATGCTTTGGAAATCGTTGTGCCGGCGCGCCGCGGTTATGGATTTACAACCAGCCCCCTGGTTTGTGCGCGGCCAAGCTTAAAGCCGATCATTGGATATGCACGGACCGCCAGCATTCGTGCCGCAACACCCTCAACAATGCCTGCCGCCGCTGCACGCAGTCATCGTGCCGCCTATTATGAATATGTTGCCGATGCCCCCGGCCCCACAATCAGCGTAATTGAAGATTTGGATCCCCATCCTGGTGTCGGTGCCTTTTGGGGTGAAGTGAATACTGCCATTCACAAGGGCCTTGGCTGTCTTGGCGTGGTCACCAGCGGTTCAATCCGAGATCTTGATGACTGCGCCGCAGGCTTTCAGCTGTTGGCCGGTCAGGTCGGCCCTAGTCACGCTCATGTTCACGTGGTCGAGATTGGCCCGCGGGTGACGGTGCACGGTATGGAGGTTGACAGCAATGACATCATTCATGCCGATCAGCATGGTGCCGTTGTCATTCCCGCGGAAGCGGTGACGGCGCTGCCGGCGGCAATTGAATTGATTGCCCGCCGCGAAGCGGTGATCTTGGGGGCCGCGCGCAAGCCTGGGTTCAACATTGATATTCTGAAACAAGCAATGGCCGATTCAGCTGAAATTCATTAAGGAGCGATGGCATGAAAAAAACAGTTGTATTGGCCCAGCCAATTCATTCGGCAGGCAGCTCCATCTTGCATCAGCGAGATGATATTGAGGTGATTGAGCTTAATCCCTATAGCGAGGAAGCCTTTAAAGCGGCCATTGCCCGCGCCCATGCAGTGATCCTGCGAGTCACACCCTTGCCGGCCGAGATGATTGCAGCTGCACCACATCTCGAAATCGTTTCCCGGCATGGTGTTGGTTATGATGCGGTCGACCTTGAGGCATTGAATGCGCGCAATATTCCGCTCGTTATCGCCACCGACGGCAATAAAATTTCAGTCGCAGAGCTGGCGTTTTCATTCTTGTTATCACTGGCCAAAAACCAAGCTGTCTTTGATGGTGAAACCAGAGTTGGCAGGTATAACGAGGTGCGCGCTGCAAACAGCCTTTTCGATGTTGCCGGTAAGACCTTGTTTGTCGTTGGCTTCGGGCGGATTGGACAAGAAATCGCACCCCGTGCCAAAGCATTTGATATGACTGTCACCATCTACGATCCTCTCGTTGATGACAGCGTCATTACGGCCGCCGGCTATGTGCCGGTTGCAAGCCTTGAAGAAGGCTTGCGGGACGCTGACGCCGTCACCTTACATTGCCCCAAAAATGCTGACACCTTTGATCTGTTAAACACCGAAACATTGGCCATGATGAAACCAGGCAGCCTGGTCATCAATTGCGCTCGGGGCGGCTTGGTGAATGAGGCTGCATTGTTTGAGGCCTTGAAAAGCGGTCACATTGGCGGCGCTGGCTTAGACGTTTTTGTGGACGAGCCAACACCTGGCGATCACCCTCTGTTTAACCTCGATAACCTGATTGTCAGCCCGCATGTGGGCGGCATGTCCAACGAAGCAGCACAGCGGTCGTCATATCGCAGTGCGCAAAATGTCTTGGACTTATTCGATGGTAAGCTCAACCCAGAGGTCGTCGTCAATCCAGAGGTTCTACCGCGCTAACCCAAAAGCGCCACCTGAGGGAGAGAAAAATGCAGCATAAATTGCTTGAAACCTGGGACAAAGGTAACGGTGCCATCAATGCCTGGTTGGCCATCCCAAACGCCATCACAGCCGAAATCGCCGCCATGCAGGATTTTGACAGTGTGACCATCGATCTGCAGCATGGCCTGAACGATTATCAAATCGCTTTGAGCATGCTGCAAGCCGTCTCAACCAGCGACAAGACAGCGATGGTTCGGGTGCCGTGGAATGAACCTGGGATCATCATGAAATTGCTTGATGCCGGGGCATTGGGGGTGATTTGCCCGATGATCAACACCCGCGCCGATGCCGAAGCATTTGTCGGCGCTTGTCGTTATACGCCGGAAGGCTATCGTTCCGCCGGGCCAACCCGGGCGATGTTGATCCACGGTGCCGACTATATCGCCAAAGCAAATGATGCGGTCGTTACCCTGGCAATGATTGAAACCCGCGAGGCACTGGAAAACGTCACCGAAATCGTTGCTACCCCCGGTCTGACTGGGATGTATGTTGGCCCGTCGGATTTAAGCCTGTCGCTTGGTTATGGTCCCGGCATGGATCACACCAAACCTGAAATGGTCGCTGCGATTATGCAGATCCGTGACGCCTGCAAAGCAGCCGGCATTAAAATCGGCATTCATTGTGGCAGCACGGAATATGCCCGTAAAATGATCGCCGAAGGCTTTGATCTAACCACCATCAGTTCTGACTTGCGCGCCTATGCAGCAGCGATGGGACAAATTACAACAGAAATGCGCGCTTAGGGGAGAATGACAATGAGTTTGGCTCATGACAAACAAGGCAATGTGCTGGTTCCGGCTACCGGCATGATCAATCTGGCGCGCGAGATTTTCAACCGCGCCGGTTGCAATCCTGAGGAAGCCGATACCATCGCAACGCGCCTCACCGGCGCCAATCTGCGCGGCCATGATAGCCACGGAGTGATCCGCATTCCCCGCTATGTGGCCTGGATCGGTGAAGGTCGCCAAGTACCAAACCAAACCATCGATGTGGTCCAAGATAGTGGCTCCATTGTCATTCTTGACGGCAAGTTTGGGTTTGGCCAGAGCATCGGCGAGCAGGCCGTTGATGTGGGTATTGAGCGGGCCAAAACCCATGGGGTTGCCGTTGTTGGCTTAAGACATGCAGGCCACCTTGGCCGAATCGGCGATTGGTCCGAGCGCGCCGCCGCCGAGAACATTGTTTCTATTCACATGGTCAATGTTCGTGGCAGCTTAATCGTCGCTCCTTTCGGCGGTGTTTCGAAACGTATGAGCACCTCGCCCATTTCAGCCGGGATTCCGGTCACCGGCGAGACGCCAATCATTCTTGATATGGCAACCTCAACAGTTGCCGAAGGCAAGGCCCTGGTTGCTTTGAAGGGCGGTAAAGCCCTGCCGGGCGATGCCATCATTGATGGTGACGGCAAGTTAACGTCTAATCCGGTACCGCTTTACGGTGACAGTGCGACATCAACCAACCCAGCGGCAGGTGACGGCGACGGTGCCCTGACGACCTTTGGGGCACATAAAGGCTCGGGGCTGAATTTCTTGATGGAAATGATGGCCGGGGCGTTAACCGGATCAGGCTGTGCAGGCGGCGTTGATGAACCTGAAAAACGGCGGTTTTGTAATGGCATGTTCTCAATCTATCTGGATTTGAAGGTTTTTCATTCAGACGATTCATTTGTCGCTGAGGTTAAAAACTATGTTGCCTTCTTAAAATCCTCGGTGCCGGCAAGTGGCTGTGATGCCGTCCTCATTCCAGGCGAAAAAGAGCAAATGGTAATGGCTGACCGCCAGGCCCACGGGCTGCCGATGGCGGTTGACGCGTGGAACGACATTGTGGCCACTGCGGCAGGCCAAGGAATCGACCAAGACGCCCTCGAAAGCTTACTTTCGAAGGCCTAAATTAAAGACCCTGGCCGCAGGCTATCGAAGCCTTTGCGGCCAGGGATTTGACTGATCGAAAAACCCGATCAAGAGGGCGAATAATTTTGGCTTTCCAAAACCTTTAGATCACCCCAAATAGCGCCCATAATTTTGATGAGCGCACCACCATGACCGACCATACGCTATCTGCAGCTTTTGTTCCCGGCACAAGCGAGCCACAACTTGTGATGCCGGCGGCGCCGCCGCTGTGGCACACCGTGGCGATGATTTGGGCGCTGCTTGTC